>NZ_VOHR01000008.1 GCF_009192725.1 Segeticoccus rhizosphaerae | reverse complement strand
CCCGCCGCCCCCGTGGTCGCCCTCACCGCGTTCGTCGCGCCCGTCGCGCCCGTCGCGCCCGTCGCGCTGGCCGGGGCAGGTCGTGATCTGCGGCGGGTAACCGGTGTCCGAGGTGGGCGGCTCCGCACGAGGAGTGGTGTCCCAGACCACCTCGTGGTCGACGATGGAGGCGCCGAGTTTGTCCCGGTGGACGATCGTATGGTGTCGCTGGCACAGGAGGGCAGCGTTGGTCAGGGCGGTCCTGCCGCCGTCGATCCAGTAAATCAGGTGATGTGCCTGGCACCAGGTCGCCGGTCGTCCGCAGCCAGGGAAGGTGCAGCACCGGTCCCTGGCCACGATCGCTGCCCGCAACGGGCCGTCGAACAGGCGTTTCTCGGTGCCCCAGTCGAGGATCTCCGCGCCACCGCCCAGGACCGCAGGGATCACGTCGGCGTCGCAGGCGAGCCGCCTGGCCGTCCCGGCATCCAGGAGCTCGCCCTCGCGGGTGGTGGCGGAACCGGTGCCCGAGAGGAGGTCGGCCATCGACATGGTCAGGATCAGCTTGGTCGTCGCGGTCGACGAGGTGCTCGGATCGGTGGCCGCCGTGCGCTTGACGATCTCGACCAAGGCCTCGGCGCGGCGACGGGCGGGCGTGCGCTCGTCCCGGAGCTGCTCGCCGGTGTCGGGGTCGACACCGGGCTGGGGCGCGGAGAGGGTGGCCAGCGCGGCATCCAGGGCCGCGGCGTATTCAGGGCACAGGTGGATCAGGTAGCGCCGCACCCCGTCGGGGAGGGTGGAGACGTCCAGGGCATTGAGGCCGTGGGCCTTCTCGCCCTTCTGGTTGGCCTCGGCGGAGCCGTACTGCTGGCGCAGCCGGTCGGACAGTCGTCGGAGGTCGGCGCCGGTCGCGCCACCCATCAACGCGCTGAGATACCAGCCCAGCACCTCGTCGTAGTCGACGTCCAGGTCGAGGTCGGGCAAGATCTTGGTGACCTCGCGCAGCGCCGTCGCGGCGGCCTTGGTCGTCGCCGCACCCGATGCCACCAGGGACTGCAGGAGTTGGTGACGCGGCTGCTGGGTGCACGCCTTCGCGACCTGTCCCACGGCTGCCGCCTCCGCCGGCTCGAGCGTCGGGGCCTGGGCACGGAGCCACTGCCCCTCTGACGCCTGCTGTGACTCGCTGACCACGCCCCGCTGTGCCGCATCCCTGGTGGCCAGCACGGTGGCGATGTCCACCCCTGAGCGCACCCCGTCGAGATGGCTGATCAGGGCGGCGAGGTCGTCCGACCCGACCGACCACAGACCGGCCGCGACCGTCCGCAGATCCGCCGCGGTGCGCGACAGTCGCTCACGCGCCGCAGCAACCTCAACCGCGTCGACCCGCGGCAGCCCCTCCGGGCCCACCTCACCCGACCCGCTCGCGGCTGCCGCCGCCGCGACGTCGGAGGCATCCAGCGGACGCTCCGGCATCCCGTGTCCGCCACCGAGGCCGAAGGCACCACCCGTGCCTGAGCCGGTGTCGCCCCCGCGGGGGAACGGTGGTCCGCTGTGCTTCATGACTTCACCCTAGAGGTGACCACCGACAACCCACTCAGCCCGAATCAACAGCACTGCCAGTCGGATCCGTCGACCGAGTTGTCCACAACCCCTACCCGAGACGCCCCACTGTCCACAGGCGGAGACGAGCCCGTGGACGGGAGCCAGTCACCCGGCATACGGGATGTTCGGAGAGCAACGGGCCGACGCGCGGCAGACGCCGGCCCGGGCACCCACGGCCCCGATGGTCGGCGTTGGCGGCCCTCCAGCTCGGCTCAGCGCCCGGACGGTGTGCAGATGCAGGAACGGTTGCCGTCGGCGTCCTCGACCACCCAGTAGGCCGGCGCTGCCTTGTCGCTGACCAGCCGGCCGCCCGCGTCGAGGACCGCCTGCAGGCGACGTTCTGCCTCGTCGTGGGGGACCCACACGTCGAAGTGCCAGCGCTGCTCGAAGGACTGCTCGGGAAGGGCCCACTCCGCGTCGGTTTCGCCGGGGTCCTGCCACCACACGGTCGGGACCTGACCACTGCGGTCGACCGGTTCGCCGTGGTCCACCTCCCCGCCGAGCAGGGCTGCATAGAACGGTGCCAGGCGTTGCCCCGCGGCGGTGTCCAGTCCCAGCTCGAGCTGGGTCAGGCCGGACACGTCCGCCTCGACGCCGAGCTGCGCCGCGTGGTCGCTGATCTGCCGCGCAAGCTGCAGATCGCGTCCCGTGACGCCCTGCACGTCGTGGCTCGTCAGCGCCACGATGACGTCCGTGTAGGTCAGCGTGATGTCGGGGTGGTGGTCGGCCGCCTCGGCAGCCTCCCCGATCTTGTCCACCAGGGCCAGCCCGGTGGCGAAGTCGCCGGTCCGAAAGCGTGCCTTGAGCCGCCCGAGGATCTGCCGCCAGTCGTCCAGGCCGGCCTCGCGTACCTGGGCCTCGGTCAGCCGCTGCTGCGTCATGGTCATCACTCCGCTCCGGATGTGCCTGTATGCCGTCACGCTAGGTCAGATCTCGGACGAACCGCGTCCTCAACGCCGAGCCGATCGTTCGACGCGCCCGAGCCACTCTGTGACCAGGGCGCGGAGGAGGTCGGGCTGTTCGTGAGGCAGGGCATGCCCCCCGTCGTCCAGCACGGTCAGCGAGGCGTGCGCGTAGTGGTCGACGAGGTCAACCGCGGCCCGGTAGCCGACGCTCGAGTCCAGCCGCCCCGCCACGATCAGCGTGGGGCCTGCAAAGGTGGGCCCAGGATGGGAGGCGAGCTCCCACCGCTCGTCGATTCGCGCCATCGCGGCCTGGTCGACCAACGCGGCCGCGGGAGCGACATGGCGCTCGTAACGCTCGAGCATCTCCGGCGTGTGGATCACGAAGTAGCTGCGGAAGCCCTCGTCGCCGATCTCGTCCGCTCCGACAACGGCGCGGTGTGGCGGAACGTCGCGCGTGCCCGGCAGCAACGGGCAGACCAGCGTGAGACCGGCGACCTGCGCCGGCACCCTGTCGGCCATCGCCTGGGCGTAGTAGGCACCCGCCGAGTGACCGATGAGCAGGTAGCTGTCGCCGGCGACCGCACGGGCGAATTCGAGCAGAGTGGCGAGGACGTCCTCGGCGCTGCGCAGATCATCGGGAGCGACCGTTCGACCCATGCCGGGAAGATCCGGATAGATCCGCCGCAACCCTGCACCGTCGCGCAGGATCGGCTCGAAGCAGGCCTCGGTCTCGCGGTGGTCGACCCCAGCGCCGTGCAGCACGAGCACCGGCCGGCCGGCTCCGTGCTCGACATACTGGACCGTGACCTCGCCCGCTCGAGTCTCCACGGCGACTACCCAATCACGCGGGCGCAAGGGGTGCTGTCCGCCCGAGCCTCAGAGCTTGCGGCGGCGACGACTCCGGCGCCTTGGGCCGCGTCGCGGGCGCCTCCGCAGCGCGGGCGGTTAGTCTCTTCCGCATGTCAACCGAGGGCGGCACCAAGGCGATCATCGCGGCTCTGCTGGCCAACACCGGCATCGCGATCACCAAGTTCATCGCGTTCCTGCTGACCGGGTCCAGCTCGATGCTCGCCGAGTCGGTGCACTCGGTGGCCGACTCCGGCAACCAGGGGCTCCTGCTGCTGGGCGGCAAGCGCAGCAAGCGCAAGGCCACGCCCGAGCACCCCTTCGGCTTCGGGCGCGAGCGCTACGTCTACGCGTTCATCGTCTCGATCGTGCTGTTCAGCGTCGGCGGCCTGTTCGCGCTCTACGAGGCCTGGCACAAGTGGGCCGACCCGCACGGCCTCGAGGGCAAGTGGTGGTGGGTCCCGATCGTGGTGCTGCTCGTCGCGATCGGCATGGAGGGCATGTCCTTCCGCACGGCCGTGAAGGAGAGCAACCACACCCGTGGCGAGCAGTCCTGGCCGAAGTTCATCCGCAGCGCCAAGGCGCCTGAGTTGCCGGTCATCCTGCTCGAGGACTTCGCCGCGCTGCTCGGCCTCATCTTCGCGCTCTTCGGCGTTGGGCTGACGCTGCTCACCGGCAACGGCAAGTGGGACGCCGTCGGCACCGCCGCCATCGGCTTCCTGCTCGTGGCGGTGGCGATCACGCTCGCCGTCGAGATGAAGTCGCTGCTGATCGGCGAGTCGGCGGGTCTCGACGTCATCCGCAAGATCCGCGACGCCCTCGAGTCGGACACCACGGACGCCGTCACCCGGGTGATCCACATGCGCACCCTGCACCTCGGGCCCGAGGAGCTGTTGGTCGCGGCCAAGCTCGGGGTCGGCCGCCGGGAGCACGGCGACGAGATCTCCTCGGCCATCAACGACGCCGAGCAACGGGCCCGTGCGGCCGTCCCCGGCCTCACCCTGGTGCTCTACCTCGAGCCCGACATCGACCGCGGCAGTGCCGAGCCCGCGCCGTGGGAACGCGCCGAGGCACCCTGACCACATGACGAGTCCAACACCCCTGGCGCCAGCCGACGCCGACCTGGTGATCTTCGACTGTGACGGCGTCCTGGTCGACAGCGAACGCCTCACCGCGGTCGTCGAGGCCCGCATGCTCACCGAGATGGGCTGGCCGATGACCCAGGAGGAGCTCGTCCGCCGCTTCATGGGCGCCACCAGCGCCGCGATGCTGGCCGAGGTCGAGCGTCACCTGGGGCCGGAGCGCACCCGCGAGTTCGACGAGCGCTCCACCGCCGAGGTCCATGCGTCGTTCGAGAGTGACCTGCGGGCGGTGCCCGGCGTCCGCGAGCTCGCCGAGGCCCTGATCGCGGCCGGCACCCTCACCTGCGTCGCCTCGAGCGGGTCACACGCCAAGATGCGCAAGACCCTGGGCCTCACCGGGCTGTGGGAGCTCTTCGACGGCCGCATCTTCAGCGCAGACGAGGTGGAGCACGGCAAGCCCGCACCCGATCTCTTCCTGTATGCCGCGACTCGCCTCGGCGTCGAGCCGCACCGGTGTGTGGTGGTCGAGGACAGCGCCTTCGGGGTGCGGGCCGCGCGGGCGGCCGGCATGACGGCATACGGCTTCGGTGGTGGCCTGACCCCGCACGCCGAGCTTGCCGAGGCGGGAGCGATCGTCTTCGACCAGATGCGTGACCTGATGCCCGACCAGGACGCGCCGGTCCCCACGGTGTCGGTCGCTGTCCGATCTAGCCGAGGTGGAAGGACCCGATGACGTCAAGTCCGCTGAGGACTCCGACGACGCTGAGCGCGAGGCACGCAGCGAGGGCCGACCACAGCCAGGCGCGCCGGCGTGGCGCCGCGACGAAGGCCAGGCCGAGAGCCGCCCACAGGAGGCCCTCGACAAGGAACCACGGCTCGTTCAGCAGCACGTCCTGGAGGTCGGCGGCCCGGCGGTCCACCGAGAGCCACACGCTGCTCGGCAGCTGCGTCGGATGAACGCCGGTCAGGCTGAGCACCCTCAAGATGATGTCGACGACGGCGTGCATGGAGCAGCCGACAGCGGCCACCCACGCGAGCACTGGAACGGCGGCCCGAGCCGGGCGCACCCGCACCAGCACAACCGGCACGATCGCGGCGAGCAGGATGATCGCGGCGCCGAGGGCGTTGATGACGCGAAACTGTGTCTCGGAGCGTGGTTCGCCGATCATGCCGAAGGTGCCACCGACTGCGTAGTAGGCGCGGTAGCAGGCGTAACCGAAACCCCACATGCCAAGAGTGACGGAGATCCTCTGCGCCACCGCCGACGGCGGGACCGCAGGGTTCCGGGTTGCCTGTCGGGATCGATCGCGCGCGACGAGGCGCTCCGTGTGGGTCATTCTCGGTCCTCCTGCAGACGCTGTCCCATTCCTACCGGCTTCCTCCGGCAGCGTGGCGAAAGGTGCACCTTCACTGTGACCTCGCTGGCGCCACAGCGCATCGACCACAGGTCGCGACCGCATCATCCTCGAGGACGATCTGCCGAGTGCTGACCCGACTTGCGGGTATGCCGTGTGGCTGGGCGAGCGGCGCGGCCGCCGCGCGCGGGCGGCGGGCGGGCGGCATACGGGCATAGACTGGCGGTTGCCGGCGTGGGTGATGACCCGCGAGAAGATGCGCCCAGAGGGGCTACGCCGGGTCTGCCAACCGACCGTAAGACGACCAGGAGCACTTTTCCTATGTCCTTTGACCACAAGGTTCGCGACCTCAGCCTCGCCGAGGCCGGCCGTAACCAGATCCGCTTGGCCGAGCAGGAGATGCCCGGCCTGATGTCCCTGCGGGACGAGTTCGCCGCCAGCCAGCCCCTCAAGGGGGCGCGCATCGCCGGCTCGCTGCACATGACCGTGCAGACCGCAGTCCTCATCGAGACCCTCACTGCGCTCGGTGCCGAGGTCCGCTGGGCCTCCTGCAACATCTTCTCCACCCAGGACGAGGCGGCCGCGGCCGTCGTCGTCGGCCCGCACGGCAGCCCCGACGACCTGCAGGGTGTGCCGGTCTTCGCCTGGAAGGGGGAGACGCTGGAGGAGTACTGGTGGTGCACCACCCAGATCCTCACCTGGCGGGGCGAGGGTCCCAACATGATCCTCGACGACGGCGGCGACGCCACGATGCTCGTGCACAACGGCGTCAAGTGGGAGGCGGCCGGCGTCGTGCCCACCGCCACCGACGAGGACCCTGAGGAGTTCCAGGTCGTGATGGGGGTCGTGCGCGAGACCCTCAAGACCGAGCCGCAGAAGTGGACCAAGATCGCCCAGGGCATCAAGGGGGTCACCGAGGAGACCACGACCGGTGTCCACCGGCTCTACGAGATGCAGAAGGCCGGCACGCTGCTCTTCCCGGCGATCAACGTCAACGACTCGGTCACCAAGTCGAAGTTCGACAACAAGTACGGCTGCCGCCACAGCCTCATCGACGGCCTCAACCGCGCCACCGACGTGCTCATCGGCGGCAAGGTCGCGGTCATCTGCGGCTACGGCGACGTCGGCAAGGGCTGCGCCGAGTCGCTGCGCGGCCAGGGCGCCCGCGTGATCATCACCGAGATCGACCCGATCTGCGCGCTGCAGGCGGCGATGGAGGGCTACCAGGTCGCCCAGCTCGACGACGTCGTCGAGACCGCCGACATCTTCGTCACCACGACCGGCTGCTTCAACGTCATCTCGGCCGGCCAGATGAGCCGGATGAAGGACAAGGCCATCGTCGGCAACATCGGCCACTTCGACAACGAGCTCGACATGGCGGGGCTGGCCAAGATCAAGGGCATCACCAAGACCGAGATCAAGCCGCAGGTGCACGAGTGGACGTTCAATGATGATTCAGCGGGCACTTCCCATTCAATTATCGTGCTGTCGGAGGGTCGGCTGCTCAACCTGGGCAACGCCACGGGCCACCCGAGCTTCGTCATGAGCAACTCGTTTGCCAACCAGACGATCGCCCAGATCGAGCTGTGGACCAAGCCGGGTGACTACTCCAACCAGGTCTACGTGCTGCCCAAGCACCTCGACGAGAAGGTCGCCCGCCTGCACCTCGACGCCCTCGGCGTCCGGCTCACCGAGCTGACCAAGCAGCAGGCCGACTACCTCGGCGTCGACGTCGCCGGCCCCTACAAGCCGGAGCACTACCGCTACTGATCCTCAGGCGCCCGGCTTCCTCTGCCGGTCGAGCAATCGCAGGTATGCCGTCCGCTCCGGTGAGCGGACGGCATACCTGCGTCTGGGGGCGGGTTGGCACGGGGCGCGGGCTGGGCGACCGTTTCGCGCCAAGGGTCCTTCGACGGTGGGGGAGGGCTGCGGAGGTCGGTCCCGGCGTCAGCGGGTGCGCGGCGCGTACATGATGACGGCGACGCCGACCAGGCAGACGAGGGCGCCCGCGATGTCGTAGCGGTCCGGCCGGTAGCCGTCGATTGCCATGCCCCACGCGAGAGAACCGGCGACGAAGACACCGCCGTAGGCAGCGAGGATCCGGCCGAAGTTGGCGTCCGGCTGCAAGGTGGCGACGAAGCCGTAGAGGCCGAGCGCGATGACGCCGGCGCCCATCCAGAGCCATCCCCTGTGTTCGCGGACTCCCTGCCAGACCAGCCAGGCGCCACTGATCTCGGCGATGGCGGCGGCGATGAAGAGAGCGATCGACCTGAGGGTGTCCACCTGGCCATCCTGTCAGCGCATCGCCCCCCGGCCGCTGCCCCTGGGGCCGCCGCCGCGCCCGGGAGGACGGGCTTCAACGTGAACCGCTGGACCGACTGCTCGGCGGGCAGCCGTCACCGTGGGACCCCATCTCCGCGGACCCGCTGGGAAGGGACGGGAGTGACTGTTGTGCGCGGGCCCCAGGTGCGGTGGGACAGGACCAGGAGATGCCCGTCCGGATCCTTGATCGTGACGCCCCACTGGTCCCAGTAGGGGTTGCGGGACGGGACGACCGTCCCGCCGTGGGCGCAGATCCTGTCGACCCACTGCGGGTCGGCAGACTCGCCGAGGTAGAGCACGAGGAGGTCCTCGGCGCTCGGGCGACTCTCAGCCGCCGCCGCAGGATCGTCGACGATCTCCAAGTGCCATACCGCACCGGCGACACCGACCATGAGGAGTGCGTGTTCGCCGGCGTGCGGGTGGTCGTTGCGCCACAGCGCCTCGAGGCCCACGCCTTCGACCCAGAAGGTCTCGGTCGTGTCCAGGTCCTTCGTGGGCCGCACGATGCGGAGCGTCGACGATGCGGGTAGGCCGTCCATGAGACTAAGACTGCAGCCTCAGGTGGACTTGAGGTCAATCGCCCGGACAGCACCCGGACCGACATCCTGACTCACCTGACGTCGGTTCAAGGCGCTCGGAGCAGGGTGTAGCCCGCATCCGAACCGTCCGACCGCCAGGACAACCGCTGTTGAAGCGCGGTTGCGAGCGGTGAGCCGGTCTCCACCAGCGCCACCTTTGCGCCCGACGACCGTACGAACTCGTCCCACCCACGGTCGGCACGCAGTGCGCCCATGTAGTCCTCAACATACGAAACCGCATAGACCTCAGTCCGCCCGTCAATCACGAGGTCGAGATTTGGGTGCTGCCAGAGCAGCCAACCGCCGAGGAAGTACGCGTCCAGCATCACGGTGCCTGATGGGAGCTGTGAGAGTTTGCCGTTTAGCGCGCTGGGGAATGCGGCTGCCGAAGGCGCGCTCGGGCCCGGAACGATTGCCGCGACGACCATGCAGAGTGCTGCCACACCGAAGACAAAGATCCTCTCCGCTCTGGCGAAATGGGGTCGGGACTGCTTGAGCAGGACTTGCAGACAGCCGGCAAAGAGTGGTGCGGTCATTGCGGCGCCGACAGCAACGGTGCGTCCGTATAGCAGCGTCCATCCCAGGGCAACGACCAGGACGGCGATCTGATGCCAAGGAGTTGGGCGCGCCGAACGTACCCAAGTTATTGCCACGACCAGCGCCATGGTCAGTGTGGCCATTGGGGCAGGGTCTGTGATGACCGGCGCGACCCACTCCGCGACGAACTGGGCGTAACCGCGGACAGACAACGGAGAGATCAGCAGCTGCGGGCCCACGGGAGTCAAGGCTGCCGCGACCATGCATCCCACTGGCACCAGGGCAAGACGAAACGCCTGTCGAACGTTGACACGATGCTCCAGGGCAAGGCCGACGATCACCGCCGTACCGACCAGGACTCCCGTGAACCACATCCCGTGTGAGCTAGCCCAAAGCCATGTCACTGGGACCATCCACCACCGTGGGCGCAGGTCTCGCGCCGTCGCGAGCCATGCCGCGGTGTAGAGGGTCAGCAGGGCGAAGGAGACGATCTGTGGTCGAGGCGAAAGACTAGCGCTCATGCCTATGAGGCCTATGGCGGTGGCAGCGGTTGCAGCGAGTGGGCCCGCCTCTCGCCTGGCAGCCACGAAGAGGCTCACGGTGACGAGTACCAGACCCAGACAAAAGACCCATGAGACGCCGGCAAGGCCGAAGGTGGCCGCGAACCGGCTCATCACCACTTCGGGTAACCACTCGTGCAATACCCAGAGGCGGGATGAAAAGCTACTCCAGGGCTCCGGGCCGGTGAAGTGGCCACTCTGCAGCAGGTAGTTTCCGGCGCGCAGGTGCCACCAGGTGTCAGGGTCGCTCAGGGGCTGTCGCCCCAGAACAACAACGGACACCAGTATCAAGGCGAGTGCCGGCAGCGGGATCCACGCGGGAAGGGGCCGTCCACCGGTCTGTGTCGAACCGAGACGCCGCGTGGCCACCTCGTGCAGGTCGACAGTCATGGGCCCACTATCGAGACGACCCGAGCGGTTTCGCCATCGGCTGTTCGGGTGAATTTCTCCAGTCTCGTGCTTTCGCTGCCGAGGCCATCGCGACCCACGCCTAGGACCTAGCGATCACGGGTTGGGATCTCCTTGCGGGCGTCGGTGTGTGTCTGTGGGGGAAGATGATGCGACGATGGCCTCCACACCGGCGAGGGAAGGACTGTGCCGTGAAGGGAAGCGTGCTCGTCGTCGACGACGACCTCGCACTGGCAGAGATGCTGGGCATCGTGCTGCGCAACGAGGGCCTCGAGGTGACGCACTGCGCAGAGGGGGGCACTGCGGTGGAGGCGTTCCACGAGGCCAAGCCCGATCTCGTGCTGCTCGACGTCATGCTGCCCGGCCTCGACGGGATCGAGGTCTGCCGGCGTCTGCGGGCCGAGTCCGGTGTCCCGATCGTGATGCTCACCGCCCGCACCGACACGGTGGACGTCGTGGTGGGCCTGGAGGCCGGTGCCGACGACTACGTACTCAAGCCGTTCAAGCCGCAGGAGCTCATTGCGCGGGTGCGGGCGCGTCTGCGGCGCACCGACGAGCCCGAGCCCGAGCGGCTGGAGGTCGGCGACCTGGTCATCGACGTGGCCGGACACTCCGTCAAGCGCGACGGCAAGCCGCTCTCGCTCACCCCCCTCGAGTTCGACCTGCTGGTGGCGCTGGCGCGCAAGCCGTGGCAGGTCTTCACCCGGGAGATCCTGCTCGAGCAGGTGTGGGGCTACCGCCACGCCGGCGACACCCGGCTGGTCAACGTGCACGTGCAGCGGCTGCGCTCCAAGATCGAGCGCGACCCCGAGCACCCCGAGATCGTCGTGACCGTGCGTGGCGTCGGCTACAGGGCGGGCCCGGCCTAGGGCGATGGTCCAGATCAGCCCGCCCGCGGAGGCTGAGACGACGCAGCGCAAGGACCCCAAGGCTCCGATAGTCCAGGACCTCGAGCGGCTCCTCGCGGCGCTACGGCGAGGAGCACTCGCCTTCTTGCACTGGCTCACCCGGCTCTGGCGCTCGTCGCTGCAGCTGCGGGTGGTCCTGCTGACCATGCTCCTGGGCACGGTCATGGCGCTGTTGCTCGGCTCCTATCTCTACCAGCGGATCGCCGACGGCCTCGTGCAGGCGCGGATCTCTTCCGCCCAGCAGGAGGCGGCGCAGCAGACCCGCTCCGCACAGGCCAAGTTCACCGGAGCGGATCGCACCGACCGTGACAGCCTCAAGAGCCTGGCCGGTGACATCGTGCAGTCCAGCGCCTCCCCGGGCGAGGACAACTCGCGCGAGGTCATCCTCACCCGCGCGATCACCAACCAGCGCAATGTCATCGTGCCGACCGTGATCTCCGGCGGCAGCGGCAACATCGGGCTGCCCAGCATCCCGCAGGACGCGCGCAACCAGCTCGCCAGGAACAGCACCCACCAAGCGGTCAAGATCATCACCGTGAAGGACCAGCAGAACCGGATGGTCCCCGCCGTGCTGGTCGGGTCACGCGTCGACATCCCGACCGCCGGGGACTACGACCTGTATTTCGTGTTCCCCATGGAGAGCGAAGAGGCCACCCTCGCCGTGGTCCAGCGCACCTTCAACCTCGGTGGCGTCGCGCTGATCCTGCTGGTCGGCGCGGTGGCCTGGATGGTCACTCGGCTCGCAGTCGAGCCGGTCCGCCGCGCCGCCCACGTCTCCGAGCGGCTGACCTCCGGCGCGCTCGACGAACGGATGAAGGTGCGGGGGGAGGACGACCTGGCCCGGCTGGCGACCTCGTTCAACGCGATGGCCGACAGCCTCCAGTCGCAGATCCGCCAGCTCAAGGACCTCTCCGCGGTGCAGCAGCGCTTCGTTTCCGACGTGTCGCACGAGCTGCGCACCCCGCTGACGACGATCCGGATGGCCGTCGACCTGCTCCACGCGGCACGAGCCGACTTCGAGCCGTCGGTGTCCCGCTCGGCCGAGCTGCTGCACGACGAGCTGGACCGTTTTGAGGCCCTGCTGGCCGACCTGCTCGAGATCAGCCGGTTCGACGCCGGAGCGGCAGCCCTGGACCTCGAGGACACCGACCTGCGCGACTCGGTGGCGCGGACTGTCGAGGCCGCGCAGCACCTCGCCGCCCGGCGTGGCAGCGAGCTGCAGATTGTGGCTCCCCAACAACCATGTATGGCGCAGGTCGACTCCCGGCGGATCGAGCGCATCCTGCGCAACCTCGTGGTCAACGCGATCGAGCACGGAGAAGGTCGGCCCGTGACGGTCACCGTGGGGGTCAACGGGACCGCAGCCGCAGTCATGGTGCGCGACCGAGGAGTGGGGTTGCGACCGGGTGAGGCCGGCCTGGTCTTCAACCGCTTCTGGCGTGCCGACCCCGCCCGCGCCCGGACCACGGGTGGCACCGGTCTCGGACTCTCGATTTCCCTCGAGGACGCCCGACTGCATCAGGGCTGGCTGCAGGCGTGGGGCGAGCCGGGTGAGGGCTCGTGCTTCCGGCTGACCCTGCCGACCAAGCCCGGTGTGCCGATCGGCCAATCCCCGCTGCCGATGGATCGGTCGACGTCGTGAGACGGCGGACCCTGCTGGCGGCCGTGCTCGCGCTGTTGATGACGCTCACGGCCTGCGCTGGCCTGCCCTCCGAGAGCGAGGTCAAGCCTGGTCTGGCCCTCGGCCCCGGGCCGGGGGAACCGTTCCGCATCGACTACGACGGACCCCGTGCCGGCGCCTCGCAGAACGACATCGTCAGGGGCTTCCTCCGCGCGGGTGCTGGCTTCGAGAACGACCACGAGGTGGCGCGGCAGTTTCTCACCGCCCGCCTCGCGGAGAAGTGGGTGCCCGAGCGCAAGGTCGTCGTCCACACCGGCGAGACCAACTTCACCGTGAAGCACCAGCCGCCCGACCACGTGACGGTAGGGGTGAAGGCTGTGGCGACGGTCAACTCACAGGGCTACTACACCGACCTGTCCGCCAGCGCGCACCGCTCGGCGAGGTTCACCCTCCAGAAGGTCGAAGGCCAGTGGCGCATCTCTGCCCTGCCGAAAGGCTTCGGGCTGTGGGTGAGCGCGCTCGACTTCGAGCGGCTCTACCAGGCGTTCGGCGTCAACTACATCGACCCGAAGACCCGCGCGATGGTCCCGGATGTGCGGTGGTTCCCCACCGGACCCGGCCTTGCCACGAGCCTGGCGCGCGCGCAGCTCGAGCCGGTGCCGGCCTACCTGCGGGGTGCGGTCGAGACCGGCGTGCCGTCCGGCGCGTCGATGGCCGTCGACGCCGTGGCCATCGAGGACGGCACGGCCACCCTCGACCTCAACGCGCGCGCGCGAGACGCCGACGTCGAGCATCGCAAGATGATGTGGGCGCAGTTCCTGACCACGCTGGACCAGTCGCCCTCGGTGCGCCGGTTGACCATCCGGGTGGACGACGCGCCGCTCGAGGTGCAAGGCCTCTCGCACAGCCCCACCGATCCGAGCGATGTGGGCTATGGCCTCACGGCGCCGGTGGACCAGCCGGCGTTGCTGCGCTCCGGCACCGAGCTCACTCGGGTGGACGCGACCCGGATCGACCTGCCGCCGGTGCACCCCAAGTCCGCGCCCGAGCTGCCGCAGGTGCCCATCGGGTGGATCGGGCTCGCGGCATCACCCAGCGGCGACCAGCTCGCGGCGATCGGCGGTGACCACAAGGACCTGGGCCGGTGGGAGGGCGAGACCTTCCACATGGTGCCCCGCTTCGCCACCGACCTGACCGAGCCGAGCTTCGGCAGCCAAAACGGCCTCTGGGTCGCCGGCCAGGCAGGGGGACGCAGCCGTCTGTGGGTTATCAACACGATCACGACGATGGCCGATGCGTTGCCGGAGGAGGTGGCGGTGCCGTGGCTCGGCGACCGGCAGATCATCGACTTCCGGATGTCCCGCACCGACCAGCGCGCCGTGATCGTCCTGCACGACCCGAAGACCGACCGCGACCAGGTCGCGATCACCGCGGTGAAGCGTGACCGCCATGGCAACCCAGTCGGGCTCACCCCGCCCAAGCGGATCGGCTCCACCTTGATCTCCGTGACCGACGTGGTCTGGGTGTCGGACCGGTCGGTGGCGGTGCTGGGGCGCACCTCCACCAGGGAGCGGATCCGTCCCTTCGTCATCGACATCGGCGGCCAGCTCACCCCGCTCAACCCGGTCGAGGGCGCGCGCTCCATCACGGCCACCGGCCAGGGCGGCTCGCAGGGCCTGCTGGTCGTGACCGACCGCGACAAGGTCCTCACCCGGGCGGGTGCGAGCTGGCCCGAATACGGTCCCGGCACCGACATCGTCGTCCCGGGTTCCTGAGTTCCCTCCACACCCCTCTTCTGCGAACGGCCTTGATCCACGAGGCGCCTCGCTCGTTCCCGGGGCTCCGGATGCAGTGACATCGTGGCGGCATGGCTACGTCCGACCTTGTTCCTCGGGACCAGCGCGGGCTGCTGCGACGCTGCCTGGGCGAGCTGGCCGGTCTAGCCCTGCCGTCGAGCTGCGGTGGTTGCGGGTCGCCCGGTCGTCCGTGGTGTGACGAGTGCGAGGCTCAGCTGCGGGACGGGAGCGCCGGCTGGCCGCGGCCGGCGCGACCCGATCCGATGCCGCAGGGCTGTCCGCCCGTGTGGGCGAGTGGACCGTATGCCGGGCCTTTCCGAGGCGCGCTGGTCGCCTTCAAGGACGGTGACCGGCGCGATCTGGTGCACGTCCTCGCGCCCCTGCTCGCGGCTGCTCTGCAGGCTGCGCTCGCGGAGGATGTGGTTGTGGCGGCGGCGTTGCAAGCGGGCCGGCCGGTGTGGTTGGTGCCGGCGCCGTCTTCACCCCAAGCGGTCCGTAGTCGCGGCGACGTCCCGCTGAATATATTGTTGGGCAAGGCGATTCGCGAAATTCAGGTCAGGGGCTCAAGCCCGTTCGATCACAGGTCGATATATGTGGCAAGATGTCTTCGGCTGACCCGGCGGGTAGCGGATCAAGCCGGGCTGGACAGCGTCGAACGCGCCGCCAACCTCGACCGCGCGATGGCCGTGCGGGCTCGTTGGGCCGGCTGCCCGGGGGGCTCGGCGTGTGTGCTGGTCGACGACGTGTTGACGACGGGGGCGACCCTGACCGAAGCGGCCAGAGCGCTTCGTGAGGCCGGCGCAGGGCACGTGGTAGGGGCCACCGTGGCGGCCACCCAGAGGCGTCGGGGTCATCCGTTCGGATGACCCCCATTGTCGTCCGAAGAGGCAGCCACAAAGGGGCGGAACAGCCGATGGTGCGTGGACCTCGCGCCGGGCAATCTAGGTGATGTCGCGGACCACCTCCCGGGCCGCACCACCCAAGCCCTTGAAAGGGGATTCGACATGACCTCTGCACTCGTCAAGCTCCAGACCCGCGCCTTCCACCTCCTCCAGGACAAGAAGGACCGCGGCGCCACTGCGGTGGAGTACGGCATCATGGTCGCGCTCATCGCGGCCATCATCATCGTCGTCGTCGCGGCAGTTGGCCAGAAGATCCTGGGCGCGTTCAACCTCGTCAACACCAACCTGCCGTGATCCAGCGGTACTCCACGGTCAGCCGGCACGGCGACCGTGGTGCCACGGCCGTGGAGTACGCGCTCATGGCCGGCCTCATCGCTGGCATGATCATCGCAATGGTGACTGTTGTCGGCATCAGGGTCCAAGGGCTTTTCGCCTCGGTCCCACCGTTCTAGGCCGAAGTCCGGCGGCGTTCCTCTTTCGCGGGCGCCGCCGGACCGGCTCTTGCGCTGGTTATCAGCGCAGGTATTCCTCAACACACCACCAGGAGCCCGGCCATGAGACGCCGACGCAGAGAAGGTCACGACCGCGGCGCAGCCGCGGTTGAGATGGCTCTCGTGCTGCCACTCCTGATTGTCCTGCTCTTCGGCATCATCGACTTCGGCCGCATCTACACGGCTCAAATCCAACTCAGTCAAGCGGCCCGCGAGGGAGTCCGCATGGAGTCGCTCGGCTTTCCGGGCGATGTCTCCACGAGAGCGCACGCAGCTGCCCCAGGGCTTTCCAGTATGACCGTTGCCGTGACTCGGGCGTGCCCGGCAGCTCCCTTGCCGAACGACTCTGCAGAAGTGACGGTCGGTTGGCACCCGACTGGTCTGATCCTGGTCGGCTGGATTCCCGGCATTGACCGCAATTACCCCCAGACGGCGACGATGAGGTGTCAAGGATGAAGCCCTTCGCAAGCCGGGACCGCGAGCGCGGGGCTGTTGCCCTAATCGTGGCCGTGGTGCTCGGTATGGGCTCCTTGCTCGGGATGGCCGCCCTCACGGTCGACGTCGGCGCCATGTCTCACGAGCGACGTCAATTGCAAAACGGCGCCGACGCTGGTGCCTTGGCCGCTGCGCTGCAATGCGCGAAGACCAATGCCTGCCCTAGCGATTCAAGTCCCGACCTCAAGAACCTCGCCGACGCCAACGACAACAGCGACACCAATACCGCACTGGCACGGAGCGACGGTGGGCCAGCTGTCTGTGGTCACGATCCCAACAACACCCTCCCATCTTGCGGCACCGTGGCATCGAAACTACTGCAGAACTGCCCAGACGCCAACCTGCCAGCGGATTCCAACTTCGTCCGCGTCTACACCCGTACTCCCGTTGGCGACACCCTCCTTCCCTCAATCTTCGCCCAGTCATTGACCGGCAGCTCAACCGGCACTTTCCACCAGGCCTGTGCAGCCGCTGCCTGGGGACCGCCGGCGAATTTCATTTCGACTCTGCCGTTTACTCTCTCCGCGTGTGAATGGCGTGACGCCACCGGAAGTGGCGCCACCTACCCCACGGCAGAGATCGCGATCGAACTCAACGGTAGCAACGACGCGCCGTGCAGCTTCAATGGTCATGACCAACCTGGTGGTTTCGGCTGGCTCGCCCCAACACCCAACTGTCAGAGCAAGGTCGACGCCAATGGCTGGGTCAGCGTGTCGACCGGTGTAAGCCCGCCGAGCGGCTGCAGCGACTCTATAAAAGCTACCGTCGGACAGGTTGCATACGTGCCGGTGTACGACTGTCAGTCGAATTTAAAGGTCCTGTGTGACAACACGGCTAACGGTAGCAACGCCAACTACCACATCCTTGGTTTGGCAGCCTTCTTCATTACGGCCGTCGATGTCACGGGTCAGCTTAAGGCGAACCTCCCGGGATATCCGACAGCTGCAGCGAAAGCAGCATGCCAGGCCAAGGGCGGAAACTGTCTCTACGGATATTTCCTGAAGGATTTGGTGCCGACTGGCACCGTGATTGGCCCCCCCGGCACACCAAACCTGGGTGCCACGGTTATTCAGATGGCGGGATGAGGAACTGACATGAAGCGTCGAGTGGTGGCGATCGTGATCGCCCTGGTCGTGGCGGTGGTGGGAGCGGGAGCCGTCGTGGCTTATGCTCAGTCTGCCGACAAGCGGGCGGTGGCCGGCCAAGAGGTCTCCACTGTCTACATCGCCAAGAAGGCGGTGCCGGAGGGCACCACGTTGGCCAAGGCAGTCGACGGCGCCTTCATCGTGCCGGAACAGGTTGTAGCCAAGGGCGTGCCCGACGGCGCGATGACGAGCGTCGAGCCAGCAACGCGCTCATTGGTCGCCGAGTCCGATATACAGATTGGTGAAGTCGTGCTCACCGATCGCTTCGGTACTGCCAAGGCGACGAAGAAGGTCACCTTGCCGCTGGTGCCCAAGGGCATGGTGGCGATCACGGTGAGCCTCTCGGACCCTCAGCGGATCGCGCCTCTGCTCAAGCCTGGATCTCAGATCGTCATCTACGACACCTTCAATGCTCACGACCCCAAGGCTGACAAGTTGACGCCCAATGGAGAGCACTTGGCGGACAAGCCCGAGTACCTGCACGCCACCCGCATCCTGCTGACCGGCGTCAAAGTCATCGCAGTCGGCACCACCCGGGAAGGCGCTCCTGCTCCGGCACCTACCGCCACCGAAGGTAAGGACAAAAGCGCCGGCACGACTCCAGATGACGAGCTGCAGGCATTGGTGACCGTGGCAGTCTCTCCAAAGGACTCCCTCCGCCTGGTACACGGCATCCAGACCGGCACGCTCTACGCCGGCCTGCTCGGCAAGGACGCCAAGCCGGACACCGCGACGGACGTCAACGACAACACCGTCCTCGGAAAGTGAGACAGTCATGACCTTCCTTTGGGAAACCGACCACCAGGCAGCCGAGAACCTCCGGTTGGCGCTGGGACACGGCATGCGTGTCGTCGAGTCTGCGCCCGCTGCACACCGCAGTCTCGCCGATGATCGCCGCGAGATACTGCTGGTCATTGGACCGGATATCGATCTGACGTCTGCGCTCACCGTGGCGGACTCGCTACGACTCGAACGGCCTGAAGTAGGCGTGGTGCTGATGCGTCGGAGGCTTGACGTCGGTGTCCTTGCCCAATCGCTGCGGGCGGGTGTTCGAGAGGTCGTGAGTGCCGATGACCTTAGTAGCCTTACCGAGGCCTGCTCTCGCAGCCAGCAACTCTCGACAAGGCTGGCCGGGCTGGCAGGGGGATCTGAGGCGGCGGAGGGCCGCATCGTCACCGTCTTCTCGGCCAAGGGGGGCTGCGGCAAGACCACGGTCTCAACCAACATGGCTGCTGAGCTCGCTTTGGACCGCACCACCCGCGTGCTGCTGATCGACCTCGATCTTGCATTCGGCGATGTGGCGATCTCGCTCGGCCTGATGCCGGAGCGCTCGATCGCAGACGTCGTCGCGATGGCTGGCCACCTGGACGCTGAGGGCTTGGCCTCCGTGGTCACGCACCACGACTCGGGGCTAGACGCGCTTTGTGCTCCGGCTCACCCGGGCGACGCAGACCGCATCCCAGCCGCCGTTGTCGCCGAGGTTCTTCGTGTTGCCAAAAAGGTCTATGACGTCGTTGTCATTGACACGCCGCCAGCCTTCACAGAGCACGTCTTGACCAGCTTCGACGCCTGCGACGCCTCGGTTCTGTTGGCGACGCTCGACATTCCCGCGGTCAAGAACCTGCGGCTCGCCCTCGATACCCTCGACCTACTGGGACACCCGAAGGCTAACCGTTTGCTCGTGCTCAACAGAGCAGACGCGAAGGTCGGGCTTTCGGTTGATGATGTCACCACCGCCTTGCATCACGAGCTGGCTCAGGAGATCCCGGACAACCGTGCCGTCACCGCCGCCACGAACCGCGGCGTGCCCGTCGTGCTGCACGAGCCGAAGAACCCAGTCAGCCTCGCACTCAAGGCGCTGGTCCGCGAGCGACTGCGTCCCGCTATAAAGATGGCGGTCGAGTCCCCGATGCCGGTGAGCAAGGCTGCTCACCGGGCCAACGGACGCCGTTTCCTGCGCCGCGCCGAGGCTGGGAGCCAGGCATGAGTCTCGCCGATCGCCTGGAACAAGCACGCCGCAGCTCGCCCGTCGTTCCAACTGCGGGCTCGTCGGCCACGGCTGGCAGCCAAGAGCCGGCCGTGGCAGTCGATCCGTACGCTGCGGTCAAGGCCAGCGTCCATGAGGGACTCATCGAGAGTCTCGGACCGCAACTTTATGATCCACACCTCGCAAGCAGCGAGTTGGAGCAGCGGGTTCGAGTAACATTGCAAGGGGTCCTCGAGGCCGAGGACACGCCGCTTTCCAACGCCGACCGCACCCGGATAGCCCAGGAGGTGGCCGACGAGATCCTCGGCCACGGCCCTCTGGAGCCGCTATTGCGCGACAGCGAGATCACCGAGATCATGGTCAACGGTCCGCACCAGATCTACATCGAACGCGCTGGCAAGATCCATCCCGTCGCCGCATCTTTTACCAGCGATGCCCACCTGAGGCGAACCATTGACAAGATCGTGGCCAGGGTGGGTCGACGCATCGACGAGGCTCAGCCTATGGTCGATGCGCGGCTTCCCGACGGCTCGCGCGTGAATGCCGTGATAGCTCCCATAGCCCTAGACGGCAGCGTTCTCACCATCCGCAAGTTCGCGGCTGATCCGTTCACCGACAACGACCTGATCGCATTCGGCACGATGACGACTCAGGCCCGTGATGTGCTCGATGCCTGCGTGCGCGGCCGGCTCAACATCGTCATCTCTGGGGGAACCGGCTCTGGCAAGACGACGTTCCTCAATGTCATGTCCAGCTACATTCCCGACGACGAGCGCATCGTGACTATCGAAGATGCCGCTGAACTGCAATTGCGCCAACGCCACGTCTTGCGTATGGAATCGCGCCCGCCGAACGTCGAGGGCAAGGGCAGCATCGCGATTCGCGATCTCGTGCGCAACTCGCTCCGCATGCGACCTGATCGTATTGTCGTGGGGGAGGTCCGGGACGGTGCCGCTCTCGACATGTTGCAGGCGATGAACACCGGCCACGACGGATCGTTGACCACCGTGCACGCCAACTCGCCACGCGACAGCCTTTCTCGACTCGAAACCATGGTCTTGATGGCCGGGGTTGATTTACCGATTCGCGCCATTCGTGACCAGGTCTCCAGCGCCGTCGACCTCATCGTCCAGCTCACCCGGCTCAAGGATGGAACGCGCCGGGTTCTGGCGATCACGGAGGTGGTGGGTATGGAGGGTGACGTGATTACGCTGCAAGACCTCTTCACCTTCGACTTTTCTCCCGGTCGGGACGATCAGGGCCGCGTACGAGGTTCGCTGCGGTCCACCGGTCTCCGACCGAAATTTGCTCAAGCACTCAGCGACGCTGGGATCCAATTGCCGGCCGGCGCTTTTGCCGTAGGCGACTTGCGGGAGCCGGCGTGAGTGTCCAACAACGCGCGCGGGCCCTGGCCCTGTGCCTTCTGACCATGTTGTTGTGCCTGACGGTCGCGCCGGCAGCCCATGGTGCCACTACCCCCAAACCCGTTTCGCTGAGCGACGTCAAGGGGGACGAAGGCCACATCACCGCAATGTTGACGGTGCCCGCAGGGGAGGACACGGTTGTCATCGACCCTCGAAGCATCAGAGCGACAGTGGGAGGGAAGCAGGCAACAGTGTCGGTTGAGGGCGTGCAGCACGAGCGGCGTTCGACTGTGTTGCTGATCGACACCAGTGGATCGATGGGGCGCGACGGGATCGCCGCAGCCATAGAGGCAGCTCGGACCTTCCTCAAGCAAGCCCCCTCCGACCTTAGGGTCGGGCTGGCGACGTTTGCTGATAAGCCCGAGGTCCTCGTTGGCCCCACTACCGACCGGCGTGCAGTACTTGAGGCTCTCCCCGCGCTGCAGGCAAAGGGCGAGACGGCGCTCTACGATGGCCTCCAGCGGGCCGCGAAGGCTCTGGGCCCAGACGGAAGTCGCACAATCATCGTGCTCAGCGACGGCGGAGACACCGTCAGCAAGTCCAACCCCAAGTTGACTCTCAAGGTCCTCACCAGCCATGGCATCCGGACCGAGGCAGTCGCCTTCCATACCGTCGAGAGCCAGTTTGCGGCTCTCCGGACTATCGTCAAGGGCACGCAGGGGCACCTGGTGCAGGCTGATGACCCTAAAGCGCTCAGGGCGGCTTTCGCGTCTGCCGCAAAGGCCCTCGCAGGGCAGGTCCGAGTGAAGGTCACGGTGCCTCCTGGGGTCTCTGGCAACCAAGCACTGCGCATCACTGGCCGCGCCAATGGTGCGCCCATCGCGGCAGGCGTGGCAACGCACGTCTCACCGTCGACGAGGGTCCCATCGTCCGTAACATCGCCGGCCCCACGGCCCAGTGTCGCTGAAGTCGCACCCGCCGTCCCAGCACCCAAGGTGGCTGCAACGCCCTGGCTGTCGGCCGGGTGGATCTGGGTTGCAGTTGGTGCAGTGTTCGCCGGTCTCTTGATAGTGTCGCTGCTCGCCACCGGGTCCGCCTTCACCCCAGAAGCGCGTCGCCGGATCCGATCTCTTGACGAGTACGTCGGCACAGTTGCCAACGCGAAGACCAAGGCAACTAAGTCTGGCACTAGCGGCATCGCGGCCGGCGTGCTCAGGGTGAGTGACGCTTGGGCAAAGCGGCATGATTCCAGCGCCAAGACGGCCGTTCTGCTCGAACGGGCCGACCTGCCATTGCGGGTGGGCGAGTGGTACGTGCTGCGGGTCGTTGCCGTGATTGTGACCTTTACGGTGGCTTGGCTCGGTTTGCGGAGTTCGATTATCGGCAGCTTGGTTGCTCTTGTGGTCTCGATCGTCGTCGGGCTTGGGGCATCGCTGTTCTTTCTACGTTTCAAGGCGGCACGGCGGGCGAGCAAGTTTGATACCCAACTGCCAGATGTATTGACGCTAATCGCCAGTAGCTTGTCGACAGGATTCTCGTTGGCGCAGGCGGTCGACGCCGTGACGCGTGACGCGGCTGAGCCGTCCGCCAAGGAATTTTCAAGAGCTCTGGCAGAGACTCGCATCGGAGCTGACCTCGAGGACAGTCTCGAGCGGATGGCAAGTCGGATGGGAAGCACTAACCTGGAATGGACCACGATGGCGATCCGGATCCAACGTCAGGTGGGTGGCAACCTCGCCGAGACCTTGCGCACCACGGCCGGGACGATTCGAGAGCGGGAGTCGCTCGTCCGCCAGATCCGGGCGTTGTCGGCGGATGGACGGTTGTCCGCATACATCTTGGTCGCGCTACCCATTGGTCTGCTCCTGTACATGCTTCTCGTCAACCGCGACTACATCTCGCTCTTGTGGACCACGGGTATGGGCTTGTTGATGGTCACTGGCGGGACCGTGTCTCTTCTGTTTGGCATGTTCTGGATGAGCCGTGTCGTCAAGGTGGAGGTCTGAGATGAGTCCGCAAATTCTTCTCTACACCGGTGGCGGAGCAGTATTGCTGGGCCTCGGAGCGGCGTTGGTCATCCTCCTGAGTTCCACTTCCCAGCCGACAGGCGTTGCTCGCAGCCTGGCCCTGATCCAACACGACTTCCGTACGCAAGAGGTCGCTCGCAATGAGTTGGGGCTCGGAGATCGCTTAGAGGGATTTCTTTTCGGCATGACGCGGCGACTCGCCACGAAGCTATCTCCAGGAGGCGCCGCAAAGCGACTCACGAAGATGCTCGATGTTGCGGGTAACC
Organism: Segeticoccus rhizosphaerae; assembly: GCF_009192725.1. Lineage (GTDB taxonomy): Bacteria > Actinomycetota > Actinomycetes > Actinomycetales > Dermatophilaceae > Segeticoccus > Segeticoccus rhizosphaerae. The sequence goes on along the minus strand of NZ_VOHR01000008.1, from coordinate 13,384 downwards.
CTCCAGCTTGGGCACTCGAGCGGGTCTTCGCCGTCAAGGGCGCGCTGCTGATCATTTCTGGCGCGCTGGGGCTAACCTTCGCTGGCGGCCTCACCTTAGGCGGGGTTGCTGCAGGGGTGGGCCTTGGTGCAGTGGGCTTCTACTTGCCTGACCTACTCATATACAACGCGGGGGTCAAGCGACAGGATGGGCTGCGTCGCGGCCTGGCCGACGCGCTGGACATGCTCACGGTGTGTGTTGAGGCAGGACAAGCCTTCGATGGGGCGTTGCAACAGGTCGCCAAGTCGGTCACCGGTCCAGTGGCTGGTGAATTCTCGCGTGTTCTGCAGGAGATTCAGATCGGCCGCTCTCGCGGAGCAGCTTTCCAGTCGATGTCGCAGAGGACGAGTGTGCCGGAAGTCAAGACGTTCGTGACTTCCCTAGTGCAGGCTGACCGCCTCGGACTGCCCATCGGTGCAGTGTTGCGAGAACAGGCCCTGCAGATGCGGCTTGTGCGACGCCAGCGTGCCGAGGAAAAGGCTCAAAAGGTGCCGATCAAGATCCTGTTCCCCATGCTTCTCTGTGTATTCCCGGCAATGTTCATCGTGATCGTTGGTCCTGGCGCCATCCGTGTTATGAGTTCGTTCGCGAACTTCTGACGCCACGCGTCCGACGTCGTTATCGTAGACGCCGGCGGGGGCACCTTCAGCCAGATGTGAGACCCCTATCGGGTTGGGGACCCGAGCGGCAGGGGGATCCGGTGGGGCGGCAACCAGGGGATGCCGCCCCACCACGGCCTCGCCGCGCGCCGGGTGACGGTACCTGTTCCGTCCGCGTTATTGCGCCGGAACCGGGGGTCACACGGCCCAGCCTGGGGATATCCGAGCCAAGGAGCGGGAAGCGTGCCTTCAGACAACAGCGCCAGGTCTCAGCGCGGGGTTTTGGAGGACTGGAACGACGCCCGGGGTTTCGGCTTCATCACTCCCGCCGGTGGAGGCTCGCGTGTCTTTGTGCACGTGAGTGCGTTCCCGCGTGGGCCGAGGCCTGCCCCCCGGTTGTGAGGTCACCTCCGTCGAGACTCGTGACGAGCGTAACCCGGCACGCGTCTCACGGGTGCGGTACGCGGCCCACGGACGAGCCGGCAGCACAAGGACCAGTGCAGTACTAGTGGCTTCCGCCTCCGCCGTGTTGTTCTTCGCTCTCCAGGTGGTCCTGTTGGTGGAGGATCAGATTCACGTCGTGTTGTTGGCTGCCTATGGACTGTTCAGCGCAGTGGCGTTCGTGCTCTACGGCGCGGACAAGTCCGCAGCGAAGCAGGGTAGATGGCGCACGTCGGAGTCCACCCTTCACACGATCGCCCTGGTGGGCGGTTGGCCGGGTGCCTTGGTCGCACGACAGGTCTTCCGGCACAAGACGGTCAAACAACCGTTCCGCACCATCTTCTGGTGCACGGTTGTCACCAACTGTGTGGCACTTGCATGGTTCGTGTCCGAGGCACCCTTCGCACTGCCCTGACAGGGGTGCGGTCAGTCCAAACCCGAGTCGCGGAAGGTGAGGATGGCCGCCAAGACGTGCTTGCAGGGGCCACGGTTGCCGTCGTGCTCGACGCCCCAGGCGCAGTCGCAGCGCAACTGCTTCGTCACCGTGTAGCGGTTGCCGTAGCTACCCTCCACCTTCCAGCCGTCGCTGCCGTCCCTGATAGAGCCACTTTCCAATAGCTTGCGGGCCGAGGCAAGGCGGGGGTTGCGGCGCAAGACCTTGTCGCTGTCGATGGGCAACTCGCGGTGGAACCACGCGCCTTCCGTCAGGTCGTAGCCGAGTCGCCCGCAGGCGGCGAGCCAGCCCAGGCCAGAAGCCACCTTGCCGGGGCCCAGGCCGGTGCGCTCGGCCAAGTCCTTCGGGTCGACGAGCGGCGTCCAGCCGAGCTCGGCGAGCACTCGTCGCCCGTGCGACTCTGCGTCACTGTCGGTGAGCAGCGTGAGCAGGGTGCCTTCGCCCGAGAAGCCCCGGAAGGGATCGGGGCTGAGCACCAGGGTGAAGCGGCCGCCCGGCACGTCGAACACCCAGGCCGTGGTGCCGTTGACGTTGACGTACACCGCGAGACGCGAGGCGTGCCGGATGATTCGGTCGGCACCGCGGAGGCGCGAGACACCAGGTAGCGGAAAGGACTTCGGCAGCGCGCGGGTCGCAAGGCGCCACCCCGAGGGCATCGGCAGGACGTTCATCGACGGCCCCGGCGGGGCGACCCGCGGGAGGGTCGAGAAGAAGCGCGCGATCGCCGGCCCGCGAAGCTCGGCGACGCGCGTCATCGCCGCAGTGAGCGCCGGCACCTCCGCCAGGCCCCGGACCCACCGCTCCGGCAGGTTGACCTTGCGTTCCACATGCGTGCCCGCCAGCGACGACGCGCGCAGTTCGTCCCGCCCGACGCTCAGGTGCATCGCCTCGGCCCGGTTGACCCTGGCCAGGGCCTTGCGCAGGGGAGGGTTGATGTCGACGTTCGTCGTGCCGAAGCCGACCTCGCCGCCGCCCAATCCCTCGCGGAGCAGGTCAAACCGAGCGTGCACACCGTTGCACGCCGAGAACGACTCGAAGCGCAGGCAGGTTCCACCGGCCGTCACGACCGGGTCCATCGAGGCGAGGCGCGCGGCCAGTCCGGCGTCGGCATACCGACTGGCGGCCACGTCCGCGACGGCAAGCAGGCCGGAGGCGGCCACATCAGGCCGGTCCAGGAAGCCGGAGAAGAACACCGGGCTCTCTACCAGCCCCGTTGGCGTGACACCGAGTCCGGTCGCCAGCTCGAGGCGTTGGCTCTCGGGCGAGCGAGTCAGCACCGACTCCGCCGCGAAGGAGCTCATGCCGACACCCGCTCGTCGGTCTCATCCAGGGCGTCCGGGGCGGTCATCGAAAGTGCCTCGACCAATGCCCGCGCCTCCGTCCGACCCCGCGCGTTCCCTGCACCGTCGGCGAAGGCGCGCAACGATTCCGGTATGACGGGTTCGGGCACCTCATGTGCGTAGTCGCTGAGCAGGCCCATCAGCGCGGGCAGCTCCGCGAGCGGTTCTGGGACCGTACACAGCGCGGCCGCGATCTCCAGCAGTGACGGCCACAATCCACGAAAACCACCGAACTCGAAAGCAACCCAGGCCGACCAGTTGATCGCCGCCAGCTCCAGCGTCCCCACCGCATGTCGCCGGAGCGCGGCCTCCGCGGCGAGCTGCGGGTCGAGCCGATCGAGCCGCAACACCGACAGCATGGTGGACACGACGACGTCCACACCCCCCTGGCCGGTGCGTGTCATCAGCTGGAGAAACCGGTCGTGCATGGGAAGCCCCAGCGGACCGGCGATCAGGGTCGGGAACGCGCCGTAGCCATCCCATTCGGGACGGTCCAGAGCGGCGCACCGGTCTCCCCAGAGCGGCATCATCCGCACGGCGTCGACCATGGGGCCCGGGCACCACGGGTCGGCGCGCAACTCCTCTGGCAGGGCGGCACAACGCGACCACGGGACCGGAGCCACCGCCACCGTCGACCACTCGCCATCCTCCACGACGGGGTCCAGCGGAGGCAGCCCACCCCGGGCCAGCCAGGTCCGCACGAGTTCCACCGCGTCCCAGGCCTCGTCGCCGTCCGGGCTGGTGAACGCCGCGTCAGTCATGACCTCGAGCGGGGCCAGCTCGACAGCGCGAGCCGGGTCGGTCGGCCGCAACCGGTGCAGCGCCTGCACCAGGTCCAGCGGCCCGACCGAGACGCCGCCGGCGGCCACCGCTCGCAACCGGCCGAGCAGGTCGTCGAAGTCGAGCGTGCCCTCGCGATAGGTGGGGGTCGACAGCAGCACCGACGTCTGCTCGACCTTGGCCAACGCTTCGCACGCCAGCAGGAAGGTGAGCCGCGTGGTCGCTTCGTTGAGCCACACCGGCAGCACGATGGTCTCGTCCCCGGCTGCGGTCACGGCCTCCACGATCGTCGCCTGTCCCGCGTAGTCGAGCCACGGGTTGTTCGTGAGCCGACGGTGGTGCTCCAGCGCCGTCATTGACCGGTGGGCAAGCCGCCAGAACGTCGTGGCGTCCAGGTGCCCGGCTGCCCACAGGTCGATGGCCCCCGGCACCGGGAAGGGGTGGCCGGGCCGCTCGATGCCCCTCAACAAGCGGCGGGAATCGGCTACGCCGTGCTCGTGGATCGCCCGCACCGCCACGGCCAGGAGCCGGTCGGCAAAGGTCAGGTTCACTCGCTCCATGCGCTGGACGTAGTCCGGCCGCACCACCACCAGGTCGTTGTCCTGCATTCCGTGCCACGAGCTCGTCGCCTCGAGCTGGCGCCGCAGGGCGGGCACGTCGAGCACCGGATCGTCCACCCGGAGGGTCGAGGGCAGCACGTTGATCGGGGCGCCACGCTGCCACAGCCCACGCACCCGCGGCGGCACGTCCTGCGCACCGGCCTGCCGCAACCCCGCGACGTAGTCGTCCACGTCGACGGCCGCCAACAGCGAGCCGAGCCGACGCGCCTCCATCTGCGCCTTGCTGCGCCCACTCTGGGCGGCGAGGGCCGCGACGTATGGCGGGAGCTCGCGCGGGCGAGGTACCTCCACGGCATACGTTGCGAGCAGGCGAAGGAGGTCAGCCAGCCCGGCCGGCTTGCGCGGCATCCGACAGGCGGTGTCGGCCAGCTCGAGCGCGACCGGCCAGACCGGGCGCAGGCCACCAGCCAGGAACAGGTCGTTCAACTCGCCGATGAGGGTGGACAGCGGCACCTGCCCCAGTGGCAACTGCTTGCGCCACCGGGTGCGGAAGGCGTCCACCTCCAAATGGGTGGCAGGCTCCAGGCCCCACAGCCCCAGCACCGGCGCCTCGCTGTCGGACTCGGAGTCGGTGCCATCGTCCCCGAGGGCGGTGAGCGCCTCGGTGACTTTGGAGATGAAGGCCGCGTCGTCGTCAGTCGCGAGGACGCGCAGCGCCTCCCGCACGGCCGAGTCGCCGACCCTCGCGCGCAGGGACGGTCCAACCAGCGCCTTCAGCAGCATCGACTTCTGGCGGCGCTCTGGGCGGCCGGCGACGACCGTCGTGAGCTCGAGCAGCCCGTCGGGGTCATCGACCAGTTCCAGCGCCATGGGGAGCAGCACCTGACCGACCGAGCCGTGGGCAGTGGAGATGACGCCGAGCAGATAGGTCAGGCCGCCTGTGATCTCATCCGGCCGCGGGTTGAGCGCCGTGAAGACTCCGGCGAGGACGCGTTGGCTGGCCGGGCGCTGCGGGGCGGTCATCAGCCCGAGCACGTGCTCGAGCAAAGCCTCTCGATCCAGCACCCCGGCAGCGACAAGCTCTGGGACGGCATCGGGCAGCCCCGGCACCTGGCCGCAGTGGCCGGAGGCGAGGTAGTGGTGCAGCAGGTCGGGCATCAGCGGGTCGCGGGCCAGCCAGTCGCGCACCGCGGCGACGTCATAGGTGGGTGCTCCGGTGCCCGCCGACCACGCGGCGAGGAAGGTTGCGCCGCTCGGGCAGGGCAGCCCGTGGTGGATGACGGCCGCGCGCACCACGCGCGACAGGTTGGCGTTGACGTTGCGCGCCTGTCCGCCGAGTCCGACCCCGCTCGCGGTCTCGGCGAACTGTCCCACCCAGGCCCGGTCGGTCTCCCAGAGCAGGTGGACGAACTGCGCCTCACCGTCGCACCGCATGAAGTCCCACAGGTCGCGCCACGGCACCCGGCGTGCCGCGGTGGTCGGCCCGCACAATCGGACCGCACACATCGCGATGATCCAGGAGGCCTCCCACCGCGCGCGAGACCGTTCCTCATGGTCCGCACCGGCGAAGTCGAGCGCGTGCAGGTCGCGGACGAAGCGACGGCTCCCGGCGAACCACTGCTTGGCCTCCGCCAGCTCCTGACCGGTCAGCGAGTCGAGCAGCAGGCGACCACCCACGACGTCCCCGGTTTCCAGCAGCGGCGTCAACCGGTCGACGAACGGCTTGGCCATGCTCCCCCCAACCTTCCTGGCCAGCCACGGAGCCAGCCGGTGCAGCGGTCAGGCGGTGAGGGCGGCCTGCTGCGCGGAGCGGGCGCTGTTCGGCACCAGGCCGTGCTGCACAGCCGCCATGGCCAAGGCCGCGCGGTTGTGCACACCGAGCTTGTCGTAGAGGCGCGCGATGTGGGTCTTGACGGTCGACTCGCTCATGTAGAGGGAGCGGGCCACCTGGGAGACCGAGGCGCCATCGAGCAGGCTCGCCATGACCTCGGTCTCGCGCGGCGTGAGCCGCGGCTTGCTGGACGACTCACGGCGCCGCAGGGCGTCAGACAGCCCGTCGGCGACGAAGCTGCGCGGGCGGTGCACGGCCTGGCGTACGGCATACAGCACGTCGTCGGACGGGTCGCTCTTGAGCACCAGCGCGGAGGCGCCTGCGTCGAGGGCCTCGAGCAGCGTCTCGTCGTCGTTGTGCATCGTGACCACGACGATGCCCATGTTCGGGTAGTGCTCTCGCGCATAGCGGGCAAGCGACAGACCGCTGCCGTCGGGCATCGAGACGTCCACCACGAGCAGGTCGTGCTGCTTGGCCAGCAGGCTGTAGCCGTCGGCCAGACAGGCACCCTGTCCCGCCACCTGGAACTCCGGGGCGGAGTCGATGAGGCGGGCGAGGCCCTCGCGCACCAGCGCGTGGTCGTCGACGAGGATCACCGAGAGAGTCATCGCAGGGGCATCCGTTCGTTGGTGAGGGGCTGGGGTGCGCGCCGGGGCGTGCCGTGCAGAGCGACCTGCACGACCACACCGGTGCCCGGCAGGCGGTCGACGATGACCTGCCCGCCGAGGTCATTGATGGGGTGGTCCTGAAAGATACGCTGGTGCAGCTCGCTGGCACCATCGTGGGTGATGCGCAGGAAGGCCTGCGGAGCGGTCACGCTGAGGTTGACATCGAGAGCCGTGGCGCCGGGCGCGTGCCGCGCGTCGTCGAGGACCTTGAGGAACAGGCGGTAGAGCAGGGTCTCGGTGTGGGCCGGGAGCCGGAAGCCGGTCTCGTTGAGCCGCAGGGCGATGGACAGGTCGCTGCTGGTGCCGAAGCGCTGCAGCCGGCTGCTGATCACGGCGCCGAGGCCCTGGTCCGGGCGCACCGCGACCCGCAGGTCGGCGATCCGCAGGCGCAGCCCGGACAGGACGTGGGTCAGGTCGGTGCGCAGTCCGTCCATCGGGTTGGGCAGGTGGGGGAGGTTCTCGGCATACTGCCGGCGCACCATGTCGATCTGGTAGCCGAACGCCACCAGCTCCTGCGCGATGCCGTCGTGCATCTCGCGGGCCAGGCGCTCGCGCTCCTCCATGCCGGCGTGCTCGCGCAGCGCGGCGAAGGAGAGCGCGACGTCGAGGTTGGGGCCGTGCTGGTGGACGATGTCCTCGACCACGGCGACGTCGTGGCGGTTGAACGGCAGCGAGCCCTCGCGGTCGGCCACGAGCACTCCGATCGACTGCCCGTCGGTGTCGCGGATCGCCACGGTCAGCACCGTCCGGCTGCCCGTGTCGCCCTGCCATGCCTCGACGATGGCCTCACCGGTGGACCAGGTGTGCTGCAGCGGCGAGCCCTCGACCTCGGGTCCGGGCCACGGAACCCGGTCACTGCCGCGCAGCGCGAGAGGCACCGCAGGGTGGTCGCTGGTGCCGACGAGGACGGCTGAGCGGCGCAGCGTGATCTCCTGGCGCAGTGCCTCCAGCATCATCTCCGCCGAGGCGGGCACGTCGAAGCCGGCGTCCATGCTGCCCGCCAGGGTGTCCAGCCGCCGCAGCAGAGCCGCCGCTTCCTGGGCGGCACGGGGCGTGGACTCCTCCTGGTCGCGCTCCATGGTGGCGACGCGGGCGCCGACGAGGCCGGTGATCAGGGCGATGACGAGCCAGAGCAGCGTGCTCGTGCGGTCGGTCTGGCTGGACTGCGTCCCGACGAAGCGGTCGAGGATGAAGATGAGCGGGAAGAGGCAGGCGACGGTCCAGCTGGCCAGGGCGCGGCCGGCATACTCACCGATGCGCAGGGCCGGGATGAGCAGCATCGGCAGCAGGCCGTGTGCGGCTGGCATGTTGTAGCCGATGACCGCGGCGATGAGTCCGGCGCCGGCGAGCTCGAGCGCGATGGCCGGGTGCACGTGGGGCATGACCCGCGGGTGGCTGCGCGCCACCCAGGCGGCGGCGAGCAGGTCGAGGGCGAGCAGCGCGGCCGCGGTCGGCACCACCACCTCGGTGAAGCCCTCCAGGATCCCGACGCCGACCCCGACGACGATCAGGAAGAGAACGAGCACGCGACGCTGCCGCGCAGTGTCCGCGACCAGCCCACCCCTTGTTGACACGTCATACCCTGCCGTCTGCGGGTTTCCCCCCGCGTGGTAGTTGAACCTTCGACGGAATGCATCATGGCCCACACCACCGACATTGTCTAGCGAATCCGGGAAGATTTTTTACCTCGCCTTTACCTTCAGATGACCTGTGGCAGACGTACGGCTGCCTTCGCCGATGCAGGTGCACTACGGAATGAGTTGACTCCCGCCGCCCGGGGTGCGGGCTCGGCGATACCCCGTCGGCCAGTCCACACCAAGACTTGACCCCGATTTCGTCAGCGGTGTGTCGTTTCCAGATCGGGTCGACTACGGTGCGAACTATGACCTTGGTGGTCGTTGCCACGGCAGCGCCGGACACGGGTCGCGTCCCACGCCACTACTCGTGGGGCCGGCCCGAGGCGCGTCGGGGCACCTCCAGAGCAAGGGGGTGATGCAGCAGCCGAAGGGGCCTCGCGGGCCCGGAGAGAACTACGCGTCACCACCCTAGGAGGGCACCTGTGGAGATCACCGTCACTGGACGTCACGTCCAGGTCACCGACCGCTTCCGCCGTCATCTGGACGAGAAGCTGTCCAAGATCCCGCAACTGGCACCACGCGTCATGCGCGTGGATGTCGTGATCAGTCATGAGCCCAACCCCCGCCGGGCGCAGGCCTGTGAGCGGGTGGAGATCACCTGCCACGTCAAGAGGTCGGTCATCCGCGCCGAGGCCTGTGCGGACGAGGAGTATGCCGCGCTCGACCTGGCCATGACCAAGCTCCTCGAGCGGATCCGGCGTGCGCAGGACCGCCGCCGCGTGCACCGGGGACGGCAGAGGCCGGAGTCGGTGGGTGAGGCGACCGCACGCCTGGCGAGCGAGCCGGTGGGACTGAATGGCGAGTCGGGTGACACGGCGGAGAACGACCAGGAAGAGCGCATGCACCAAAAGCTCGGCACCCACGGCAACTCGCCGATCGAGGTGCGCGAGAAGGTGCACCCCAGCGTCCCGATGGGCATCGACCAGGCGCTGAACAACATGGAGCTGGTCGGACACGACTTCTACCTCTTCGAGGACATCGACACCGGTCAGCCGTGTGTCGTCTACCGGCGCCGCGGGTGGTCCTACGGCGTGCTGCGGCTCGACCGTCAGGAGGCCTCCGGCGACGACGAACAGATCGAAGGACAGCTGACCGCGACCGACGAGCAGGAGCGTGACGAACCCCGGGCGCGCGTGAGCTGACCAGGCGCACCGGTGGCAGGTGGCGTGCGATACTCCTGTTGCCTGTCACCGGTGCGTGCCATCATGTCGCCCATGACCAGCGTGGATGCCGTTCCTGCGTCACTGGCACAGGGCGTCGAGAAGGGGATACCACCGTTGCAGGAGAAGCCAAGCTCGACCACTGCAGGGGGTGACCCCGAGCCCATCCGCGTCCTCATCGCGGACGACCACGGGCTCTACCGTCGCGGGCTCCAGGCCGTCCTCAGCCTCGAGCCCGACATCCACATCGTCGGTGAGGCAAGTGACGGGACCGAGGCGATCGAACGTGCCGCGGAGCTGCTGCCCGACGTGGTGCTCATGGACATCCGGATGCCGCGTGCCAGCGGTATCGACGCGTGCGCGTCGATCAAGGCGACGGCGCCGTCCGCGCGGATCATCATCCTGACCTCGTCCGACGACGAGGGCGACCTCTACCAGGCGGTCCGAGCCGGCGCCAACGGCTACCTGCTCAAGGACATCCCGGGTGAGGAGATCGCCGAGGGCCTGCGCGCCGTCCACTCGGGGCAGTCGCTCATCTCCCCCTCCATGGCCTCCACCCTGCTGTCGGAGTTCAGCTCGCTGATCCAGCGGCAGGAGGAGTCGGTGCCGGCGCCCCGGTTGACCGAGCGCGAGATCGAGGTGCTCAAGCTGGTGTCGAGGGGCATGTCCAACCGCGACATCGCCGAGGAACTCTTCATCTCCGAGAACACGGTCAAGAACCACGTGCGCAACATCCTCGACAAGCTGCAGATGCACTCGCGGATGGAAGCAGCGATGTATGCCGTGAAGGCCAAGCTGGTCGAGCTGCCCGAGTGAGCCCGGGCACGGTCCCGGCCCCTCGCGTCCTCTCCCGATCGCAGGCACGCCGGATCGCGCTGGCCGCTCAGGGTTTTTGCGACCCGCGACCTGCGCCGGGCGCCGCGACGATGCGGCACGTCGGCCGGGTGATCGACCGGGTCGGCGTCATCCAGATCGACAGCGTCAACGTGCTGACGCGCAGCCAGTACCTCCCGCTGTTCTCCCGGCTCGGCCGTTATGACACCGGCCTGCTCGACCGCGCACGTGACCGGGCACCGCGCCGGCTCGTGGAGTACTGGGCGCACGAGGCCAGCCTCATCCCGCCGTCGACCTGGCCGTTGCTGGGCTTCCGGATGCGGCGGGCACTGCACGACTCGTGGGGTGGGATGCGCCGGGTGGCGCACGACCACCCCGAGCTGGTCGTGGCCGTGGCCACCGAGGTGCGGGCCCGAGGGCCGCTGACCTCGCGCCAGGTCGAGTCCGCGCTCGAGCACGACGTGCCCCGCGACCGCGAGGAGTGGGGCTGGAACTGGTCGCTGGTCAAGAACGCGCTCGAGCACCTCTTCTGGGCGGGAGAGATCACCAGCGCCGGCCGCACCGCACAGTTCGAGCGGCGCTACGCCTCGCTCGAGCGAGTGATGCCCCGCGACGTGCTGCCGCACGCGGTCTCACCGCAGGTGCGCCCGCCCGACGACGTTGCCTTCCGCGAGCTGATGCGCATCGCGGCACGCGCAGTCGGCGTGGGCAGCGAGCAGTGCCTGCGCGACTACTTCCGGCTGAAGCCGGAGCAGGCCCGCCCGGCGCTGGCCTCGCTCGTCGCGGAGGGCGAGCTGGTGCCGGTGACGGTGCAGGGCTGGAAGCGGACGGCATACCTGCATCGGGATGCCCGGGTGCCGCGGCGGGTGCACGCGCAGGCGCTCCTGAGCCCCTTCGACTCCCTGATCTGGCAACGGGATCGGACGCTGGCGCTGTGGGGTTTCCACTACCGGCTCGAGATCTATGTGCCGCAGGGCAAGCGGGTGCACGGTTACTACGTGCTGCCGTTCCTCTTCGGCGAGCACCTCGTGGCCCGGTGCGACCTCAAGGCCGACCGGGCCACGGGGGTGCTGCGGGTGCAGGCCGTCCACTGGGAGCCGGACGCGCCCCCCGAAGCGCGCCCGGCTCTCGCGGACGAGCTGGCCTCGATGGCCGAATGGCTCGGCCTCGACCGTGTCTCATCGCCCGCGGGGCGCCGCTCCTAGGGCAGGAAGTACATCGGGTTGGGCAGCTTGAAGGTCCGGTCGGCGAATCCGCCTGCCAGGTCGGAGAACTGGTCGCCCACGTTGGCCACGATGTGGTTACCGGTCCGGTTGATGTGCTTGCGGGTCAGCGACTTGTACTGGATCGTCGTGCAATCCGGCGCACAGGTCATGTAGGCCGGGGGGTTGGCCCTGTCCCGGGTGTAGATCGCGTCCGGCGCGGGGTAGCCGACCTTGGTCAGGTTGCCGATGGTCGCGTCCTGCTGGGTGGAGGGGCGGCCGGTGAGGTAGACCACGTCATACCCCATCGCCTTGGCCTTCTTGACCACCTTGACCATGCCGAAGGTCGCCGGGAACTTCTCTCCCATCACGAATTCCGCGTTGGTGTCGGGGTTGTAGGCGAAGTTGCTGAAGATCTCGTAGTTGTAGGTCAGCAGCGATGTGTCGTCCACGTCGAGCAGGAGCGTGGGGTCCGACCCGTGGTACTTCGCGTGCTGGCGCGCCTTGAGCAGGTTGGTGATGCGCCGCTCGATCCGGTGCATCTTGTGCCCGTAGCCGGAGTCCTCCGAGGCGGTGCCCGTCTTCTCGGGGTCGCCGTAGTAGGCGTAGATCTGCTGGCGGACCAGGTCGATGTTGGGCGGCTCGTGGGACCCGGTGTATCCGGGATGCGAGCCACCGTCGCCGGAGGCGAGCGCAGCGGGGACGCCGGCCCCCACGAGGACGATCGCGGCGACGCCGGCGGTGATCCAGCGGGGGCGGGTCACTGTTGTCTTCGACATGGGTGGTGCGACCTTTCGACGGCGGACGGGCCACGGCGGCGGCACGGTCTCCTGGTGTCGTCGGAGGGGCCTCGGCTCTCTCAGGGTGAGCGGGCCACCACACAACGAACCACTCCTCGCCCGCCCTGTCCACCGTTTCGGCGCATCCCGGGTCAGCCGGTCCACTCGGTGGCGAGCAGGTCGAACCGGCGCAGGTCGACGTACGATCCGTCGCCCAACCGCTCGGCCGCCCGGTCGCGTCCCACCTCGGTGAAACCGTTGGCGTCCGCGATCCGCGCCGAGCCCTCGTTGCCGTCGGCGACGTTGAGCCGCAACCGGCGCAGCCCGAGGCCGCCGTCCTCGACCGGCAGGAAGGCGTGCCGCACAGCCAGCCCGACGGCCTGCCTCATGGCACCGCGACCACGCGCGTCCGGGTGCAGCCAATAGCCGACCTCGGCCGTCGTCGGGTCCTCGCCGGACAGGTCCATCAGACCGAGCGAGCCCACGCACCGGTCCGTCCTCGCGTCGGCGACGCACCAGAAGAGTCCCGCGCTGTTGCGGTGCCGCTCGCGGGTCATCTCGACGTAGCCGCGGCCGGCCACCTCGTCATACGGCTCGGGCAGTGTGGCGAGCCAGTGCCGGCTGACGGGGTCGGTGCAGGCCTCCACGATGCGAGGTATGTCGTCCTCCTGCCACTCCCGCAGCCGGATGCCGCGTCCCTCGATCGTGGCCGGCTCCAGACCCCGTCCGGCCTCGCCTCGGCCGGCGCCACCCTGGGCTCCGGCCGCTGGCTGGTCTCGGGTCGCATGCCCCGTCCACTGGACGCCGGCTCCCGCGCGCCCGCCGCGGTTGTCGTCGGCGAGCAGCTCGAAGAAGGCACCGTCCGAGATCGAGCCGTCCGACCGCGCATACGACTGGTGGTCGATGCCCCAGAGCCGGAAGCCGGCGCCCTGCAGGATTCGCTGCGAGGGTGTGTTGGCCCGGTCGGTCACCGCGTGCAGCCGTCGCAGACCCAGCCCACCCTCGGCCGCCGGGCGGAACGCGTGCTCGACCGCCGCCGCGACGGCCTCGCCGGCGAAGC
>NZ_VOHR01000079.1 GCF_009192725.1 Segeticoccus rhizosphaerae | reverse complement strand
TACAGGCCCTACCCCACCTCGTGCGCGGCTTCTTCGGCGACCCAGACCTGGCCTACATCACCGCCAACTGATTCGACCTACTAACGCCCTTCTTGGTAAATGGTGTCGACCGGTCGGGGGTGCTGGCCCGTCAGGGTGGTTTTGTCCACGGCTTGGCAACGAGGTGGCTTGCGTCGCCGATTCATGGGGTCGTGGTGTCCCAGGGAGTGGTGCCGCCGTCGCTCGACAGGTGTGACCCCGGCCGTGGACCTCCGGCTGTACGTCGCCGAGTGGTTTACCGACTGGAACGAGAGGCAGTTCGGCTGCGCATGCCAGCCCTCTTCATGAAGGTTGCATCCTGTTCGGCCCTCGGGGAGCCTGACGCCCGCCACGCAGAAAATCGTCCACCCGTTGTCACTCGGTGTCAATGCCGTGGAGCTGCCCGTGGACTGGATCGCCCCCGGGTCTGATGGAGGCTCTCATCGCAAGGAGGGATGAGAGTCATGGGTGCACCGAGGAAGCACAGCGTCGAGCTGCAGGAGCGGACTGCGTGATCGGGGACCGAAGGTCAAGCCATTGCTCGGCGCCCCAGGCGTGGACCGCTCGACTTCGGTGAACCCAGCCGTGCGGAGAGGCGCATCGAGGCGACGTTGGCGCTGTTGGTGCGGCCAGGCGACGGGTCCGAGCTCAGTCATGATGGGCAGGGCCCGCCGTGACACGACGACATCGACATAGTGGACGTCGGCGTGGGCGGAGTGACCCACGACTGGTCGAACGCGCGCATGAAGGTCTCGCCCATGATCCCGATGATCTCGTCCATGCTGAAGCCGCGCCGGGACAGGGCGGGTGTGATGTTGGCCGCCTCTTCCCACCACGAGATCCCGGCCGGCCATGTCCACGGCGGACGAGGATAGTAGCGCTCGTCGTAGCCGAAGTAGTCGTAGTCGTTCTCGTCCTCATCAGCGAAGTAGAACCCCAAACCGATGTACTCAGGGCCGACTAGTTCGGCGATGTGCACAGCGTGATCGATCATCTGGTCGAGAGTCGGCACCGCATCGCTGGACACAAACGCCGGAAAGGCGCACAGCTCGACGACGCCTCCGGTTGCTGCGACCCCGCGGATGATCTCGTCGCTGACGTTGCGCGGCGACTCACATACTCGGTGTGCGTTTCCGTGCGAGAGGATCACGCGGGGCGCGTCCCCTAGCACTTAGCATCCCCGGGTCCCGCTGGTCGAACTGGTTGACTGTTCGACCATGACGGCCGCGCCACCCACACTCCGCATGCTGTGGGAGTCAGCTGACCCCGCAGACGTCCTGTCCGAGCGCTTCGGCTTCGCCGACGCGGGTTCGGCGGTCTGTTGGCTGCGGGACGCCCTGTGGGAGTCCTGGGCCATCGGGGTCGATGACTGCGAGCGTCTGGTGATGAGCGCCGGAAACGTGCCGGCCTGGGTCACGAGCGATGGAAGGCGTCTCATTGCGAAGTGGTCAGCATTTCCGTCGCTGTTCCAGCGTCTCGCGGATACGGCGAAGCTCACCATGTGGCTGAAAGACACAGGCTTGCCCGTGGCAGCTCCCATCCCCGCGAAGGATGGTCGTCTTCGGGCCGAGCTGGACAGTGTCTCGCTCGGCGTCACTCCTGTCATCGACGGCGACCTCTTCGATGTCGGCGATCCAGCGCAGGTCAGCGAGGCGGGCCACACGCTGGCGGCACTCCACGAAGCGCTGGCGGGCTACCGTCACAGCATCGACGGCGGCCGGCCGACGCGCGGCGAGCAGCTTGTGCAGGACGACTTTCGGTCCGCGAATCTCCTCCACGACGGCACGAGAATCCCCGCGGCCTTGGACTTCGAGGAGGTCGCCTACCGCACAAGGGTCGCAGACCTCGCCAAGGCAGCGGTTTTGCTCGGCATTCGCCACCACGGCTGGGAGCCGGCGAGCCGGCTCGTCCGTGCACGGTTCGTTGATGGTTGCTGTCACCGGGCGCCGTTGAACGGGCGCCGAACATTACGAACTGCAACGCGGCATCTCCGCGGTCCTCAAAGGGTTCGGTTGGGCATGAGGACGCACCGCCCGCCGTGCAGCCGTCATCGGCACATGATCGGCGACGCCATCGGTCAACCGTGTTCCGCGGCGGGATCGTCGGCCGGAACCGCAGGAGGGAGCGCGTTTCGGACCGGTCAGCTTGCCTCGATAATTCGCTTGAGGGACTCTAGGTCAGCTTGAACAGCGGGGGAATCCTGGGCGAACTCTTCGTTCGACATGTCAGGACGCTCGCGCAGGGTGAACACCACCTCGCTGGCGTCGTCGCCAGCGGGGATCACGCGGAGTGGGTTGTACACACTCTCACCTGAGGGCAATGTGACGGTGTGATCGAGGATGCCGAAGTCGTTGTGCTCGGCGAAGGTGACGGTGACCCGGCCCATGGGCGAGTCGGCCACACACTGGCCGTCGACGTGCTCAACGGTCGTCTTCGCCAACCCGGCAGCCCACTGCGGCAAGTTGGAAGGATCTACGGCGTACTCGTAGACGGTTCCGGCCGGTCGGTCGATATGCTCAGATGTCGGGACTCGGGTGCCATAACTGACATCGTGCCGCACCGCCGCGACAGCCGGAACAAGGTTCGCAAGCGGGTCCGCAGTCGGGACTGATCTTCGTGGTGCTCTCGTTTCCGCGCGGGTAGAACGCCGCTTGACTCCCCAATCAACATGAGTCAGCCCCGCCCGTCCGGGCGGATGACGCGGCCCGAGGGTTTGGTGACAGCGTGGTCCTCATCAGGTACACCATCAAGGAACGGTGCTGCCAGACTGAGCACGTCAGCCAGTCACGCCCGGCACAGCGGACCCCTCCTCAGGGTCAGCCACGGCGCGCTGCAGGTGACGACCGATTATGGATCGGCCACTGGCACGCTCCGCGTGCCAGTGGTTGGGTGGGATGCTGCCAACAGGTTCATCCCAGCATCGGCCGCGGGTCGAATGTGACCCGGATGCGGGTGATTCGGCCGTTCTCGACGTGGCTCCAGTTGACGATCGCCATGGGTCCCGTCTTGCGCGTGCGCAGCTGGAACCAGGTCAGCACGTCGGGCCCGTCGACCCAGCGGTGCACGATCTCAACGTGCTCGGTCATGGCGAACATGCCACCCAAGCCCCTGAGCGTGTCATGGAGGCCCTGGGTGGTGCCGAGCGGCCCCAGGAAATCGACGTCGTCAGCAAGCAGTGGGCGAACCCGCTCGATGTCGTTGGCCTTCCATGCGTCGAAGTAGGCAGTGGCGATATTCAGGGGGCTGATCCCGATCCCGGTCATGGTCGAAATCCTCCCACTCGCCTGCGACAGTGGCCCCAGACGGCAAGCATCGGAGGCTAGCCAGCGTGTGTCCCACTCGCGGATCGGGTGGCTGGTGCGCAAGCACGGACTGACCATCGACCGGCTGTGCGAACTCGATGTCGCACCCGGGCGCCCACAGGACCCTGGAAGATGGCGGCGCCCTGTGCTGGCCGAGCAATCCGTGCGGACCTGGGCGGCGGGGCGGCGCTGTCCAGCCTCCTACGCGTCGGGCGACGCCTTGCTGAGGTGGCGGTCGAGAAAGTCGCTGATCAGCGGCTCGACCTCGTCCACCGCGCTCTCGACCAGGAAGTGCCCGCCACTGATCAGGTGGCTCCGTCGGGCGAGCCCTGCTACGAGCACAACACCGTCACGTCGAGATGCGCAATTGTGTTACGCAAGTCCTCGGGGGCGATAGCGCGCGAGCGCTCGGCACGTTATAGACCAACGCCGGGGGCGGTTCCATCCACGAACGAATCGCCACGGTGACTTGGTGTCAGGGGAGTGGGAGTCTCACAAACATGTAACAAACTATTGACGCGCGCCGCTTCTTTGTTCATGCTTCGTACTTACGACGCCCACCCTCAGAGGAGCCACCATGCCCGGTTCTTTCCGTCGACACCGTCGACACCCTCGACACCTTTCCGTCGTGGCCACGGTGGCCGCACTTGCTCTCGGCGCCACTGCGTGCGGCGGAAGCCTCAGCGACAGCGGCAGTGCTGGCGGTGACGCGAGCGGCGACAGTGGCGCGGTGAAGGTCGGGCTGGTCGTACCCGCTTCCGGTGTCTACGAACCGTTGGGCGTGGACATGACCAACGGCTTCCAGCTCTACCTGAACCAGCACGACAACAAGCTGGGTGGTCATGAGGTGGACCTCGTCAAGGCTGACGAGGGCGAGACGCCGGACACCGGCGTGCCGGCCGTCCAGAAGGTGATCAGCCAGGACAAGGTCAGCGCGGTGGTCGGCATTGTGAACTCCGCAACCGCGCTCGGCGTCAAGGAGATCGTCACCCAGAACAAGGTGCCGCTGATCGTGGCGAACGCGGGCGCCGACGACTTGGCGGACGGCTCCGACTACATTTGGCGGTCCTCGTTCACCAACGGAAGCATCGGCGAGTCCCTGGGTAAGCCCGTTGCCGACGCGGTCAAGGGCGGCACGGTCTACGTGATGGCCGCCGACTACGCGGCGGGCCACGAGTACGTCGCAGGCTTCAAGAAGGCCTTCACCGCTGCCGGCGGCAAGATCGCGGGCGAGGCCTACACGCCGTTCGGCAAGACAGCGGACTGGCAGCCTTATCTCAGCAAGGTCCAGAACTCAGGCGCCAAGGCCGTCTACGTCTTCTACGCAGGGGCCGAGGCGGTGAACTTCGTCAAGCAGTACAAGTCGTTCGGGCTCGCTGGCAAGCTGCCGCTCTACGCTCCGGGCTTCCTTACGGAGGGAGGAGTGCTCAAGGCCCAGGGCAAGGCTGCCAAGGGCGTACGTACCTCCCTTCACTACAGCAACCTGCTGGACACTACGGAGAACAAGACGTTCGTGGGTGCGTACACTAAGGCATACGACGCGCCCCCGACGGTGTATGCCGTCCAGGCGTACGACGCCGCCGCCGTACTCGACAAGGCGCTCGCCGATGCCGACGGCACCAGTGGCGACGCGATTGCCAAGGCACTCGGCGGAATCGGGGAGATCGACAGCCCGCGTGGCACGTGGAAGTTCGACGCCGATCACAACCCGGACGAGCCGTACTTCCTTCGCGAGGTGAAGGAAGTCGACGGTGGCCTGGGCAATGTGATCATCGGCAACCTCGAGTAATCCTCCATCAAACTCTGAACCACCGTGAAACGGAGGAGTCGGGATGGGCTGGCTTGACGCGAACCTGCTCACGATGCTCAATGGGCTCGCACTGGCGGCGCTGCTGTTCCTGATCGCTGTCGGCCTCTCCCTGGTCTTCGGGACCATGGACGTGCTCAACCTTGCGCACGGGGTAGTTTCCCTGACCGGCGCCTACATCGGCGTTGCCCTGTTGGACCCTGCCACTGGGACCATCGGATTCATCGTCGCGATGCTCGCGGCGGCTGCTATAGGTCTGGTGCTCGGAGCCGTGCTCGCAGCCGTCACCAGCGGAGTATCCGACCACCTCCGACAAGCCTTGCTCACCTTGGGTATCGCGATGATCGCCGGTGACGTGCTGGGTGAGGTCTTTGGTTCAGATGTCCGTTCCGTGCCGCCGCCGGCGTTCCTGGGCGGGTCGGTGGAGATCCTCGGCAGGTCCTATCCGGCCTACCGCTTGGCGGTGATCGTGCTCAGCCTGATCATCGGCGTGGCACTCTTTCTGGTGCTGGAGCGCACCAAAGCCGGAGCTCTGGTCCGCGCGACCGTGGCCGACCGCACGATGGTGGAGGCCATTGGTGTACGCAGCCGGCTGGTTCTCGGCGGAGTGTTCGCGGTGGGGGCGGCGTTGGCGACCCTCGGTGGTCTCCTGGCCGGTCCGGTCCTGGGTGCTCAACCCGGGTTGGACAACACGGTCCTGCTGCTCGCACTCGTGGTGGTCGTGATCGGAGGGCTGGGGTCCATCCGCGGTGCGGTGCTCGGGGCGGTCCTCGTGGGCCAGGTCCAGACCCTCGGGGTTTCACTGCTGCCGGATCTGGCCTCCTTCTTGCTCTTTGGCGCCATGGCCGTCGTGCTCCTGCTGAAGCCGGCAGGCCTGCTGCCGGCGCGTTATGGGACGGGGGCGCGCGCATGACCCGACGCACCGGACGACTGCGCCCGGCAGGGGTGCTGCTCCTCGTCGTCATCCTCGCGGCCGTGCCGTTTCTGCTTGCGTCCTATCCCGTGAGCCTTGGCGGCCGCATCCTCGCCTTCGCGCTCGTGGTTGTCAGCACCGACCTGCTCACCGGAGTGACAGGCATGCCGACGCTGGCGCAGGTTGGCTATTTCGGAGTGGGTGCCTACAGCGCGGGCCTGGTGGGCATTCACTGGACCGACAACCTGATCGTGCAACTCGCGGTCGGCACCCTCGCGGCCGGGTTACTCGCGCTGGTCACCGGCGTGGTCGCAGTGCGGACCGCGGGGATCGTCTTCCTGATGGTCACGCTTGCCATCGGCGAGCTGATCCACCAAGTCGCGGACCGCCTCGACTTCCTCGGGGCCAGCAACGGCCTTGTGGGAATCCCCGCGGGGACGCTCTATCCCGGCGGGGAGCCGCTCATTCTTGCGGGCTACACCTACTGGTGGGCACTGCTGGTGTTCCTGCTCGGCCTCACTGTGGCGTACGTCGTCGCGAAGTCCCCGCTCGGCCTCTCGATGCGCGCCGTACGGGAGTCACCTACTCGCCTGCGAGCGGTCGGGCAAAGTACGTACGTGGTGCGGCTAGTCGCCTTCATCATCGCCGGCGCGATCGCCGGCGCCGCCGGCACAGCATGGACTGCGCAGACCCGGTTCGTCTCACCCGGTGACCTGGCCTTCAGTGTGTCGGCCCTCGCGCTCCTCAGCGTTGTGCTGGGAGGCGCAGGCACACTTTGGGGCCCAGCAATCGGCGCCGCAGTCGTGTTTCTGACCAGAGACTGGCTGGCGGCGAACTACTTCACCGGCCACGCCGATCTGCTCCTTGGGATCGTGTTCGTCCTGGCGGTGTTCTTGCTCCCCCGCGGGATCGCCGGGTATCAGCTCAGCCGCCGGTCCGATCCCCCGCACAGTGGAGCCGCCGCATGAACCCCGTAACAGCTACCGACCCGTCGGTGCCAGCACCGGCGGCGAGTGCGCCGCTGTTGCTTGAGGTCGAGGGTCTCACCGTGCGGTACGGCGCCTTGACCGCTGTCGACTCGGTGGGGATGCGCCTGGCTGTCGGTAGGAGGCATGCGCTGATCGGGCCCAACGGTGCCGGCAAGTCCTCACTGTTCGCGGCACTGGCCGGTGCGCAGCGGACTGCTGGGGGGCAGATCGTCCTCGACGGCCAGGAAATCACCGGTCACGACGAAGCCCAGCGTGCCAAGGCTGGCCTGGTCCGGACCTACCAGCACTCGAATCTCTTTTCGGGCTTGAGCGTGCTCGACAACGTACGTGTGGGGGTCGAGCGCACCGAGGGCCAGCCGCTGCGCCCTTGGCCACGTCGGCGTGCTGACCGGCGCATCGTCGAGGCCGCGATCGAATCCATCGAACGCGTCGGGCTCGCCGACCGTCTGAATGCCCCCGTATCGGCGTTGAGCCACGGCGAGCGGCGCCAGGTGGAGGTTGCCCTCGTGTTGGCCTGCCACCCGAAAGTGGTGCTCTTCGACGAGCCGACTGCCGGTATGTCAGCCGCCGAGACACATCACTTCGCTGCGCTCATCGAGTCGCTGCCAGACACGATGGCGGCCATCATCATCGAGCATGACCTCGACGTGGTCTTCCGGCTCGCTCACAGCATCAGCGTGCTGGCGGCGGGCAAGGTCATCGCCTCCGGAACTCCGGCCCAGGTGCGTGACGACCCAGCCGTGCAGGAGGCATACCTCGGGAGCGGACGCGGTGACGAGCCCCTGTTCGAGGAGGTGTCCCGATGACCGCTCTGCTCGAGGTCGTCGACCTGGTCGCCGGTTATGACGGGTCTCGGGTCGTCGACGGCGTCTCCCTCACGGTGGCGGCCGGCGAGTCCGTCGCTCTGCTCGGTCGCAATGGGGTCGGCAAGACCACGCTGCTTGAGTCGATCATGGGCATGGTCCGGCCCACGGCCGGGGAAGTCCGCGTCGAGGGCCGAGACGTTGCCAGGAAGCCGGCGCATGTGGCCTCTCGGGCCAATGTGGCAATCGTGCCGCAGGGGCGGCGGATCTTCGCTCCGCTCTCGGTGGCCGAGCATCTGCAGATCGCCTACCGCAAGGGTGGGGCCTGGTCCGTCGCGGATGTCTATGACCTGATGCCCCGTCTGCACGAGCGCCGCGACCACCTCGGATCGCAACTCTCGGGCGGTGAACAGCAGATGCTCTCGATCGGCAGGGCGCTGCTGTGCTCTCCGAAACTGGTGCTTCTCGACGAGCCGTCCGACGGGCTGGCCCCCGCGATCGTCGAACAGGTCCGCGCGGTCTTGCGTGAACTCGCGTCGACAGGTCTGGCGCTGCTGGTCGTCGAGCAGGACCTGCGTCTGGCGTTCGATGTGGCTGACCGTGTCCTGGTGATGGCGAAGGGCCAGATCGTGCACGAGTCCGCAACTCCCGCGTTTCGCGCGGACGGCGAGCGGGCCCGGCGGCTATTGGGGATTGGCTGACAACGCCGGAGCGCGCGACCTTCGTACTACCTCCCCTCGGCGATCTCGGCGTCGACGACCTCGCGACCCAAGATCTCGCCGACGAACAGGCGGGCGGCCGGACCGAGTGCCTCGTGGGCGCGACGGAACAGGGCGTGGGCCTCGTCGCCCGGCCACGAGTCCGGCGTCAGTTGTGGCGGCAGGTGGGGGTCTCTGAAGGGAAAGTGTCGAAAGTGGGCGATCAGCGTGGTCCGCGCCACGAGCGCGTCCGAGCCCTTCAACCGCCCCGGACGCAAGAGCAACTCCTGGTGTTCGGCGATGAACTCCTCGTATTCGGCCGCCAGATCGGCAAGATCCCAGCACTGTTCGGCGAGCGACCGGTCGTGAGCGGCCCCGTCGGAGGTACAGAGCAGGACCTCGCAGTGTTTGGCGTCCAGGTCTGCGACCAGTCCGCGTGCCGTCTCCCGGCGATCACCCGGGGCCAGCCAGGTTGACGTGCTCAGCGGTCCGAACCCCTGCCAGGCCAGACTCTTTCGCAGGTGGTCCCGGTCGTGCCGATCGCTCTCCGACAGCTGGTAGATGACCAGCGTCCATTTACCGTTCCACTCCTGCGGCGGCGCCGCGAAGATGCGTGCTCGACCCTCGTCGAGCAGCTTGCGCATGGTGTCGGTCAGCCGGTAGCGGCTCTCCCGCCCGTCGCGCCGGACGTTGAACCAACCCTCCTTCCGTAGCCGTGACATGGTGACACGGACAGTGGCCGGTGCCACGCCGAACGTTTCCAGCAGGGTGGTCAGGTCTCCCAGCGGCACCTCGTCATCGACGAAGCGAAGATATTCGCCGAAGAGATCGAGGATCAGACTGCGTGGTTTCGGGGACGTGGACCTCGCGATGCGTGGCGAGAGGGCGAGCGGCGCGACATGGGAGGGACGTGCGGCTTCCATGGGCCAAAGGTAGAGCGAATTCCATGCGAATACAACATAATCATGCTAGACACCAGATAGTTGTTACTTGATGACTCTCGGCCAGCGGCCTTCAACCCCAACATCAGTTCAGGTTGACCCGCGGTAGGTCTCCCGAGGGGCGGAGTGGAGCCGGTCACGCGAAACAATGGCTTGCATCACGTCTGGCAACTGTTGCATATATGTGGTGTCATGAGACACAGGGTTTGGCGATCCAAGGTGGAGAAGGAGCCGGTCATGGGCTACACGGTAGGCAGCATCAACCCGTCCAAGACTGCGGTGATCGTGGTGGACATGGAGAACGACTTCGTGGAGGACTCGTCGCCGATGGCGTCGACCCAGGCTCGCGAGGCCATCCCCCAGATGCGTCGAGTGCTGGAGTTGGCACGACGCACCGGGATGAAGGTGGTGTACACCACCCACGCCCACCGTGCGGCTGGCTGCGACATGGGGCGCTTCGCCGACTTGTACCCGCCGATCGCGACGGGAACGAGCTTGGTTGACGGCACCCGCGGGGTCGAGATCCACCATGACCTGGAGCCGGCCGAGGGCGAAATAGTCATCAAGAAGCACCGCTACAGTGCCTTCTTCGGGACGGACCTCGACATCGTCCTGCGCGGCAGCGGAGTCGAGACCGTCGTCATCATCGGCACGACGACGGAGAACTGCTGCCACGCCACCGCGCGGGACGCCATGTTCCGGGACTACTTCGTCGTCTTCGTGGCCGATGCGACTGGCACGTTTGACTACCCGGACGTCGGGTGGGGTGCCATGAGCGCGGCCGAGGTGCATGCCGCCACGCTCAGTATTCTGGCCTTCTCCACCGCGGACGTGACGACTGTTGCCGACCTCGAAAAGCGAGTCGACGCCGCCGAGACACCCCGGGAAGCTCTGGAGTCCTGACGAACAGGCCGCTGGCCCCTCGACCTGGGTGGCGGCGACCCAGTCCACCTCAACCGGTCGGTGCGTCTTCGACGATGCGGTTGCGCAGGGAGCCCAGACCGTCGATCCCGGTCTCCACGATGTCGCCTGGTCGCAGGTACCGGGGCGGTTGCATGGCCCGCCCCACACCTCCGGGAGTGCCGGTCAGGATGAGGTCCCCGGGGCTCAGGGTGATCATGGTGGAGATGTAGGAGACCAGCGTGGCCGGCCCGAAGAGCAGGTCGTCCGTCGTCGCTGACTGGGTCTGCTCGCCGTTCACGCGCGTGGTGATCGCCGGACCGGGCTGCCACTCGTCGGCGGTGACCAGGCAGGGTCCGACGGGGGTGGACGCCTCCCACATCTTCCCTTGCAGCCACTCCTTGGTCCGGAACTGCCACGTGCGCATCGAGATGTCATTGGCGACGGTGTAGCCGGCGATTGCCTCGACCGCGTCCTTCTCGCCGACGCGGCGGCAGCTGCGTCCCACCACGACCGTCAGCTCGGCCTCCCAGTCCAGGGCCGCGTCCTCGGGCGGGGCCGCGATGGTGTCGTCGGGGCCGGTGAGGGTGGCCGGGTACTTGGCGAACAGCGTCGGGTACTGCGGCAGGTCTCGGCCCATCTCCAGGATGTGGGCGCGGTAGTTCAACCCTACGCAGACGATCTTGGTGGGGTGCGGCACCACCGGGGCCAGGTCGAGGCCCCCGTATCTGTGGCGTGGGCCGTCGCTCGCCTGTGCCACCTGCCGCCAGTTCGATGACCGCATGAGCTGTCCGAGGTCGCTCACGCCGTCAAGCTGCACGACCGTGTCATCGTCCGCGCCCACCCCGTCCAGGCGCCCGACGCGGTGAACGGGCCGGCCCTCGTTGTCGGTGGCGCGGAAGGTCAACAGCCTCATGCCTTCTCCTGCACGAAGGTGCGGATGATGCCGGGCCAGGCCAAGCGGACAAGGCCAGGTGGGTGGACGATCATCGGGCGGACTCCTGGGTGCTGTTGGGATGCGCCAGCCGGGTGGCGATGTCCTGGCGGAGGGCCCTCTTGTCGATCTTGCCGACCTTGGTCAAAGGGAGTTGGCCGAGGATCTCCAGCCGGTCGGGGTACTTGAAGGCAGCCACTTCGGCGGCTGCGAAGACTGCGCGCACCTCCTCCAGTGTCGGAACCGGTCGGCCTCCCTTGACGACGACATAGACGCACAGGCGCTCACCGAGGACCGGGTCGGGCATGGAGACGGCGGCGACCATCTCCACGGCCTCGATCCGGTAGAGAAGGTCCTCGACCTCTTCGGCGGAGATCTTCTCACCGCCGCGGTTGATCATGTCCTTGTCACGTCCCTGGACCACCAGGTTGCCGTCGGGCCGGCGCACGACGATGTCGCCGCTGCCGTACCAGCCGTCGGGGAGGAACGCCCGCTCGTTGTGCTCGGGTGCCCGGTAGTAGCCGCGTGGGGTGTAGGGCCCACGGGTGTAGATCGACCCCGGCTCCCCGTCCGGCAGGTCGACGCCGGCCGGGTCCAGGATGCGGACCTCGTCGGCTTCGTGGACCGGACGGCCCTGAGTCGTGGTGATGACCTCGATCGGGTCGTCCAGGCGAGTGGTGTTGATGAGCCCTTCGGCCATCCCGAACACCTGCTGGAGGGTGGCTCCCAGGGCGGGGGCGATGCGCACGGCATACTCGTCGGGCAGCCGCGAGCCACCCACCTGCAGCACGCGGAGGCTGCGGGTCTGGGTGCCGCCGTGCTCCTGCTGATACTCGATCCATCGTTGCGCGACAGCGGGCACGGCGGCTGCGACTGTGACGCCCTCTTGCTCGATGGTGGCAAAGGCTCGGGACGGCTCCGGACTGGGGAGCATGACGACCCGCCCTCCCGTCAGCAGGGTGCCCAGAATGCCTGGGCAAGCCAGCGGGAAGTTGTGGCTCGAGGGGAGGGTGCCCAGGTAGACGTCGGCCTCGGTCATCGCTGCGGTAGCGGCGGTCGCGCGCAGGTTGCAGATGTAGTCGTTGTGGGTGCGGGTGATCAGCTTGGGCAGTCCCGTGGTGCCGCCAGAGATGAGGAAGCAGGCAGGTGAGTCGGGGTGCGGGCGTAAGCCGTCCGCCGCCGCCCGTTCTGCCCTGCGGTCCACTCCAGGTGCCAGGATCTGGTCCAGGGACACCGACCGGGGGTCCAGCTCTCCAGGCTCGCCGGTGGCCAACACCCACTGCATGTCGGGCGATTCGGTGGCCAAGTCGTGCGCCAGCTGTTCGTGGTCGAAGCCCCGCGACACCTGCCTGACAGCAACGGCCCGGGCTTCGGACAAGCCTGCCAAGTGCGTCAGTTCGTGACGGCGGTGGGCGGGTAGTGCCATAACGGGAATGACTCCGGCGCGCAGACAGGCCAACGTCAGGACGACGAACTGCCACTCGTTGGGCATCTGGACCAGGACCCGGTCGTCCGGCTCCAGACCCAGTGCCAGCAAACGTCCGGCCGCGGCGTCGGCCCGGTCGGTCAGCTCGGCATACGGCATGCGTATGTGGCCGTCGACGAGCGCGACATCTTCGGGGCGGAGGTCGGCGGTCTGCCACAGGAGGTCACCGATCGGCTGGTCCAACCAGAAGCCTTTGGCGCGGTAGTCCGCGGCGACGTCGTCCGGCCAGGGGACGGTGCCCTCGTGGGTGGGATGGCTCACGGCTGATGGTCCTTTCCGGCGACGAGGACGGCGTCGAGGGCGAGCAGACCGTCGGCGGTGGCTCGCAGGGGGTTGATCTCGACGTCGGTGAGGTGGTCGTTGGCCAGCAGCAGGTTGCCCAAGGACCGGGCGACACCCGCCAGGGCGATACGGTCCACAGCCGGCTGCCCGCGGAATCCGTCAAGCAGGCTGCCGGCGATGAGTTGGTCGGGCAAGGCGATCAGCTGCTCGAAGGTGGCC
Source organism: Segeticoccus rhizosphaerae (assembly GCF_009192725.1). GTDB lineage: Bacteria > Actinomycetota > Actinomycetes > Actinomycetales > Dermatophilaceae > Segeticoccus > Segeticoccus rhizosphaerae. The sequence continues at coordinate 492 of NZ_VOHR01000079.1, read as the reverse complement.
GGGACCGCCGCGATGGCGACATCGGCATACACCTCGGTCGCGGTGCCCCCGACGCCGCAGACGACGACAGGGCCGAAGACGGGGTCTCGGTGGGCGCCTACGACAAGATCGACCCCGGCGGGCGCCATCCGTTCCACGAGCGCCGGCTGGGGACCCAGGGCGGCCAGCGTGTCGAGGGCGGAGTCCAGGCCCACGTGGTCGGCGACCCCGACGTGGACACCCCCGACGTCGCTCTTGTGGAGAATGGCGGCATCGCACACCTTCACCACGACGGGTGCGCCCAGCTCGTCCAGTGCGGCATGCGCGGTGGCGCGATCCCGGCAGAGCCATCGCGCGGGAGTGCGAATGCCCATGGCGGCCAGCAGATCCTTGGCTTGCGCCTCGTCCCATGGGCCCGCCCCGACCGCGGGAGCCTCCGGCCCATCGCCGACCAGCGCGTGGTCCGCCGACCGACCGGCGTCCTGGACGACGGCGGTCACCGCGCACGCGAGC
>NZ_VOHR01000078.1 GCF_009192725.1 Segeticoccus rhizosphaerae | reverse complement strand
CGCGGCCGCGCGCCGGGTGCTGCCCGCCACGCTCGCCGACCGCCTGCAGGCCAGGCCGCGCGAACGGGTTCTCGACACTGGCCGCCAACGGCGCCAATGGGATACGCCAGGCGGGCCGCTTCGACGAGCCAGAACAGTGGCGATTCGACTGGGAGCAGTTCTGCACCCGCGACGAATACCTGGACGGGCCGCCCACCGGGGGCTTCTACACGCGGCTCCCACCGGACAAGATCGAACAACTACTTGCTGACACCGGCGCCGCGATCGACGCCGCGGGAGGAAGAGTCACGGTGCGCTACACCACAACCGTGGTCACCGCCACGCGAACCGCCACCACCTGACAGGACGCTCGCTGACCGTCTGGCAACGTCGCCGCATGGCGACTCTGTACCGGTGCAGTTCTCACCCAGGCCAGGTCTCCGGTAGACCAAAGGATGGGAACGTCTCCGGCTCGAATCGAGTCAGCGCGGTGATCTGGTCGCGCGCCAGCCCCAGGACGATCAGACCGCTGCCGGATCGAGGTCGGTTGGGGAGTGATGCGTAGAGTCCGAACGCCGGCTGCCCGTTGGCCCGGGTCGGCACGAGGGCGAAGCTCCTGCCCGTAACGGCCGTTCGGAGGAAGCGAGTCGCGGCCTCGCGGCCGAGGTATTCCTGCGGCATCGGCGGCATCGACACGAACACATCGTCGGACAACAACGCGACGAGCGCCTCGACGTCGGAGGCTTCGTAGGCAACCACGAACCGTTCGAGAAGTGCCTGTTCGGCTCGCGATCCAGCGGCGGGAGGGCTGTCTGTGCGTGAAGGACGGCGCTGCGCAAGCGTTGCTCGGGCCCGCTTGACGGCGCTGGCGACTGACTCGACGGTTGTGTCGAGCATCGCCGCCACCTCGGTGCCCGGAAAGCCCAGGACGTCACGCAGCACCAGCACGGCTGTTTGGCGCGGCGGCAGCAACTGCAGCGCTGTGATAAAGGCCAACGAGATCGACTCACGCTGCTCGTAGCGTGCCTCTGGTTGCAGGGGGACGTCGAACGCGCCCTCGAGAAGCACGTCCGGCAGCGCCTCGAGCCAGGGCACCTCGCCGTATCGGGTCGGCTCGGGCGGGTCGAAAGCCGTGACATCCCAGTTCCTGGCCGGTCGCCGCTTCGCGGCACGAAGCGCGTTCAGGCAGCGATTGGTGGCGATCCGATAGAGCCAGGTACGGATCGACGCCCGTTTCTCGTAACCCGACAGCCCACGCCAAGCGGCCAGGAGCGTCTCCTGAAGGACGTCCTCGGCGTCGTCGACCGAGCCGAGCATCCGGTAGCAGTGCACGTGCAACTCGCGCCGATGCGGCTCGATGAGAGCACGGAACGCGTCCTCGTCACCGGCCAGCGCCCGTGTGATCAGATCTGCCAACAGGTCCTCCTCCTGCGTCGCCGCTGTCACAGGTACTGACACCGCGCGGGCCGCCGACGTGGCGGTCCACCGCCGACCAATCTGCCGGATCGGTGGTGTCTGCACTACCGGAGCACGGGAAATACCGAAACCTGTGTGGACTACCTGAGGAGAACAGATCATGGGCATGCTCGTCCTGAGTGAGAACGTCTGCCTGGACGGTGGCGTCCAGGACCCCATCGGCGAAGATGGCTCGGACCGCGGCGGCTGGTTCACGCAAGTGACGCCTGAGGACTACGAGGCCTGGGCCGAGGTCGAGTATGACGAGGCGCTCGGCGCGGACGCCTTGTTGCTCGGCCGGAGGACCGACCACTTCTTCGCCGGTGCCGGCTGGAACACCCGCGGGGGCGCGTGGGCAGAGCGACTGCGCGAGATGCCGAAGTACGTCATCTCCTCCACCCTGGACACGCCGGAGTGGATCGGCGGGACCATCCTCCGCGGCGAGGTTGCCAGAGAGGTGACCCGACTCAAGGAACGATATGAACGCGACATCGTCGTGTACGGCAGCGCTCAACTGACGCGCACCTTGATCGACCACCACCTGGCCGACCAGGTCCGGCTCACGCTGCACCCCTACATCCTCGGCGGCGGCGAGCACCTCCTGGACGGACTGGCCGCTCGGGCATCCCTGCGCTTGGTCAGTACCCAGCCGATCGGAACCAACCTTGTGCACCTAATCTACGACATCAGCTAGCGCAGACTCCCGTCTGACCGGCATCCGCCTGGATTCCGAACCCCGATGAACGTGGGCATATCGACACATCAGGACGCGATCGGGATCGCATTGTGCCGCAAGTGGATCCGCCTGCGGGGTCATGCACGACGCCGCCCAGGAGGCACTGCGGACCGTCGCAGAGCTCAACACCGGGTACCGCTCGCCCGAGGAGGTGCAGGCCTTGCTGGGTCGGCTCACGGGCAATCCGGTCGATGAGTCGGTCACCGTTGTCAGGGTGCTGCCGTAGCCGATGAGCGTGCCGTCTCCGACAGTGATGCCGCCGGTGTCCTGGAAGCGACACTCCTCGGACCCACTCTCACGAATCCGCTGGACTTGTGACCCATCGCCCGATCGCGCGTCTCCACCGATGAGAACTAGGTGGTGGGTCCGTCTAACCAAGCGACGACTTATCTTCACACCGCTCTGGGGCACCGTGCCGACGGAGACGAGATCAACCCAATCAAGAAGGAGACCGCGATGCTGAAGCCCACTGACATGAGTCAGACAACCGTCCAGGTCATCGACCGCTTCAACCGGGCGTTCCAGGAACGGGACGCCACCCTCCTCGCAGACATCATCGCCCCAGACTGTGTCATGGAGAGCGTCCAGCCCGCCCCCAACGGCACCCGCTACGAGGGCTATGACGCCTCGCTCAGCTCGTGGAAGGCGCTCATAGAGGACCGCACCAGCCACTTCGAGGTGGAGGACATCAACACCGGCGATGAGTGGGCACTCATCCGCTGGCGGTACATATGGGGTCCCGGCCCCGACGACTCGGTCTGTGGCGTGAACGTCATGCGGGTCGTCGACGGCAAGATCGTCGAGGCTGCCGGCTACTCAAAGACCGCGCCGACTGTCGCCGCCCTGAAGAGCTGACCGACCGATGACCACCATCGACGCCAATCAGGTCACCTTGGGCATGGAGTCCTTCGGTGACGACGACGCACCACTCATCTTGCTCGCGGGCGGCACGACGATGCTCTCCTGGCCGGACGCGCTTTGCGAGCGCCTCGCTGCCGGCGGGCGTCGCGTGGTCCGCTACGACCTGCGTGATAGCGGTGAGTCGACGACGGCGGACCCGGGAGCGCCCGCCTACACCCTGCGCGACCTCGCTGCCGACGCGGCGGCCCTTGTCGACGCGCTCGGCGGTGGGCCTGCGCACCTCGGAGGGATTGGAGTCGGCGGGATGGTCGCCCAGACCGCGGCGCTCGACCACCCCGGCGCGTTCTCGGCGCTCACCTTGGTCGGCACCCGCGCGGTCGCGCCGGGCAAGTGCGACGCTGACCTGCCCGACCACGACAAGTCGACGATGAAGCGCCTCTTCACGCGCCCGATGCCCGACTGGTCCGACCGCGAGGCCGTGGCGGACTTCGCCACTGGCCGCGCGGAGATCCTCGGCGACGACCCCGTCGCCGCACGCGCGATCGCCGCGCGCATCTGGGACCGCACACCAAGTACCGCGCCCCCGGCCCAGGTAGCCAACCAGCTCGGCACGGTCTTCGCCAAGCTCAACTGCAAACCCCGCTGGCGCGAACGCCTGCCCGAGATCGAGGTCTCGACGCTCGTCGTCCACGGCCGCCGGGACCCGTTCTTCCCGGTCGGCAACGGCCTGGCCATCGCGCGCGAGATTTCAGGCGCACGGCTGCTCGTCCTCGAGAAGGCTGCCACTGCGATCCCCGACTCTGCGGCCGGCGAGCTCGCCGAGGCAATGCTCACGCTGGGGTAGAGGACGGCGCGTGCCGCGCGGGTAGGGCTTCAGCAGCAACGGGCGTCGGAGGCTAGAGTTCGGCGGGCCGCAAACAGGGGAGCGGTCTACAACAGGGCGGGCGCCAGCTCGCGGAACTGCGCGCGCGGGAACTGCTCCGGCGCGGCCGTGAATACCTGCACGCAGACCGTGTCGCAGGCTCATCGCCTGGAGCGATGACAGCGCACCGAGCACGAGCGATTGCGCGAATGCGAGAACGCGGTCGAGGCTCCGGTCAACTCGCTGGTGCCGCGCAGCGTCGCCGGAAGCGGGTTCCTGATTGCGGCGGTTCGTCGAGCGCTCCTAGCGCCAACCGGTGCCTTCGAGGCCTAATTCCTCGGGAGCCACGTCGCGTAGGGTCTGGGTGAACTGCCAGCGGTGCCCGGCCAGGTCCTCCACCGTGGACTCCCGTTCGCCGTACTCATACTCGGTCGGCTCCTGCAGTACTCGCGCGCCGCAGGAGCGGGCACGCTCGAACTGGGCGTCCACGTCCTCAACGCGCACCTTGATGATGTGGGTCGTGGCGTGTGCCTGCGGCGGTTGCTGTTCGCCTCTGACGTCGGCGACGATCATCGCGCCATCGAGCCCGATCTGCATCTGTGACCGGTGTGCCTCACCTACGCGGACGCGTTCGACGAAGCCGAAGACATCGGTGAGCCAGGTCACCGCGGCACGAACGTCGGGATACACCAGCACGGGGATGACCGTCGCGGTTGGAACCGAGCGATTGTTGATCACTCAGGCAACCTACGCCAGCGCCGCGGCCCGTAACAGCGCTCGATCGACAAGCCCGCTAACCGATCGGCTACCGGTCAGGTGGCTTACGGCTTCTTGAAGTCATCGTGGTCGCCGACGCGTCGCCACCGGCAGCGCAACTCATTATCAACGGACATCGGCAGGCAGCGCGATCGTGCCGCGGCCCTGGACGCCGAGGCAGCGGTTCTCAGTCGGTGGGGTCATCGGCCAGGTCCATGCTGCTAAGCGCGGCAAGGCAGCAGAGCTTCGAGTACCGATGGGGCAGCCCCATGGTTTGTGCGTCGGATCAGAGGATGGGACGGCCGCCGGTCACCGCGACTCGTGCGCCGGAGACGTAGCTGGCCTCGTCGGAGGCGAGCAGCACGTACACCGGTGCGAGCTCCGCCGGCTGGCCGGGGCGTCCCAGGGGTGTGTCCTCACCGAAGCTCTCGACCTTCTCCTTGGGCATGGTCGAGGGGATCAGCGGTGTCCATATGGGGCCGGGGGCGACGCTGTTCGCGCGGATACCCTTGGGGCCCAGCAGTTGCGCGAGGCTGGCGGTCATGTTGGCGATGGCGGCCTTCGTCGCCGCGTAGGGCATCAACGTCGGGCTCGGCGTGTCGGAGTTGACCGACGACGACCCGATGATGGATGAGCCTGGGCGCATGTGCGGCACGGCCGCCTTCACCAAATGGAACAGCGCGCTGAGGTTCGTGGCCATCGTGTGGTCCCACTCCTCGTCGGGAATCTTTCGACCGACTCGCGGGACATCTGGTAGGCCGCGTTGCTCACGAGGACGTCGATCCGGCCCCACTCCTGCACGGCGCGCTCGACCACGTTGCGGCACTGCTGGGCGTCCGCGAGGTCACCGCGGACCAAGACGGCCTTGCGACCAGCGTCCTCGACCCACTTCCTGGTGTCCTCGGCATCGGTGTCCTCGCTGAGGTAGGAGATCAGCACGTCAGCGCCTTCGCGTGCATACGCGATGGCGACGGCCTTGCCGATACCGCTGTCGGCGCCGGTGATCACGGCTACCTTTCCCTCGAGGCGACCGGATCCGCGGTAGCTCTCCTCGCCGTGATCCGGCTTGTTCTTCATCGCCTCTTCGGTGGCGGGAGGTTGCTGGACGGGTTCGTGGGGCATGGCTTCTCCTTGAGGATGCCGTGGCGGGTGGTCGCACCGGTAGTACCCGCCCGCGAGGCGATCATGTGCCATAGGCAGAGGGCATTGGGACGACCGCGAGGTCGCTCTGCACGTGGGCCGGGGTCCGCGGTGGTTGCGTGCTGGGCAGCGGCGCCAACGATGGTGCTCTTGCCTTGGTGTCCGGGAGGCCGGAGGCTGGGGTCATGGCACTGAAGATGCGTGGGTACCTGATGGGCGCTTTGCCGCAATTGCGCTTCGAGCCGACGGCGCGCAGGGTGCGGGTCCGCTACGGCGAGGAGCTGTTGGTGGACACCCAGGTGGCGCTGCTGGTGTGGGAGCCGCGCCGACTCGTCCCGGTGTACGCCGTTCCGGAGGGGGCGTTGCAGGCCCGACTGGTTCCAAGCGGGGCGCCGGTGCGAGAGGCACCAGGTGGGCTGCCTCCGGTGCTCGGCCCGGAGGACTTCGCGACTCACAGCTGCCCGGGGCAGCCACTGGATGTGCAGGTGGGCGAAAAGCAGCTGCTCCAGGCGGCCTTTCGCCCGTCGGATGAGGCGCTGGTGGGCTATGTGCTGCTGGACTTCCCCCGCTTCTCCTGGCTGGAGGAGGCGCAGGTGGCGGTTGGGCACCCGCATGACCCGTTCAAGCGGATCGACACATTGCGCTCGGACCGGCACGTGCAGGTCCTCTTCGACGGCGTCGTGCTCGCCGACACGCGGCGGGCGGTGGCTTTGTTGGAAACACACCTACCGACGCGGTGGTACCTGCCGCGCGCGGACGTGCGGATGGAGCTGTTGGAGCCGAGCGAGCACCGGAGCACGTGTGCTTACAAGGGGCACGCGTCGTACTTTTCGATCGGCGGGGCAGGCGCGCCTGGGGAGGCGATCGGGTGGACCTATCCGGATCCCCTGCAGGACGCGGAGCCGGTTCGGGACATGATCTGCTTCTTCAACGAGCGCACCGACCTAGTGATCGATGGCGTGCCGGCTGCCAGGCCGGTCACGCCGTGGTCCACTCCCGAGGAGCAGCAGCGCCAGTTCGCACAGGCGGCATCCTCCGGTGACCTCGAGTTCGGCTGACGCGGGCCGCCGTGGTGCTGGCCGAAGGATCGCGTCGTAGTCGGCGGCTTGTGGTTTGGGCCGTTTGACCGCGAAGATGCGGATCGGGTCGTGCGGGTTTTCCTGGCTCCACAGCCCGACCCCGAGAGACCCGCCAGCAGGTCAAGGACGGGGGCCCTCATGCCCTCTGTCTCGTCGTACGGTGGAGCATGATTGAGTCGGTCGCCTTCTTCCGTAACCTCAATCTGGCTCAGGGGCTGAGCCCAACTCGTCCGCAACTGATCGACGCCTTCGCCACCGCAGGCGCGAGCGTGGCGCTTTCCTTCCAGACCAACGGCACCGTGCTGTTCACGGCGAGGCGACCCGGGCAGGCCGCCCGGGATGTCGTCACCGTCTTGACCCCTGCGTGTGGCTACGCCGACAAGGTCATCGTCCGCAGTGCCCGGTGGGTCACCGAGCTATCGGAACGCCTCATCAGGGGCGGGTTCGCGGAGGCGAACGCTGAGGTCTCGCTCTTCGACGGGCCAGCCACCTTTCCCGAGCCAGTGCCTTGGACCCCTGGCTCCGGAAGGGTCAGTGTGGTCGAAGCGGATGGTCAGCACGCGGTCTCGGTGAACGAGCGTCCCCGGACGAGCTATGCCACGCCCGCCCTGGAACGGCTGTTGGCAGTTCCCGTCACCTCGCGCGGCGCAGGCACCATGATCCGACTTGCGTACAAGATCCAGCTCGAGAAGGACAACGTCCCGTAGTACTGACCGATCAGTGGTGACGCTTTCGTTCCGACCGGGCTCGGCCCCCAGCGGTGGCTGAGCTGCTCCTCCGGGTATCGAGGAGCACTTCGGCGGATGGCATCGCGTTTTCGGCCGTGAGCAGACGATCGCGGTCGGCGTGCTGCGAGCTTTCCTACCGGCCGTCCGACCCAGCCGCGGTCACACCGCGGGTGGGTCGGGACCGGCGTGCGGGTCAGCCGACCGGGTTGTCGAAGTGCCCCGCCACGGAGAGGAGGTGGCTCAGGTCCGTTCCGACCCTCAGGTCGGTGGGCGCGGAACCGCGGCGAAACAGCCGCCCTCCGGCGACACCACCGAGAGTTGCCTGCTTTCCCTCGACCTGTACCCACGAGCCTTCATGGAGTCCGAGGACCGGCACGTCGTTGTCCTCAAGGAACTCCGAGAGGCGCTTGTCCCGGCTCTCCCCGAAGTGACCTGCCATCACCTCGTCCGCTGGGTAGTGCGGGTTGACCTGAAACGGCACGAGGCCCAGCGCCTCGAAGGTCGGCGGCTGGGCAATGGGCATGTCATTGGTTGTGCGGATCGAGGGACAGGCCACGTTCGTCCCCGCGCTCGACCCGACATAGGGTCGACCGGAGTGGACAAGTCCGCGGATCGGTTCGACCAAGTCGTATTGGTACAACGCGGTCAGCAGCCTGAAGGCGTTTCCCCCACCGACGAAGACGGCATCCGCGGCGTCGACGACCGATCGCGGCCGCGTGCCCCGATGCACGCCGACCAGTTCGACGCACAGTGGAGCCAAGGCGGCGGCCACCAGCTCGGTGTGCTGGTCCGTCAAGTGCTGGGCGTACGGGACGAACGCGACTCGGTCGCCGGGCCTCAGCATCCGGTGCAAGGTCGGCACCGCGTGCGCCAGGTAGCCGCGACCCGGCACTACACCGTTCGACAAGAGCAACAGACGCACGGCGGCATTCTTCCACCCAGATAACCGCTGTCGCCGACCTCCACCGTCGCGAGATCCTCGATGCGCTGATCGCGGGCGAGCGCTCGGTGGGGCTTGTCACGTCCCGGGCGGATGGCCGCCGCCTGTACCGCCTCTAACCCGAACAGCTGCGGCCCGTGCGGGACTGGATGACGTTCGCACCGTTCGAGGACACGATGACCGTGTGTGAGATCGAGCTTCGCGTCGGTGGGACCTACCACATCGTGTTCGTGACAAGCGACGGCACCGAGTGTTCATTCCGGGGCACCTATCTGCAGATCGAGCGACCGTCCCGGCTCGTCGACACATGGCTATTCGAAGGGTGGCCCGACGCGGGGGACGTCGAGACCGTCGATCTGCACGAGACGGATGGAGTCACGACGGCGCGGATGAACCTCGCTTTCCGCGACCAGACCGGGCGGGACCGCATGACCCGGACCGACGGCCAGGAAACAGTTGGGGCAAGATGGAGGACTACCTCAGGTCGCTTCTGGTGCGACAGGCGCGCTTTGACCTTTGCGGTCCACACCGAAGGGTCGCCGCTCCGGATCGGCGATTCGGCGGCCAGGGATCACGGCGTTGTTTGCTGGGCGATCTGGATGAGATTGCCGCAGGTGTCGTCCAGTACGGCGGTGGTCACGGGGCCCATGGCTGTGGGTTCCTGGGTGAAGCGGACACCAAGGCCACGCAGCCGCTCGTACTCGCTGGCCACGTCGTCGACACCGAACGACGCCAGCGGGATGCCGTCCTCGGCGAGTGCGGCCTTGTAGGACTTTGCCGCGGGGTGCTCGTCGGGCTCGAGCAGGAGCTCGACGCCATCGGGTACCTCCGGCGAGACGACCGTCAGCCAGCGATGCTCGCCGACCGAGACATCGGTCTTCTTCTGGAAGCCCAGCACGTCGGTGTAGAAGGACAGAGCCTTCGCCTGGTCATCGACCAGGACACTGGTCACGGTGATCTTCACGGTCCTCCGAGAGTTGAAGCCAGCGACCGGCGAGCCGCTGGAGCGGTCGCCGGTCGAGGTGATGGAACTTGTATCGGCCCTCGCGTCGTGTGGTGACCAGCCCGGCGTCCTCCAGAACGTCGAGATGCTGCGAGACCGCCTGCCGGGACGACGCGAGATCGTGCTTGCTGATCAGCCGCGCGCAGAGCTCGAACAGGGTCTGCTCGTCGCGCTCCGCGAGTTCGTCGAGAATGGCTCGTCTGGTGGGATCCGCCAGGGCCTTGTAGACGTCTCCCACGCCGAGAACCATAGGCAAGGAGCTGCTTGCATGTCAACCTCTCGACGCACCGCCCGGTGCTTCGCGAGCGGATCCCGCTGCGGTGCTACCGCCGCTGCGGGCCGGCCGCGGCGCCATGCAGGCAGGGCTTATGCCGGCTCGAACACGGCGGCCGCGGCATCATGTTGCGGGGCTGTGAGCTGTGCGGCGATTGCGGCCCCGTCGAGCCAGACCTGCTCGCGGCTGATGGCGTCGAAGTCCCAGACGTGGAGCATCCGGAATGTCACCCTGCGGCCGTTGCCGGGGATGCCAACGAATGCGCCTTTGACGACGGCGGTGGCTTGGGCTCGTCCACGCAGAAGTCCTCGCCGTACTGTTCGCGCGTCGGGGTCATCAGCTCGGTGGCCAAGTCAGCAGTGAGCTGGTCGTAGAAGCCCTGTGCGGCCGTCGGGCCGTGCAAAGGCCCGGTCGGCGATCCGATGACGTCGTGTTCGACGTCATCGGTGTAGAGGCTGACCGCCGCAGCGGTGTCGCCGGCGATCTCGGCGGGCGATGTGCTGCTCGATCAGTTCCTTCATCCGCGGCTTGTGGCCGCCGGCTTCGAGGACCTGCGGCCAGTTCACATGCCAATCCTGCGTGACATGCTCGTGTCGAACCTGCGTCCTTCAGAGCTCGGCGCCCGGCTGGGGCTCAGCAAGCAGGCTGTCAACGATCTCGTACGCGAGCTCGAGTCCAAGGAGTACATCGCGCTCGAGCCCGACCCCGACGACGGCCGCGCCAAGCGCATCGTCGCCACCGAACGTGGCTGGCAGGCCAGCGAAACGGCGCAGGCGAGCAGCAATGCAGTCGGACGCCGCTGGGCCGAACTGGTCGGCGAGGAGCGCTACGCGGTGTTCGAGGAGGTACTCCGAGCCATTGTGGCGGTCCGCCCCCTGTAGTCCCGTCGCCCGACCACCGCGGTAGGCGACCGCTGCCGAGGGCCAGACTGCTCGTGTCGGCCGGGCGCCAACTTCAGCTATACCAGTGCTGCTGCGCTGCGTGCAGTGGTGTAGAGCGAGACGGCCACCAGGAGCAGGGCGAATGCGACGTGCCGCTGTTGAGAGCGATGGCGAGCCGATGGGCTCGGCGGAGCATCAGCACCGCGACAAACAGGATCAGGGCGGCAAAGGCGAGCAGGAGCAGGTGCGGGGGAACCAAGCTGGACAGGGTCGAGCCGACGCAGGACCCGGCGATGCCGAGGACGCCGAAGGCCAATCCCTGGCCTACGCGCACCCGGGCCGCCCGTGCGTGCGGCACCAGTGCGATGAGCGAGGGGCTCCCGACGATGAGCAGGGAGCTGGTCGTGGCCGTGTGCGGGTCCTGTCCCGATCAGCCACATGCGGTCATCGGCCCAGGAGCCGACCGAGCAGACTTCGGCCGGGCTCCTTGGGGTGGCCCGGGCAACGATCGGCGGCGGCAACACCGCGCAGCACTTGATCGACGTGCTGGCCGCATCCGGCCCAGGTCGTCTTGCCGCAGGTGCGGCAGGTGATGGCACGACACATGGTTTTCTCCTCCTGGAGGGTGTTGGGATTTCTCTGGGTCAGGGTGGGCGAACGGCGGAGGTCAGCCGTCAGCTGGCGGTGTGCTCGTCGTTGCGCCCCACGTCCAGCACGGTCACCGGCCGGTGGTGGCGCACCTGCGCGAGGTCGGCGAACGGGGCGCGCGGATGGCTGGCCCGTGGCTCATCGGTCCAGTCCCGCGGCGAGCCGAAGGCCGCTCCCTGCAACTGGTCAATGCCGATGCGCACCAGCTCCCCTTGAGCCTCGGCCACCCGCTCGGGCGAGGCGCCCAGCGGCGTGACCGGCGTGCCCCATGGGATCAACCAGCCCAGGTAAGTGGCGAACTCTCCGTCCACCCCGATGTTGAACGACCCCCGGACGTGCCCATCGGCGAACGCGATGCGAGTGCGCAGGTCCACGACCCACTCTCCCTGCCCGAGCCGCCCGGGCGAACGACAACTCATCAGCCCGGTTCACGCGGTATGCCGCACCGGTCACCTCCGCGAGCGCCAACCCCCCGGTCAGGTAGTCGTTGTGGATGTGCGTCTCGAACACATGCAAGATCCGCACCCCGGTGCGGGCAGCGGCATCCAGGACCCGGTCGATGTCCCGCTGCGGGTCGACCTCGACGGCGACCTCTCCGTCGTGCGCCAAATAGCTGCGGTCACCCAACGTGGGTGTCTCGATGGTGATGATCTCGGGGGTGCTCATGGTCCTCCAACCTCAGGACAGATACCCCATGGGGTATCTGTGTCAATGCCAACAGTACGGGCTTGGTCTCCATTCCTCCACTCACATCGAGGCGCAAGGACATACCCCGGGGCGTATGATGAGTTTGCGATTCCCGATCACCGAGTCATGAGGAGGTCCCGATGTCCTACGCCCTGTCGACCACGCTGGACGCGCCGCACGAGAAAGTCCTGGCACAGACCCGGGTGGCACTGGCCGAGCAGGGCTTCGGCGTGCTGACGGAAATCGACGTGGCGGCCACCTTGAAGACCAGGCTCGATGTCGACGTGCCGCCTCAGGTGATCCTCGGCGCCTGCCGACCGGCGCTGGCGCATCAGGCGCTGGAGGCTGACCCGTCGGTCGGCGTGCTGCTCCCGTGCAACGTCGTGGTCCGCTCCCTGGGCGCGCAGCAAACCGTCGTGGAGGCACTCAACCCGGGCGTGATGATGCAGGTCACGGACAACCCCTCTCTCGGAGCAGTGGCCGAGGAGGCGCACCAGCGGCTCGATGCTGCGCTGGCCTCGCTACAGCCGCAGGAGTAACACCATGGTCACGCTCAACACGGACGACATGAAACCGGTCCTCAATCGCCTCCGCCGCGCCCAAGGTCAACTCGGCGGCGTCATCCGCCTGATCGAGGAAGGCCGCGACTGCAAGGACGTCGTCACCCAGCTTGCCGCGGTCAACCGTGCCCTCGACCGCGCGGGGTTTGCCATCGTGTCCTCCGGAATGCGCCAATGCCTCAGTGCTCCGGAGGGCGTCAACGCGGAGGACCAGCAAACCATGGAGAAGCTCTTTCTCACACTGTCTTAAGGAGAGACAATGCCGAAGCCCGACAACGACCCGTCGTCGATTGTGCAGGCCTACCACGAGGCTTGGACGAGCGGCGACGTCGACCTGGCTCTGACCTACGTCTCCGACGCACTGCGCTGCTTCGCGCCCGACGAGAATGTGACCACGAAGGACGACTGGCGACGTTACCTCACCGGCTTTGTGCCGATGCTGACCGGTGCCCCCGAGCACGCCCGGATGGTGGACGCGAACCGTGTCGCCCTTTGGTACTTTCCGCAGACGGCCATCACGGCGACGACCCATGCCAGCGAACTCTTCACTGTCGAGGAAGGCCACATCGTCGAGATCCGGCTCGTGTTCGACCGGATGAGTTATGTCCCGCGGGAGCAACAGGATTGAAGGCGCGACCCGCTACCTGTGTCACCTTGCCGTAGCAAGCCCCCGCAGGGGGATGGTCACTTGGACGATGCGGCAGGGTGTCGCCAACACCGCGTTGTCGGGACGCCAGTGCCGCGCCCGCAGCGAGAGTGGCGGCGGCGGTGATCAGTGCGCTGTCGAGGGTGGCGGTGGCGTCGGCGAGTAGCCCCGTCAGGGCAGGGCTCGCGGCTTGACCGCAGCCAAATAGCACGGTGGCAAGGGTGATCCCGAGAGTCCACGCGGGCTCCGGGAGCACGGCACGGATGAGTTGGGTGACGGCGGTGATGACGGCCAGGAACGTGGCCCCGAACACGACGGCGGAGGCGAGCATGCCGACCGCGTTGGGAGCAAGGACCGGTAGCACGGCGCCGAGGGCAGTGATGGCCAGCAGCAGGGCTACCGGTGCACCGGCGTGGGTGCGCTCGATCAGCGGCTGCCAGAGCCACCCGGAGCCGGTCGCGGCAAGTCCCAAGACCGCCCAGAAGATGGTGATCGCCAACGGCCCCGCGCCGGTGCCGCGGTAGGCCGCGACGATGAAGCTCATGTAGGGCACGTAGCCGAGGCCGAACAGCGCGAATGCGGCCAGCACCCACCGCAGTGTCCGCGCATGCCGACAGGCGGAGAACCCCGTGGCGACCACGCTGGGTTCAGCGACGGCGCGGAGGTCGCGGGTCGCTCTGACGACCGCTGGCAGGTAGGTCAGGGCGACCGCGCCCATGATGAGCCAGCCCAGCTGCCACCCGCGAGGGTGGGAGAGCACCAGCGGGGCCAGCAACGCCGAGACCACGATGCCGGGGCCGACGCCGGCGAAGTACGCCCCGAGCACCAAGCCGGGGGCTCGGCTGGCGCGGGCCAGGTGAGCGGCGAAGGCGGCACCGGCGACGAACAGCACCGCGCCCGCGGC
>NZ_VOHR01000077.1 GCF_009192725.1 Segeticoccus rhizosphaerae | reverse complement strand
GCGCCGCGGGCCGCCGCCGAGACCCCGGCGCCCGCCACGGACGCGGCGCCCACCACGGACACCGCTGCGCCAAGCAGTGAGGGAGCTGAGTCCTGATGTTGATTCCCCGTCGAGTCAAGCACCGCAAGCAGCACCACCCGGGACGCTCGGGCGCTGCCAAGGGCGGCACGACGATCGCGTTCGGTGACTACGGCATCCAGGCTCTCGAGCCGGCCTACGTCACCAACCGTCAGATCGAGTCCGCACGTATCGCGATGACGCGCTACATCAAGCGTGGCGGCAAGGTGTGGATCAACATCTACCCCGACCGCCCGCTGACCAAGAAGCCGGCTGAGACCCGCATGGGTTCCGGTAAGGGTTCGCCCGAGTGGTGGATCGCCAACGTCAAGCCCGGCCGTGTCATGTTCGAGTTGTCCGGTGTGTCCGAGGAGGTCGCCCGTGAGGCGATGCGCCTGGCCATCCACAAGCTCCCCATGAAGTGCCGCTTCATCCAGCGTGAGGGTGGTGAGAACTGATGGCAGTCGGATCGAAGGACCTGACGAGCGAGAAGCTGCGCGAGCTCGACGACGACCGTCTGGTCGACGAGCTGCGCAAGGCCAAGGAGGAGCTGTTCAACCTCCGGTTCCAGTCGGCCACCGGCCAGCTGGAGAGCCACGGCCGGCTGCGCGCGGTCCGCAAGGACATCGCTCGGGTCTACACCGAGATGCGCGAGCGTGAGCTGGGCATCGGCCAGCCCGCCGCCCAGACCCCGGAGAAGGCCGTATGAGCGACACCAGCAACGAGCAAGGGAACACCGTGGCCAACGTAGAGACGCAGACCGACACCACTGCCGGGACGCAGCGCAACGACCGCAAGGTCCGCCAGGGCTACGTCGTCAGCGACAAGATGGACAAGACCGTGGTGGTCGAGGTCGAGGACCGCGTCAAGCACGCGCTCTACGGCAAGGTCATCCGCCGCACGACCAAGGTCAAGGCCCACGACGAGACCAATGAGGTCGGCGTCGGGGACCGCGTCCAGATCATGGAGACCCGGCCCTACTCGGCGACCAAGCGCTTCCGCGTGATGACGGTCCTCGAGAAGGCCAAGTAACCACCCAGTCCGATGTGGCCGGGGCCGGAGCCTCGAGGCAACCGGTCGCCATACATCGTCCAGACCACCATGTTCCGCAAGGCCCTCCCGGGTGACCGGGGGAGAACCAGCGTGACGACAGGAGTTCGACAGTGATCCAGCAGGAGTCGCGACTGCGCGTCGCCGACAACACCGGTGCCAAGGAGATTCTTTGCATCCGTGTGCTCGGTGGCTCGGGTCGTCGGTATGCCGGCATCGGTGACGTCATCGTCGCCACCGTGAAGGACGCCATCCCCGGCGGCAACGTCAAGAAGGGCGACGTCGTCAAGGCAGTCATCGTGCGCACCGTCAAGGAGCGCCGCCGTGCCGACGGCTCGTACATCAAGTTCGACGAGAACGCCGCAGTCATCCTCAAGACGGATGGCGACCCGCGCGGCACGCGCATCTTCGGCCCCGTGGGTCGCGAGCTGCGCGAGAAGAAGTTCATGAAGATCATCTCACTGGCGCCGGAGGTGCTCTGAGCCATGGCAAAGATGAAGATCAAGAAGGGTGACCTCGTGCAGGTCATCAGCGGTCGCTCGCAGAAGAACGGCGGCGACCGGGGCAAGCAGGGCAAGGTCATCGCGGTCTACCCCGAGCGCCAGCGGGTGCTGGTCGAGGGCATCGGCCGGGTGACCAAGCACACCAAGGCGGGCCAGACCAGCCAGGGCGCGAGCACCGGCGGCATCATCACCACGGAGTCGCCGATCCACGTGAGCAACGTGGCGATCGTGGACCCGGAGACCAAGAAGCCGACCCGGGTTCGCACCCGTGTCGAGACCACTGAGCGCGACGGTCGCAGCAAGGCTGCACGCACCCGCGTCGCCGTGCGCTCGGGTAAGGACCTGTGATGACTGACACCACGACCGTGGAGCGCGCCGTGCCCCGGCTCAAGCAGCGCTACCTCGACGAGATCAAGCCGGCTCTGCGCGAGGAGTTCTCGTTCGAGAACCTCATGCAGGTGCCGGGCGTCACCAAGGTGATCGTCAACATGGGTGTCGGCGACGCCGCCCGTGATTCCAAGCTCATCGACGGCGCCGTGCGCGACCTGTCGGCGATCACCGGCCAGAAGCCGACCGTCACCAAGGCGCGCAAGTCCATCGCCCAGTTCAAGCTGCGCGAGGGTATGCCGATCGGTGCCCACACGACGCTGCGTGGCGACCGGATGTGGGAGTTCCTCGATCGCCTGTTGTCGATCGCGCTGCCGCGCATCCGTGACTTCCGGGGTCTGTCGCCGAAGCAGTTCGACGGCCGCGGCAACTACACGTTCGGCCTGACCGAGCAGTCGATGTTCCACGAGATCGACCAGGACAAGATCGACCGCGTCCGGGGCATGGACATCACCGTCGTCACGACGGCGACCACTGACGACGAGGGTCGGGCGCTGCTGCGTCGCCTCGGCTTCCCGTTCAAGGAGAACTGACCGTGGCCAAGACCGCGCTGATCAACAAGGCCAACGCCAAGCCGAAGTTCAAGGTGCGTGGCTACACCCGCTGCCAGCGGTGTGGCCGCCCCCACTCGGTCTATCGCAAGTTCGGCCTCTGCCGCGTCTGCCTTCGGGAAATGGCCCACGCGGGTCAGCTCCCGGGCGTGACGAAGAGCAGCTGGTAACCATCAAACAGACTTCTACACCGCAGGTCCGCCGCGCCACGCGTGCGGAGGAAACCCCGGTGAGGAAGGGCGGAGAAGCCCAATGACCATGACCGACCCGATTGCGGACATGTTGACCCGCGTCAGGAACGCCAACTCGGCGCACCACGACGACGTCTCCATGCCGTACTCCAAGCTCAAGTCCCACATCGCTGAGATCCTCCAGGCCGAGGGCTACATCGCCGGCTGGAAGGTCGAGGACGCCGAGGTCGGCAAGACGCTGACCATCGACCTCAAGTACGGCCCCGCACGGGAGCGCTCCATCGCCGGAGTGCGCCGCGTGTCCAAGCCGGGCCTGCGGGTCTACGCGAAGTCGACCAACCTGCCGCGGGTGCTCGGCGGCCTCGGTGTGGCCATCATTTCCACGTCCTCCGGCTTGTTGACCGACAAGCAGGCGGCGACCAAGGGTGTAGGCGGAGAAGTCCTCGCCTACGTCTGGTAGCGAAGGAAGAGGAGGAGAACCACCATGTCCCGAATCGGACGACTTCCTGTTCCCGTCCCGACCGGTGTCGACGTGACCATCGAGGGTCAGGCCGTCACGGTCAAGGGCCCGAAGGGCGAGCTGCACCACGACGTCGCGGCACCGATCACGGTGGCGCGCGGCGACGAGGGTGTCGTCGAGGTCAGCCGGCCCGACGACCAGCGCGAGTCCCGGTCGCTGCACGGCCTGACGCGGAGCCTGATCAACAACATGGTCCTGGGTGTCACCCAGGGCTACGAGAAGAAGATGGAGATCCACGGCACGGGTTACCGCGTCGTGGCCAAGGGCAGCGACCTCGAGTTCGCGCTCGGCTACAGCCACCCGGTCCTGGTCAAGGCGCCGGAGGGCATCTCCTTCACCGTCGAGAACCCCACCCGATTCGCGGTGACGGGCATCGACAAGCAGCAGGTCGGTGAGGTCGCCGCAAACATCCGCAAGCTGCGCAAGCCCGACCCGTACAAGGGCAAGGGCGTGCGGTACGCAGGCGAGCAGATCCGCCGCAAGGTCGGAAAGGCTGGTAAGTAGCCATGGCAATGATCGTCAAGCGCGCCCACGGCAAGAGCGCGGCCCGTGGCCGCCGCCACCTGCGGGTCCGCAAGAAGGTCGCCGGCACCGCCGCGCGTCCCCGACTCGTGGTCTCCCGCTCGAGCCGCCACGTCTTCGTGCAGGTCGTCGACGACTCGCAGGGACGCACCCTCGCGTCGGCCTCCACCATGGAGCCCGACCTGCGCACCTTCGAGGGCGACAAGACCGCCAAGGCGCGCAAGGTCGGCGAGCTGCTCGCCGAGCGCGCCAAGGGTGCCGGTGTCGAGGCGGTCGTCTTCGATCGTGGCGGCAACCGCTACCAGGGGCGGGTCGCCGCCATCGCCGAGGGCGCCCGCGAAGGTGGGCTGACCCTGTGATCGCGCCGAAGGCTGTGAAGGCCGCAATCATGACCGACCAGAATCTTGAGATGAGGAACCTCTGATGGCTGGACCCCAGCGTCGCGGTGCCACCGGCGGCACCGGTTCGACGAACGACCGCAGCAGCGGCTCTGGTGACCGCCGGGGCCGTGACAACCGTCGCGGCGACCACGCCGACAAGAACCAGTACCTCGAGCGCGTGGTCACCATCAACCGCGTCTCCAAGGTCGTCAAGGGCGGTCGCCGCTTCAGCTTCACCGCGCTCGTCGTGGTGGGCGACGGCGACGGCACCGTGGGCGTCGGCTACGGCAAGGCCAAGGAGGTGCCCGCGGCGATCGCCAAGGGTGTCGAGGAGGCCAAGAAGGAGTTCTTCAAGGTCCCCCGCATCCAGGGCACCATCCCGCACCCGGTCCAGGGTGAGGCGGCGGCAGGCGTCGTCCTGCTGCGCCCGGCCTCTCCCGGTACCGGTGTCATCGCCGGTGGCCCGGTGCGTGCCGTGCTCGAGTGCGCCGGCATCCACGACGTGCTGAGCAAGTCGCTCGGCTCGGACAACGCGATCAACATCGTGCACGCCACGGTCGCGGCCCTGCGTGGCCTCGAGCGTCCCGAGGAGGTCGCGGCCCGCCGTGGACTCGCCCTCGAGGACGTGGCGCCGGCAGCGATGCTGCGTGCCCGGGCCGCAGGGATGGGTGCGTGATGGCCCAGCTCAAGGTGACCCAGACCCGTTCAGAGATCGGTGGGAAGCAGAACCAGCGGGACACGCTGCGCTCCCTCGGTCTGAAGCACATCGGCGACTCCGTCGTCAAGGAGGACCGTCCCGAGTTCCGTGGGATGGTCCAGACGGTCGCGCACCTCGTGACCGTCGAGGAGGTGGACTGACATGGCTGACACCGCTGACAAGGCTGCCAGGGCCGGCAACGGCGAGGACGGTGCCGTCAAGGGCGCGTCCGCGCTGAAGGTGCACCACCTGCGCCCCGCCCCCGGAGCCAAGACCCCGCGCACCCGCGTGGGCCGTGGGGAGGGCAGCAAGGGCAAGACCGCCGGACGTGGCACGAAGGGCACCAAGGCCCGCTACCAGGTGCCCGCGTCGTTCGAGGGTGGCAACCTGCCCCTGCACATGCGGCTGCCGAAGCTGCGTGGCTTCAAGAACCCGGCGCGCGTGCAGCACCAGGTCGTGAACCTTGACAAGCTCTCCGCCCTCTACCCCGAGGGTGGTGAGGTCACCGTCGATGACCTCGTCCGCAAGGGTGCGGTCCGCGACGGTGCTCCCGTCAAGGTGCTCGGCACCGGCGAGATCACCAGCGCGGTCACCGTCACGGTCGACAAGTTCTCGGCCACCGCCAAGGAGAAGATCGAGGCGGCAGGGGGCTCGGCCACCGAGCGCTGAGCTCGTCGGCCTCGGCAACCAGCACGTCATGAGCAAGTAACCTTGGGCAGCGCCCCGAGCGCCCGGACCACGCGGTCCGCGAGCTCGGGGCGCTGTCATCGCAGGTATCGTCGAACCCAGCTGCTCGGACGGCTTCGTGCCCCGGGTACTTTTGGTGCAAACCCGGCCGCCCCGAGGGGCGGCTCCCAGGAGGATCAGTGCTCACCGCTTTCACCCGCGCGTTCAAGACGCCGGACCTGCGCAAGAAGCTGCTGTTCACACTGGCGATCCTGGCGCTGTTCCGACTCGGGTCCCACGTGCCCACCCCCGGAATCAGCTACACGCTGGTCCAGCAGTGCCAGGCGGTCGCCGGCCAGACCAACGGGGTCCTCGGCCTGGCCAACCTGTTCAGCGGTGGAGCGCTGCTGCAGCTGTCGATCTTCGCCCTCGGGGTCATGCCCTACATCACGGCGAGCATCATCGTGCAGCTGCTCACGGTCGTGATCCCCAAGTTCGAAGAGCTGAAGAAGGAGGGGCAGGCCGGCCAGACCAAGATGACGCAGTACACGCGTTATCTGACCATCGGTCTGTCCCTGCTGCAGTCCTCGACACTGATCACCTTCGCGCGCAACCCGTCCTCCCTGTTCGGCGGCAGCTGCCAGACCATCATGCCGGACGACAGCATCAAGGTCGTGCTGATCATGGTCCTCACCATGACCGCAGGCAGCGGCCTGATCATGTGGATGGGTGAGCTGATCACGGACAAGGGCATCGGCAACGGCATGTCGCTGCTGATCTTCATCGCCATCGCGGCCCGCTTCCCGGAGTCGCTGTGGGCCATCAAGGACCAGGGCTGGGACAAGTTCATCCTGGTGATCATCGTCGGGCTGGTCATCATCGCCCTCGTGGTCTTCGTGGAGGAGTGCACCAGACGGGTACCCGTCCAGTACGCGAAGCGGATGGTCGGCCGACGGATGTATGGCGGCACCTCCACCTACATCCCGCTCAAGCTGAACATGGCCAACGTCATCCCGATCATCTTCGCCTCGTCGATGCTGGCCCTGCCGACCCTGGTGGCCCAGTTCAACCGGCCCGCCAACGGCGTCAACACGCCGGGGTGGGTCAACTGGATCGACACCTACCTCGCCCGGGGGGACCATCCCATCTACATGGTGATCTACTTCGTCCTGATCCTCTTCTTCACCTTCTTCTACGTCTCGATCACCTTCCAGCCGACCGAGGTGGCCGACAACATGAAGAAGTACGGCGGGTTCATCCCCGGCATCCGGGCCGGCCGGCCCACGGCGGAGTACCTCGACTACGTGCTGACCCGCATCACCGTGCCGGGAGCCATCTACCTCGCGGTCATCTCGATGATCCCGCTGATCGCCTTCGTCCTGCTCAAGGCGGACCAGAACTTCCCCTTCGGTGGCGCGTCCGTCATTATCATCGTGGGCGTCGGGCTGCAGACCGTGAAGCAGATCGAGTCCCAGCTGCAGCAGCACCACTACGAAGGGTTCCTGCGGTGATCTCTCACCGAGGGCTGACCAAGACTCTGTGAAGGAGATGGCGACGTGCGTCTGATCATCCTGGGGCCGCCGGGGGCCGGCAAGGGCACCCAGGCGGCCAGGATCGCCGAGACCTACGGCATCCCGGCGGTCTCCACGGGCGACATCTTCCGCAGCAACATCAAGAACGGCACCGAGCTCGGCAAGCAGGTGCAGGAGATCCTGGCCTCGGGCGCCTACGTGCCCGACGAGGTCACCAACGCGATCGTGCGCGACCGGCTCGAGCAGCCCGACGCCGAGCAGGGGTTCCTGCTCGACGGCTACCCGCGGACGGCGGCGCAGGTGGCCGAGCTCGACAGCATGCTGGGGGAGGCCGGCCACCAGCTCGACGCCGTCCTCGAGCTGACCGTCGACACCGACGAGGTCGTCCGGCGGCTGCTCAAACGGGCGCAGGTGGAGGGCCGCGCAGATGACACCGAGGAGGTCATCCGGCACCGCCAGCTGGTCTACACGCAGGAGACGGCGCCGCTGGCCGCGATCTACCGCGAGCACGGGCTGCTGCGCCAGGTCGACGGCATGGGCGACGCGGGCGAGGTGACCGCGCGCATCGGGCAGTGCCTCGAGGACCTGACCGAGCAGGCTCGCTGACGTGTTCGGCCGTTCCCGGCTCGACACCAAGACCCCCGAGCAGATCCGGCTGATGCGTGGGGCGGGCCTGGTCGTGGCAGAGACCCTCGCCCTGTTGCGGGAGCGCGTCCGCGCCGGTATGACGACCGGTGACCTCGACGCGATCGCCGAGGAGCACATCCGCGCGCAGGGCGCGGTGCCGTCCTTCCTCGGCTACCACGGCTTCACCGGATCGCTCTGCGTGAGCGTCAACGACGAGGTGGTGCACGGCATACCGGGGTCCAGGCGGCTCGCCGACGGTGACCTGGTGTCCATCGACTGCGGCGCGATCCTGCAGGGATGGCACGGCGACGCGGCGATCTCGCTGATCGTCGGGGGCCGCGAGCAGGGCTCCGAGCAGGACCTCGCGCTGATGGACGTCACCGAGGCGTCGATGTGGGCCGGCATCGCGGCGCTCGCGGTCGGCCGGCCGCTGTATGACGTGGGCGCGGCGGTGCAGGACCGTGTCGAGGCCGCGCCGGTGCCCTACGGCATCGTGGAGGAGTACGTCGGGCACGGCATCGGCACCGAGATGCACCAGGACCCCCAGGTCCCCAACTACCGCGTGCGCGACCGCGGCCCGATCGTGAGATCCGGCGTGACGGTGGCCATCGAACCGATGGTGACCGGCGGGTCGGCCGCGACGAGGGTGCTCGCGGACGACTGGACCGTGGTCACGGTGGACGGCTCACGGGCGAGCCACTGGGAGAACTCGGTCGCCGTCACCGACGAGGGCCTGTGGGTGCTCACCGCCCTCGACGGCGGCGAGCAGCAGCTGAAGGCGCTCGGCGCGCCATACGCGCCCCTCTCCTGATCTCGCTCGATTTCACTCGCGGTGCGCTGATGCCGTATCCTGACGTGTCGGCTCACGTGCCTCTTGTCCCGATGCCATCCCCGCGGCTGGTTGTGGTGGTGTCAGGACGTCGTCACACGCGTGCCAAGAGACAACGAGTAGTCACAGCAGTGCGGACCTGGCTCACCCGAGCCGGGCCGCTCTAGGGAATGCGGAGGACATGGCCAAGAAGGACGGTGTCATCGAGATCGAGGGCACGATCGTCGAAGCGCTCCCCAACGCGACCTTTCGCGTGGAGCTCTCCAACGGTCACAAGGTTCTCGCCCACATCTCGGGCAAGATGCGTCAGCACTACATCCGGATCCTCCCCGAGGACCGTGTGGTGGTGGAGCTCTCGCCCTACGACCTGACCCGCGGCCGCATCGTCTTCCGCTACCGCTAGAGCACACTCGGCGGCTTCTCACCTCAGGGAGCCGCAGTCTCGACCAGTTCCCGATCCGACCGGCTTCCAGACGGCACACGCCCCGCGTGGCGCTGGCGCGGTGGCCCGAACACAGACAGCAGGCAGATGAAGGTTCAGCCGAGCGTCAAGAAGATCTGTGACAAGTGCAAGGTGATCCGCCGCAACGGGCGGGTCATGGTGATCTGCGAGAACCTGCGCCACAAGCAGCGCCAGGGCTGAGCAGCCACCACCGCACGAGTCCCCGGACTTCCACGACTCATCCAGCACGACAGCAGCGCCCGACCCGCGCGAGACCTGCACCCGCAGGCAGGCCGCGATGTCACCCCCGGCACGGAGGCCGGGGACCCGCCGACAGGCACCAGCACCCAGGGTGTCGCCCGACGGGAACGGCACTGCCCCAGACCTCCGCACTGATCAGGAGAACTACGCATGGCACGTCTCGTCGGTGTCGACCTCCCGCGCGACAAGCGCATCGAGGTGGCACTCACCTACATCTTCGGTGTGGGTCGTACCCGCGCCGCGGCCGCTCTGGAAGCCACGGGCGTCAGCCCGGACGTCCGGGTGCGCGACCTCGGCGATGAGGAGCTGGTGGGGCTCCGCGACTACCTCGAGGGCAACTACAAGCTCGAGGGTGACCTTCGTCGCGAGGTGGCCGCCGACATCCGCCGCAAGGTCGAGATCGGCAGCTACCAGGGCCTGCGGCACCGTCGCGGTCTGCCCGTTCGTGGACAGCGCACCAAGACCAACGCCCGCACCCGCAAGGGTCCCAAGCG
This sequence comes from Segeticoccus rhizosphaerae, assembly GCF_009192725.1. Taxonomy (GTDB): domain Bacteria; phylum Actinomycetota; class Actinomycetes; order Actinomycetales; family Dermatophilaceae; genus Segeticoccus; species Segeticoccus rhizosphaerae. The sequence goes on along the minus strand of NZ_VOHR01000077.1, from coordinate 4,458 downwards.
CACCGTGGCCGGCAAGAAGAAGGCCACCCGCTGATCCGCTCGATCGTCACCTGTGATCCGACAGCAGGAGCGCGCCGCAGCGCACTCGTGACCGAGCCGGACCACGACCCCTTGTCACATCGTCTTCAGTAACCAGGAGAAACCAGCCAATGCCTCCGAAGAGCCGTACGGCTGCGGGCGCCAAGAAGGTGCGCCGCAAGGAGAAGAAGAACGTTGCCCACGGGCACGCTCACATCAAGAGCACGTTCAACAACACCATCGTGTCCATCACCGACCCGCACGGGGCCGTGATCTCGTGGGCCTCGGCCGGCCAGGTCGGGTTCAAGGGCTCGCGCAAGTCCACGCCGTTCGCGGCGCAGATGGCCGCCGAGGCCGCCGCCCGTCGTGCGATGGAGCACGGTATGCGCAAGGTCGACGTCTTCGTCAAGGGCCCGGGTTCGGGCCGCGAGACCGCGATCCGTTCGCTCACCGCCACCGGCCTCGAGGTCGGCGCGATCAGTGACGTCACCCCCACGCCGCACAACGGCGTCCGCCCGCCCAAGCGTCGCCGCGTCTGACCGCCGGCTGCTCAAGGAGATAAGAACTTATGGCGCGTTACACCGGCGCTGACTGCAAGCGCTGCCGTCGCGAGAAGACCAAGCTGTACCTCAAGGGAGCCAAGTGCGACTCCCCGAAGTGCCCGATCGAGCTCCGCCCGTATCCCCCGGGCATGCACGGCCGCGCGCGGACCAAGGACAGCGAGTACCTCCTGCAGATGCGGGAGAAGCAGAAGGCCGCCCGCATCTACGGCGTCCTGGAGAAGCAGTTCCGTGGGTACTACCAGGAGGCGCACCGTCGCCCTGGCAAGACCGGTGAGAACCTGCTGCGCATCCTCGAGACCCGTCTGGACAACGTCGTCTACCGCGCCGGCTTCGCCGCGTCGCGTGACATGGCGCGCCAGCTGGTCCGTCACGGCCACTTCCTGGTCAACGGGCACAAGGTCGACATCCCGAGCTTCCGGGTGTCCGAGAACGACATCATCGAGGTGCGGCAGAAGTCGCACGAGATGACCCCGTTCATCGTGGCGCGCGAGACGCACGGTGACCGCACCGTCCCGGCGTGGCTCGAGGCGATCCCCACCCAGATGCGGATCCTCGTGCACTCCCTCCCGGCCCGCGGCGTCATCGACACGCAGGTCCAGGAGCAGCTCATCGTCGAGCTGTACAGCAAGAACTAGCACCACCCACCGGTATGCCGGGTGCCCATCAGGGCACCCGGCATACCGGCGGATCCGGGTCGGGGACAGAGCCGATCCGGATCGCGGCCCGTCGTGGGGCCGCAGCATCACGAGGCGTCATATAGCGGTCGCCCGTGGGAAGGAAGAATCACCGTGCTGATCGCACAGCGTCCCACCCTCAGCGAGGACGTCGTCTCCGACGCCCGCTCGCGGTTCGTCATCGAGCCGCTCGAGCCGGGCTTCGGCTACACCCTCGGCAACTCCCTGCGCCGGACCCTGCTCTCGAGCATCCCCGGCGCGGCCGTGACGAGCATCCGCATCGACGGCGTGCTGCACGAGTTCTCGACCATCCCGGGTGTCAAGGAGGACGTCACCGAGCTGATCCTCAACATCAAGGGCCTGGTCGTCTCCAGCGAGCACGACGAGCCGGTCGTGATGTACCTGCGCAAGCAGGGCCCCGGCGCGGTCACCGCCGCCGACATCGCCCCGCCCGCGGGCGTCGAGGTGCACAACCCCGACCTGCACATCGCCACGATCAACAGCAAGGGCAAGGTCGAGATGGAGCTGACCGTCGAGCGTGGTCGCGGCTACGTCTCGGCCAACCAGAACAAGTCGGGCGACGCGGAGATCGGCCGGATCCCGGTCGACTCGATCTACAGCCCCGTGCTGACCGTCACCTACAAGGTCGAGGCCACCCGTGTCGAGCAGCGGACCGACTTCGACAAGCTCATTGTGGACGTCGAGACCAAGAACTCGATGAGCCCGCGCGACGCGCTGGCATCCGCCGGCAAGACGCTGGTCGAGCTGTTCGGCCTGGCCCGTGAGCTCAACGTCGAGGCCGAGGGCATCGACATGGGCCCCTCGCCGACCGACGCCGCCCTGGCCGCCGACCTGGCCCTGCCGATCGAGGACCTCGACCTGACCGTCCGGTCCTACAACTGCCTGAAGCGTGAGGGCATCCACACCGTGGGCGAGCTCGTGGGCCGCAGCGAGGCCGACCTGCTCGACATCCGCAACTTCGGCGCCAAGTCGATCGACGAGGTCAAGGCCAAGCTGGTCGACATGGGCCTGCAGCTCAAGGACAGCCCTCCCGGGTTCGACCCGAGCGCCATCGCGGACCGCTACGACGAGTCCGACGACGACGCCGACGCGTCGTTCGCCGAGGACGAGCAGTACTGACCCCCACCCCGTCGACCCGCTGACTGCGGTCAGGGTCAGATCGATCTCAAGGAGAACACCCCATGCCTACCCCCACCAAGGGTCCCCGCCTCGGCGGCGGTCCGGCGCACGAGCGGCTGATCCTGGCCAACCTGGCGACGGCGCTGTTCGAGCACGACCAGATCACCACGACGGAGGCCAAGGCCAAGCGGCTGCGTCCCTACGCCGAGCGGCTGATCACCTTCGCCAAGCGGGGTGACCTGCACGCCCGTCGTCGGGTCATGACCGTCATCCGCGACAAGGGCGTCGTGCACCGCCTCTTCACCGAGGTGGCGCCGGACATGGCCGAGCGTCCCGGCGGCTACACCCGGATCACCAAGATCGCGGCCCGCAAGGGCGACAACGCACCGATGGCCGTGATCGAGCTCATCCGCGAGCCCTACTCGCCGAAGAAGGCGACGGTGAAGGAGGCCGAGGCCGCCACCCGTCGTTCCGTGAAGGAGCAGCAGGCCGTCGAGGAGACCGAGGTCGTCGATGCTGCTGAGGCTCCGGAGGAGGAGACAGAGGTCGTCGAGGCGGAGACCACCGAGGCGGCTCCCGAGACCACCGAGGCGGCCCCTGAGTCGGACGAGACGGCCGACGGCGGCTACGGCCCCGACTCCGCCGCTCCGCTCGAGGACGGTTCGGCGCCCGAGGGCTTCACGGTCAAGGGCAACGCCGGCTCGATGAAGTACCACACGACCGAGTCGCAGTGGTACGACCAGACCGATGCCGAGGTCTGGTTCCGCACGGCCGAGGCGGCCGAGGCGGCCGGCTTTGTCGCCCCCGGCGGTGCCAGCAAGGACGACGACAAGTCCTGAGCGGCACAGCGTCTGACACCACGCGGCCCGCCCTCCCCGAACCGGGAGGGCGGGCCGCTGCCGTTGTCGGCAAGCCGCGCCACCCGGGGACGTGCGACGCACGACGGGACCACCCGGCATACCCCGACGAGGTGCGGACCTGTGGTGCGAAGCGGTGCGGCGTGGCCGCGGGAGGCGAGCATCACACTGCCCGGGGCTATTTTTCCCTTGAATCGTCGTGAAAAAGAATGGACGCTGGGAAGGTCGTGCCCGAGCGCGGCAGACCCGCGGTCCTCACGGACCAGCACAAACAGATAGACGGAGGACATGTCCCAGAAGGACGGTCGATAGACCATGGCCCGGTACACCGGCCCCATCACCAAGAAGTCACGTCGTCTCAAGGTCGACCTGGTCGGCGGCGACGCGAGTTTCGAGTTGCGCCCCTTCCCACCCGGCCAGCACGGACGGCGCCGCGTCCAGGAGAAGGAGTACCTGCTCCAGCTACAGGAGAAGCAGAAGGCCCGCTTCGGCTACGGCGTCATGGAGAAGCAGTTCGTCCGCTACTACAAGGAAGCGGCCCGCAGGCCCGGCAAGACCGGCGAGAACCTGCTGACCCTGCTCGAGTCGCGCCTCGACAACGTGGTCTACCGCGCCGGCCTGGCACGGACCCGTCGGCAGGCCCGTCAGCTCGTGAGCCACGGGCACTTCGAGGTGGGCGGGGTCCGCGTCGACGTTCCGTCCTACCGCGTCGAGCAGTACGACATCATCACGATCCGGGAGCAGTCGCGCGAGACGTTCCCTTTCGAGCTGGCCCGCCAGAGCTACGGCGAGCGTCCCGTGCCGGCCTGGTTGCAGGTCGTCGAGGGCTCCCTGCAGATCCTCATCCACCAGCTCCCGGGGCGCGCGCAGATCGACACCCCGCTGAGCGAGCAGCTGATCGTGGAGCTCTACTCCAAGAACTAGCGGCGACCGATCCGGCCGTGCGCGTCCCTCGTTAGCCTGAGCCCATGAGTGGCGACGACATCGCGAGGCCCTCCCGCGCGGGGGGGGTGCCCTCGCTCACGGAGGGCGGCCTGCTGCGGGTCCGGCTGGACTTCGCGTATGACGGGACCCGATTCTCGGGGTGGGCTCGCCAGCCCGGGCTGCGGACCGTCGAGGAGGAACTCGGTGCCGGTCTGGCCCGCATCCTTCGGGCCGCCGACCCGGTGCGGCTCACGGTGGCCGGCCGCACCGACGCCGGGGTGC
>NZ_VOHR01000761.1 GCF_009192725.1 Segeticoccus rhizosphaerae | reverse complement strand
CCGCCGATGCGGGCACGATCAACGGGACCTATGGTGTTCTGACGCTCGATGCCGAGACCGGCGCCTACAGCTATCGGCTCTACACCGAGGGCGAGAACCAGGCTGCCTATGACGCGGTCCAGGCTCTCGACGAGAGTGACGCGCCACTGACTGATACCTTCTTGTACAATGCGACGGATGGCACGGCGGAGAGCAACGAGACCTCGCTGACGATCAGCATCTTCGGTGCGAACGATGCGCCGGTGGTGACTGCGGATGCGGTGGCCGTGTCCGACGAAGGGCTGGCCAACGGCAATCCGGACAACGTCGGCAATGCCGACACGACCAATCTCGCCACGGCCAGCGGCCAGATCGGCATCGCAGATGTCGATGACAGCAGCTTCACCGTGACCTTCGATGCCATTCCGACGGAATCGCTCGCGGTTGCCGATGGTACGGCCAATGGCGCTGCGATAACCTGGGCGCTGTCGAATGGCGACAAGACCCTGACCGGTACCATCA
>NZ_VOHR01000760.1 GCF_009192725.1 Segeticoccus rhizosphaerae | reverse complement strand
CTTCATCAACCCGCTCTCCGAGGGCAAGGCGGGCGCGTTCCAGCGCCGCTACCGCGACACCGACATCCTCCTCATCGACGACATCCAGTTCCTGCAGGGCAAGGAACAGACGATGGAGGAGTTCTTCCACACCTTCAACACGCTCTACAACACCAACGGGCAGGTGGTCCTCACCTCCGACGTGCCGCCCAAGCAGCTCGCCGGCTTCGAGGACCGCATGCGCTCCCGGTTCGAGATGGGCCTCATCACCGACGTCCAGCCCCCCGACCTCGAGACCCGCATCGCGATCCTGCGCAAGAAGGCGGCGAACGAGCACCTCGACGCCCCGGACGACGTGCTCGAGTACATCGCCAGCCGGATCTCCTCGAACATCCGCGAGCTCGAAGGTGCCCTCATCCGGGTCACCGCGTTCGCGAACCTCAACCGCCAGCAGGTCGACCGGTCGCTCGCCGAGATCGTGCTGCGTGACCTCATCACCGACGACGACGCTCGCGAGATCACGG
>NZ_VOHR01000076.1 GCF_009192725.1 Segeticoccus rhizosphaerae | reverse complement strand
CGCTCAACCCGGGGGCGGTCACCCGGGCCGCGGCACACCTTCGGCCGCGACGACCCCGCGTGCGGCTGGCACGCGCCGAGGGCCTGGACCTCGTCGCGCTCCGGTGAGGGCACGGCACACGACGACCGGCACATCGACCTCTTGCTTTCCCGACAGGTTGGGTGTTTCCTTCCACATGGAAATACCTACCGGTGGAGGACCGCGATGGCACAGCAGCACGCCACGGACGGCGTAGAGCAGTTCGGCTACCGCCAGGAGCTCAAGCGCTCCCTGCGGTTCAGCGACCTGCTCGTCTACGGACTCATCTTCATGGTGCCGATCGCGCCGTTCGGCATCTTCGGCAGCGTCTTCCAGGGCTCGGGGGGCATGGTCGCGCTCACCTACGCCATCGGCATGGTGGCGATGATCTTCACCGCGAACTCATACGCCCAGATGTCGCAGGCGTTTCCGATGGCCGGGTCGGTCTACACGTATGCCGGCCGCGGACTGCGTCCCTGGGTGGGCTTTCTCGCGGGCTGGGTGATCCTGCTCGACTACGTGCTCGTGCCGGGTCTGCTCTACCTGATCGCCAGCGTGGCGATGAACACCATCGTGCCGAGCATCCCGGTGTGGATCTGGTTGGTGCTCTTCGTGGTTCTCAACACCGTCGTCAACTACCTGGGCATCGAGATGACCGCCAAGGTCAACAAGGTGATGCTGGTCGGTGAGCTCATCGTGTTGGGCATCTTCATCGTGATCGGGCTCGTCGCGCTGGCTGCCGGCAAGGGGCAGGGGTTCAGCATCACTCCCCTGTTCAACGACGCGACCTTCACCTGGCCGCTGGTCTTCGGCGCGGTCTCCATCGCGGTGCTCTCCTTCCTGGGGTTCGACGGCATCTCGATGCTGGCCGAGGAGAACCAGGAGTCGGCGCGAGCGCTGGGCAGGGCCATGATCGGCGCGTTGCTGCTGGCGGGCTCGTTGTTCATCGTGCAGACGTGGATCGCCTCTCTGCTCGTGCCGAACCCCGACCAGCTGATCAGCCAGGGCGACCCCGGCGGCACGGCCTTCTACGACGCCGCCCAGGTCGCCGGGGGCGCGTGGCTCGCCAAGCTCGCGGCGCTGGCCACCGCGATCGCGTGGGGCTTCGCCAACTCGCTGGTCGCGCAGGCGGCGACGTCGCGCCTGTTGTTCGCGATGGCGAGGGACCGGCAGCTGCCCTCGTTCCTCGCCAAGATCGATCCACGGCGCAAGGTTCCCGTCAACGCCACCCTGCTCGTGGCGGCGGTGTCCCTCGTACTCGGGCTCTACATGGCCTCCCGCGACGACGGGATCTCGCTGCTCAGCACGCTCGTCAACTTCGGTGCGATGACGGCCTTCCTCGTGCTGCACGTCTCGGTGGTCAACCACTTCGTGGTCCGCCAACACAGCCATGACTGGTGGCGTCACCTGGTCTTCCCCGTCATCGGTTTCGCGATCCTGCTGTACGTGGTGATCAACGCCAACGTCGCCGCCCAGCGGCTCGGCTTCGTCTGGCTCGCCATCGGGGTCGTGGTGCTGGTCATCTTCAAGGCCATGCGGCGCGAGCCGGAGCTGGCCGGAATGAGCGAGGAGGTCGACGATGTCGAGCGATGAGGTCTTCGAGCTGCGGCCGGCGGCAGGCGAGCTCAGGTATGTCTTCGGCGGCGGCGAGCCGCTCCTGCGCGTACCCCCCGGGTCGGTGATCGAGCTGAGCACCGAGGACTGCTTCGGCGGCAAGGTGCGGTCGGTCGCCGACCTGCCGAGCCGGGTCTGCGAATTCCCCTACCTCAATCCGGTGACCGGGCCGATCCACGTGGAGGGTGCCGAGCCGGGCGACCTTCTCGCGGTCCACTTCGCGGCGATCCGCCCGGCCCGCGACTGGGCGGTCTCGGCGACCTTCCCGCACTTCGGCGCGCTCACCACCACGCACGCCACCGCCATGCTGCACGAGCCGCTCGAGGAACGGGTGTGGATGTATGCCGTGGACGCCGCCGCCGGCGTGGTCCGCTACTCGGCGCGCGCGAGCGACCACACGGTCGAGCTGCCCCTGGATCCGATGCACGGGACCGTCGGTGTCGCACCAGCCGCCGGTGAGGTGACCATGTCCATCACACCCGGCGCGCACGGCGGCAACATGGACACCCCGGAGCTGCGCGCCGGCACCACCGTCTACCTGCCGGTCAACGTCCCTGGTGCGCAGCTGGCCATCGGCGACGGCCACTGTCGTCAGGGTGAGGGCGAGGTGTGCGGCACCGCGGTCGAGGCGGCGATGGACACGACGATCGTGGTCGACGTCGTCAAGGGGGCCGGCACGGGGTGGCCACGGCTGGAGAGTGACGACTTCCTGATGTCGACCGGGTCGGTGCGACCGCTCGAGGACGCCTTCCGGGTGAGCCAGCACGACCTCGTCACCTGGACCGCACAGCTGACCGGCCTCGAGCAGCTCGACGCCCTGCAGCTGGTCAGCCAGGCCGGCCTCGCCCCGGTCGGCAATGTGGTGGACACCAACTACACCATGCTGGCGAAACTGCCTCGCGTGGTGCTCGGCGGCGCACAGGCCTATGACGGGATCCACACGCGGTTGCGCGAGATCGGCCGCACCCACGTGTGACCTCCTCTGCCATCCAACACAGGTTTGCCGTCCGCTCGGGTGAGCGGACGGCATACCCGTGCTGGTGGGTTCCCGGCGGTCAGCTGGAGGTGCGGCCGTAGAACAGCTCGGACGTCAGGTCGTTGAGCCTCATGTCGGGGCGCTCGCCGTAGGTGAGGACCGAGTTGATCCGCGGGGTGGCCCCCTTGATCGGGGTGACCTGGTGCAGTGCGTGCTCGCCCCGGAAGAACGCCAGGGTCCCGGGCGCGCTGGGGAGCACCTTGAGACGACTGCGGTCTCCCTGCAGCACCTCCTGCACACCCTCGTAGTTCTCGTCGTCGTCGGAGCGCAGGCCCGGGGCGTACTCGAAGTCGCCGCCCTCATCCGCCTGCTGGTACATCACCGTCATCGAGAACTCGCTGCGGTCGAAATGCCAGCCGAGCTCCTCGCCGGGATGGAACGTGGTGACCTGCAGGGCATCCAGGGGGTCGGCGCTGCGATAGAGCACCGGCTTCTCCAGGGCCGCGGCGATGAAGGCGGTCAGGTCGTCCGACTCGTAGAGCCGTCGCATCGGCGCGTCGCCGGGGATGTGGTCGTAGGCGATGCCGTGTTTGGCCGACCGCACCTGGTGGGCCCGCGGGTGCTGGGCGTGGACGCTCTCGTCGACAGGCTCGAAGTAGATCGTGTGTGTCCGGTCGGAAGCCCAGGCCTTGTCCTGCAGCTGACCGGCGAGCTCGACCATCGACGACACCGCCTCAGGGGTGATGAATCCCTCGAGCGTGCACACGCCGTCCTTGGCCAGAGCGGCGCGGCAGGAGTCGACGAGGGCGCGACCGCGCTTGCTGTCCAGCTCGTGGATCGGGTACCGCTCCAGGTCGACGACGTCCGCGTAGGCAGGCGCCGTGGTGGCGGTCAGGGTCATGGTGGGCTCCTCGTGGTCGTTGCTCGCGCACCGGACCGTGCGCGTGGTCTCCAGCGTGCGGCGGCCAAGATCATTAGAGCAAGTCCAGTCATTGACCCTATTCATCAGAAATTCTAATATCTGAGCAGGAACGGTACGCGGGCGTGCCAGCGACGCAGCCACCGGCCGATGGAGCAGGCGCAGTGAGGGGACCGACATATGAATGTGCATGGTGAACCGGCATGAATGAACCCAGGCGCGCGCTCGAACTGCGCTACCTGTTGGCCCTGGCCGCCGTCGGTCGGGAGGGCTCGTTCAGCCGAGCCGCCGAGACGCTCGGTTACACCCAGTCCGCCATCAGCCAGCAGATCGGCCGGCTCGAGCGGCTCGTCGGGCAGCGGCTCCTCGAACGCCCGGGCGGTCAGCGACCGGTCGCGCTGACCGCCGCGGGGCGCGTCCTCCTCGGGCACGCGGAGGCGATCGTCGCCCGGTTGGACAGCGCCCGCGCCGACCTGCGCGCACTCGCCGAGGGCGAGTCGGGGCTGCTGCGGATCGGTTGCTACCAGAGTGTCGGCGCCCGGCTCCTGCCGCGCATCCTGCGCGAGTTCCAGGCGAGCTGGCCGCAGGTGCGCGTGGAGCTGACCGAGGCCGAGGACGACGAGGAGCTGCTGCACCTGGTGGAACGGGGCGAGCTCGACCTGACCTTCCTCGTCTACCCGGTCATGGCGGGGCCCTTCGCCCACCGCGAGCTGCTCGAGGACCCCTACGTCGTGGTCGTCCGCGACGACAGCGAGCTCGGTCGGGACGGCAGCGCCGTGCACCCCAGGGACCTGACCGGGCACCCGCTGGTGACGTATGCCCGGATGCGCGACGTGCACGCGGTCGAGTCCCGTCTCGGCCGCCCGGAGCTCGCCAGCCAGATCCTGTTGCGCTCCAACGACAACGGCACGATCCTCGGGCTCGTCGCCGAGGGCGTCGGCTCGGCAGTCATCTCGTGGTTGTCGGTCGACCCCTTCCGCACCGGGGTGCGCACGGTGCCGCTCGCGGGAGTGGCACCGCGGGTCGTGGGTCTGGCCTGGCACCGTGACCGTTACCGCATCCCCGCAGGCGAGGCCTTCGTGCGGGTGGCCCAGCAGGAGGCAAGTCGGGTCGCCGTGCCCTGACTGCGTTCCGGCAGGTGCGCGGGGCTGGTATGCCGTCCGCGGCAGCTGCCCTGGACGGCATACCTCGCGACAGGTTCAGCTCAGGATGAGGTGCGGCCGTAGAAGATCTCGGAGGTCAGGTCGCTGAGCCGCATGTCCGGGCGTTCGCCGTAGGTGAGGACCGAGTTGATCCGCGGTCGGCCGCCCTCGATCGGCGTCACCCGGTGGAGCGCGTGTTCGCCACGGAAGAAGGCCAGCGTTCCCGGCGCGCTCGGCAGCACCTTGATGGCGCTCCGGTCACCCTGCAGCACCTGCTGGACACCGTCATGGTTCTCGTCTTCCTCCGAGCGTAGACCGGGGACGTACTCGAAGTCGCCGCCCGCCTCGGCCTGTTGGTACATCACCGTCATCGAGAACTCGCTGTTGTCGAAGTGCCAGCCGAGCTCCTCGCCGGGCTGGAACGCGGTGACCTGCAACGCATCCAGCTTGTCGGCGCTGCGGTAGAGCACCGGCTTCTCCAGGACCGCGGCAATGAAGTGCGTCAGGTCGTCCGACTCGTAGAGCCTGCGCAAGGGCGCGTCCTTGGGGATCTGGTCGTAGGCGATGCCGCGTTTGGCCGAGCGCACCTGGTATGCGCGCGGGTGCTCGGCCGGCACCGACTTGTCCACCGGCGTGAAGTAGATCGTGTGCAGCCGGTCGGAAGCCCACGCGTCCCCGCCTCGCGTTCCGGCGAGGTGCACCATGGCGTCCACCGCCTCCGCGGTGATGAAGTCCTCCAGGTTGCACACGCCTGTCTCCGCAAGGTCGGCGCGACAGGCGTCGACGAGCGCCCGCCCGCGCGCGCTGTCCAGCTCGTGGATCGGGTACCGCTCCAGGTCCACGACATCGGCGTAGGGCGGCGCTGTGACGGGTGTCGTATCGGTCATCGGTGGTTCCTGTCTGTCGTGGCGTGGTCGGCAAGCCCGGATGGCCCTGTGGCGGCCCGGTCCGGAGGAAGTGCGGTGTCTCGGATTCAGCGGAGGTCAGTAGAGATCGAGGAACCGGTCGAGCACCCGGGTGGAGAAGTGCAGCGCCTCCACCGGGATGCGCTCGTCGATGCCGTGGAACAGCGACCAGAAGTCCAGGTCCTCCGGCAACAGCAAGGGGTTGAAGCCGAAGCACTCGATCCCCAGTCGTTGCAGGTGCGTCGCGTCGGTGCCGCCGGACAGCATGAACGAGGAGACCCTCGCTGTCGCATCCTCCGACTGCAGAGCCTGCGAAGCAGCCGAGAACAGAGCCGGATCGGGCCCGTCCGCGGTCGGCGCCAGTCCGGCGGTCCGCGCGAGCTCACGCACCTCCACCCCGTCGCCGAGCGCGGCGTCCAGCTCCGCGCGGAACTCGTCCCAGCGCCCAGGCAGGTAGCGGCAGTCCAGCTCGGCCGTCGCGGAGCCCGGTATGACGTTGCTCTGGTAGCCGGCGGACAGCCGTGTTGCGTGGGCAGTGTGCCGCAGGCCGGAGGCCGCGTTATCGGCCTCGGTCCCCAGCAGCGACAGGGCGGCCTCAGGGTGGTCCGGGTCGAACGCCACGCCGCCGAGCTCGCACGCGGTCCGTAGGAGCTGCTCGACCTGCGGGGTCAGGTGCACTGCGAAGCGGTCATGGGTGAGCCCGCCGATGGCTTCCCCCAACACCCGGACCGGGTTGTCATCGTAGAGTCGTGAGGCGTGCGCGGGGGCGGCACGGGCCGTGAGCTCCAGTGCGGCCCAGCCCTTCTCGGCCGTGTGGATGGGATAGATCCGCTCCCCGGGGCGGATCGGGACGCTGTAGCCCCCACCTTCACCGATCGCGGTGCGGCAGCCCTCGAACAGGTCCGGTCGGTGCTGCACCGCCCACTCGGCGCCGAGCACTCCCGCGTTCTCCTCGTCGGCGAAGAAGGCCAGCACCAGCGGACGCCTGGGCAGCCGTCCCCCGCGCACCCGCTCCTGCACGACGGTCAGCACACTGGCGACCATGTTCTTCATGTCCACTGCGCCACGGCCCCACAGGTAGCCGTCCCTGACCTCGCCGGAGAGCGGGTGGACCGACCACTCGTGGGGCTGGGCCGGCACGACGTCAAGGTGCATCTGCACCAGCAGCGGGTCGAGAGTCGGGTCCTGCCCAGGCACGCGCGAGACCAGTGTGCTGCGTCCCGGCTCGGACTCCACCAGCTCGGAGTCCACACCGGCGTCGCCGAGGAAGGTGGCGACCCACTCCGCGGCGGCCCGCTCCCCCGGGCCGCCGATCTGGGTGTCCATCCGGATCAACGTCGAGCAGGTCGCGACCGCGTCCTCCCACCACCGATCACCCACGGCGTTGCTCTGGTCGCGCCCGACTTCCGCTCCCTGCACCTCGGCCGTCACGGTCTGCTCCTCCTTCGTTGCGCGATCTGCTCAACGCACCGCGCGCAGGAAGGCGCGGGTCCGCTCGTGCTGGGGGTCGTTGATGACCTGGCTGGCGGGTCCTTCCTCGACGACCTGTCCGGCGTCGAAGAACACGACGCGGTCAGCGACCTCTCGGGCGAAGCTCATCTCGTGGGTGACCACCGCCATGGTCATGCCGCTCGAGGCCAGGTCGCGCATCACCGCAAGGACGTCCCCCACCAGCTCGGGGTCGAGGGCCGAGGTGGGCTCGTCGAAGAGCATCAGCTTGGGCTGCATGCACAACGCCCTGGCGATCGCGACACGCTGCTGCTGACCCCCGGACAGGTGCCGGGGATAGGCACTTCTCTTGTCCGCCAGACCGACCTGCTCCAGCAGCGACAGCGCGCGCAACGTGACGTCCGCCTTCGGCTGCTTCAGGGCCAGCCGCGGCGCCTCGATGAGGTTCTCCAACACCGTCATGTGCGGAAAGAGGTTGAAGTGCTGGAAGACCATCCCGATCTGGCCGCGGCGCTTGCAGATCTCCTTGTCCGCCAGCTCGTGCAGCTTGTTACCGCGTTGCTCGTAGCCGACCACCTGGCCATCGACCCACAACCGGCCTCCGTCAACGCGTTCGAGGTGGTTGATGCAGCGCAGGAAGGTGCTCTTGCCCGACCCGGACGGGCCGACCATGCACACCACCTCGCCCCGGCCGATGGTCAGATCGACGCCCTTGAGCACCTCGAGCCGGCCGAAGGACTTGCGCACCTGTTCGGCGCGCACCATGGGGTCGTTCTGCGACTCGTGCGACGCCGCGGTCAGGCGTGTCGAGGTCGACTCGGTCATGACAGATCACCCTTCGCGAGCGGGGTGTGGGTGGCCAGCAACGCTCTCAGCCGTTGCAGAGGGGTGGGTGGCAGGACCTTGTTACCACGGGCAAAGTGCCGTTCGACGTAGAACTGGCCGATGGTCAGCAGGGTCGTCACCACGAGGTACCAGATGCTCGCCACGATCAGCAGCGGGATGGGCTGGAAGGTGCGGTTGTAGATGATCTGCGCCGAGTAGAGCAGATCCGGCACGGCCAGCACCGAGACCAGAGACGTCATCTTCAGCATGCCGATGGTCTCGTTCCCTGTCGGCGGGATGATCACCCGCATCGCCTGGGGCAGGATGACGCGCCTCATGGTCTGACTCCGAGTCAGGCCCAACGCCCCGGCCGCCTCCTGTTGGCCGTGGTCGACCGAGATGATCCCGGCCCGCACGATCTCGGACATGTAGGCCGCCTCGTTGAGTCCCAGTCCGAGGATGGCCGCCGTCAGCGGGGTGATGAGCTGGTTGGCGTCCAGATGGATCCCGGGGAGCCCCAACGTGATCACCGGATAGAGCGCCGCCAGGTTGTACCAGAAGAGAAGCTGCACGAGCAGCGGTGTCCCCCGGAAGAAGGACACGTAGCCGAAGGCGCCACTGCGGATGACCGGGTTGGCCGAGATCCTCATGACGGCCAGGACGATCCCCAGGACGACACCGACCACCATGCAGACGGCGGTCAGCCAGATGGTCAGCCAGAGGCCCTGGGCGACGGACACGTCGCGCAGGTAGAGGTTGACCACGTCCCACTGGAAACGTTCGTTGCCCACGACCGACCGCAGCAGGGCCACTCCGATGAGCACGACCACCGCTGCGGCCACCCACCGGCCGGGATGTCGCTTGGGTACGACCGTCAGGTCCTCCCCGGGCGCCGGCGAAGGCGACAGGCCCTCGCTCGAGCGCCGCAGGTCCGCGGTCACTTGACGACCTCACCCGCGTCATCGCCGAGCGACTGGTCGGGCATGCCCCACTTGTTCATCAGCTTCTTCATCGTGCCGTCCGCCACGACTTCATGCATGGCCGCCGAGATCGCGGGCACGAGGTTGGACCCGTTCTTCAGCGCCACTCCGGTCTTGGTCGGCTCGTAGTCCTCACCCGGCGCAAGCTCGAACCGTCCACCGGACAGCTTGGACTGGTAGGCCATCGAGATGCTGTCGGCCATCACGGCGTCCACGCGCCCGCTGGACAGAGCGAGGTTCGCCTCGTTCTGCGACGGGAAGAGGCGGATGGTGATCGGCTTGTTGCCCGCCGTCACGCAGGCCTTCGAGAACTCCGGCAGGTAGTCGATCCCCTGGATCGAGCCCTTCTGCCCGGCGATCCGGAGTCCGCAGAGCTGCTTCGGGTCCATGGTGAGGTTCTTGGGGTTTCCCTTGGGGACGGCGATCCCCGTCCCACCCGTGAGGTAGACGACGAAGTCGACCGTCTTGGCCCGTTCCGGCGTCACGGAGAACGCCGACATGCCGAGGTCGTGCTTGCCGCTGGTCAGGCCGGCCAGGATCGTGTCGAATCCCGCATTGACGTCGACGGCGGTCAAGCCCATCTTGCCGGCGAGGGCCTTGGACAGGTCAGCGTCGAAGCCGATGATGGTCTTGTTGTCCTTGTCGAAGTACTCGAACGGCGCGTAGGACGCGTCCATGGCAACAGTGAGCTTGCCCTTCGCCTTGACGCTGGCCGGCACGAGCTTCGCCGCCTTGCCGACCTTCGTGTTCGCGGCGGGTTGCGCTGCCGCGCTCGCACCTCCCCCCTGGCCGCCGCCCGTGCCACCGGCTGCGGGGTCGGCGGTCTGGCTCGCCTGGGTGCAGGAGGACAGCGCGATCATGCCGATCACGGGGAGGGTGAGGGCGCACAAACGGGTCAAGCGCATGGGTCAGGCCTTTCGTGGGGGGCCTCGCGAGCACGGCGCGGCCAAGGAGTGGATGCACTGTATACGCTGGATCCAGCAGCCACAAGAGGGTACGGTTCACGTCATGGTCAGCTCCCCGGCTCGTCGGTCCGGCGCCCGTCCGATGGGCACGGTCGTCTACGAGTCCGTCCGCGACGCCATCATCGAGGGCCGCTACGGTGCCGATGAGAAGCTCGTCCAGGAGCAGGTGGCCGGCGACCTGGGGGTCTCTCGCACCCCGGTCCGAGACGCCCTCAATCGCTTGGCGCAGGAGGGCCTGGTGACGTGGCTCCCCGGCAGCGGCTACCTCGTCAACGACCTGACCGACCAGGACATCACCGAGGTCTTCGAGGTGCGCCGCAACCTCGAGGTGCTGGCGCTGGAGAAGTCCTGCGGAGGGCTCAGCCGGGTGCAGGCGTCGCGCATCAACACCATCATCGAGGAGATGGCCGCGGCCGACCCGACCGACGCCGCAGCGCAGTTCGACCTCAACCGGCGCTTCCACCAGGCGATGATCGAGCCGGCCGGTAACCAGCTCCTCCTGACGATGCTGGACCAGCTCTGGGACCACCCCGTCAGCCGTCGGATCACCCGGTCCTACATCCACGACGAGGAGAACGTCGGCCGGATGATCGAGGAGCACCGCCAGATCCTGCAGGCCTGCCTCGACGACGACGTCCAGCGCCTGACGACGTTGTCCGAGAAGCACATGACCGAGGGCTACGGCGAGACCCTGTCCGAGGCCACCTGAGGGCGCGGCGCCTGCATGGTCGCTGCTTCAGCCGACCAGCTCGCTGAGCCAGTCGGAGAGGACCTCGCGCGAGTCCGCGCCGAGCGCCGGGCTGCTGCGCACCCGAGGTCGGCCCGACTCGACCTGCACCGGCATGCCCAGGTAGGGCGTCGGGCCCAGGACGGGATGGTCGAACTCGCCGACCAGCCCACGGCCGCGCACCTGTTCGCTGGCGAGCGCCTGCTCCAGGTCCCAGAGGGGCGCGGCCGGCACCCCGGCGGCGCCGGCCAGCGCCAACACCTCCCCGCTCGTGTGCCGCGACGTCCACGCCTGCGTGATCTCGGTGATCTGCGAAACCCGCTGCGCGCGAGCGCTGTCCGTGCTGAAGTCCGGGTCGGTCGCCAGTTCCGGCCGCTCGACGAGCGCGGCGAACCGGCCGAAGACGGCGTCGTTCGCGACGGCTATCGCCACGAGGCCGTCCTTGGTCGGATAGGTGTCGAACGGCGCGGACACCGGGTGCCGGTTGCCGACCCTGCCCGGATGCACTCCGGTGGCCGTGAGCAGGCTCAGCCCGGTCACCTGCAGCGAGATCATCGAGTCGAGCATCGAGACGTCGAGGTGCTGGCCGCGGCCGGTCCGCTCCCGCTCGTAGAGCGCCGCGCACGTGGACCACGCGGCGAACAGGCCGGCGACGACGTCGGCCAGCGACTCCCCCACCCGGGTGGGCAGACCCTCCGGCGTCCCGGTGGCGGCCATCAGACCCGACATGGCCTGGACCACCAGGTCGTAGGCCGGGAGCCCGGCCATCGGCCCGGTCTGGCCGAATCCGGAGATGCTGGTGTAGACCAGCCGCGGGTTCACCGCGGACAGGGCGGCGTGGTCGATGCCCAGCCGCTCGGTGACCCCGGGACGGAAGTTCTCGACCAGCACGTCGGCCTGCTCGACGAGCCGCAGCAGGGTCGCCCTCTCGGCATCGTCCTTGAGGTCGAGCACCACACTGCGCTTGCCGCGGTTGAGCTGGGCGAAGTAAACACTCTCCCCGGCCGTGAACGGCCCGAGATGGCGGGCGTCGTCGCCTGCGGGCGACTCCACCTTGACCACGTCGGCCCCCAGCTCGGCGAGCAGACCGGTGCAGTAGGGGCCGGCGAGGACCCGGCTGAGGTCGAGGACACGGACTCCGTCGAGGGCTGGCATGGCGCCCACGCTAGGCAGCCGATGACGCGGGGGCCATGTGCACGCGCACGAGCTCCGGGGAGCCCTTCGTGCACGTGCACCTTGAGCGGGGCGGGGACGGCTGGTCCCATGACAGGGACCGCAGCCCGACCGAGGAGCCTTCGTGACGCCATACCTCCTGCCCGACACGTATGCCGATTTCCGCGCCGCGGCGCGCAGTGTCGCCGAGGACAGGCTGGCACCCAACGCGGCCATGGTGGACCGCCGTGGCGGCTTCGCCCAGGAGTCGTATGACGGGCTGGTCGCCGCCGGCATGCACGCACCGGGCATCCCCGAGGAGTTCGGTGGTGACGGCATGGATGCCATCGCGTCTGCCATCCTCGTCGAGGAGGTCTCACGCGTCTGCGCCTCGTCCTCGTCGATCCTCACGTCCAACAAGCTGGGCATCACCCCCCTGCTGCTGCACGGCACCCCCGGGCAGCAGCAGGACCACCTGCCCGAGGTCGCCTCCGGGGCGGCACTGATGGCCTACGCGATCAGTGAGCGGGAGGCTGGCAGCGACGTGGGCGCGATGCGTTGCCGCGTAACCGAGTCCGGCGACGAGTGGGTCCTCGACGGTGTCAAGACCTGGATCACCTCGGCCGGCGTGGCGCGGTTCCTCATCGTCTTCGCCGTCACGGACCCCGACCGTGGATCGCGCGGCATCTCGGCCTTCATCGTCCACTCCGACGACGAGGGCATCAGCTATGGCGAGCCGGAGCGCAAGATGGGTCTGCGCGGGTCGGTCACCCGAGAGGTCTACTTCGAGGACTGCCGCATCCCGGCCGACCGGCTCCTCGGAGAGCGCGGTCGCGGCATGCGGGTCGCGCTCGGCACGCTCGACCACACCCGTGTCTCCATCGGTGCCCAGGCGCTCGGAATCGCGCAGGGCGCACTGGATCTCGCGACCGGCTACGTCCAGGAGCGCCGCCAGTTCGGCCACGCGGTCGCGGACTTCCAAGGGGTCCAGTTCATGCTTGCGGACATGGCCATGCGGGTGGAGTCGGCCCGCCAGATGGTCTACGCCGCGGCCGCTCGCAGTCAGGAGCGCGCCAAGGACCTGACCTACTTCGGGGCTGCAGCCAAGTGCCTGGCCAGCGACACGGCGATGTCCGTGACCACCGATGCGGTGCAGCTGCTCGGCGGAGCCGGCTACACCATGGACTTCCCCGCCGAGCGGATGATGCGCGACGCCAAGATCACCCAGATCTACGAGGGCACCAACCAGATCCAGCGGATGGTCGTCGCACGCCAGCTGCTGGGGCCCCGCTGACCGACCGGTCGTCCCGGCAGCGTCCCCGATGGGATACTCCGGGAGTGTCCGTCACCGTCGCCGCCCTGCTGGCGGAGCCTGCGCTACAGCTGGTGGCGCTGACCTCACACTGCCACCCGGGTGACCGCGAGATCAGCTGGGTCGCCACGACCGAGCTCAGCGAGCCCGCGCCGTTCCTGCGCGGCGGTGAGCTGGTCTGCACCACCGCTCTGCAGGAGCGCACCGACCAGCAGTGGCGCACCTTGGTCGACCAGCTCGTCGAGGTGCCGGTCGCCGCCTTGTGCATCGGCACCGGACTGGTGCGCGACGCGGTGCCACAGTCGCTGGTGACGGCCGCCGAGACGGCAGGGCTCGCCGTGGTCAACTCGCCGGTCTCGGTGCCGTTCATCCAGATCAGCCGCCTCGTGGCCGACCGGATCTTCGCCGAGCAGTACGAGCTGGTGCGCTCCAGCGCCTTCGCCCAAGACCAGCTGCTCCGCGACCTGCTCGACGGCCGCGGCCTGCCGCACCTGGTCCGGACCCTGGCCAGGCACCTCGGTGCCGGTGCAGAAGTGGCCCTCGTGGACGGGGACGGACGGTGGATCGCCGGGCACTCGCCCACCCCATCGGGGGCAGCGAGCACCGGCGCGCCACAGGACGTGGCAGGCCACGAGGTGTCCGGGCAGGAGGCCGACGGAGAACCGGTCGCCGAAGGGGGCGAGGGCTGGGGTCCGACGAGCGAGGTGCCCATCCTCGTCGACCGTGAGCCGCTGGCCTACCTGAGGGCCTGTGCTCCTCGGCCCCGGCCCGACATCCTCTCGTCGGCAGCCAACGTGCTCGGGCTCGAGATCGCCCGTCGCCACGCCGTCCTGCGCGGACAGCGCGCGCTGGCAGCGCAGGTGCTCGAGGACATCGTGCAGGGCACGGGATCGGACGCGGAGTCGCGTCGCCGCCTCGCCGACCTGGGCGTGACCCCCGACGAGGAGCACCGGGTGGTCATCGGCCGAGCACATGGCGCAGCACGTGCACTCACCTGCCACCCCACCGCCATCCTGCGGTTGTTCGACGATGTCGAGGAGAGCCATCTGACGGCCTGGCACGACGACCGCGTCGTCCTCGTCGTGTCTGCCGGGACCGATGCCGACGACGTTGCTCGAGGTCTGCTGACCCGGCTGCAGGACCGCGATGCCCACGCGGCGGTCGGTGTCAGTGCGGCTCACCCGGGGATCACGGGCCTGCGCCGGGCGCATCTCGAGGCGCGCCTCGCCGGCGAGCGGGGTCCGGGTGTCCACCGGTCCGTGGAGCTCTCGCTCGGCGCCGTGCTGCTGGCGGG
>NZ_VOHR01000759.1 GCF_009192725.1 Segeticoccus rhizosphaerae | reverse complement strand
CGACGCCCATGCCGACGAGCAACACCGCGCTGCCGAGGAAGGCGATCACCAGGTGGCTCGCCGCGTATGCCGTGCGCGTCACCGACGTGGCGAGCACCGGTTCGGCGCGCAGCGCCGTCTCCTCCGAGCGCAACCGCAACGTCGCCGAGATGCCGTAGGCAGCGGCCAGCAGGCCGGCCACCCCCACCTCGGTGCCGAGGAAGGCGTCGGTGAGCCCGTCCACCCCACCCGTCGTGGTGATCATGTCGCGGGCGGCGTCGCTCTCGAGCATCCCGCCGACGCTCGAGGCCATCCCCCCGAGGATCAGCCCGAGCAGCACGAACCCGGTCAGCCAGCCGGCGAAGCCACCCCGCTGCAGCCGCCAGGCGAGCACCAGCGGACTGCGCAGTCGGGGAGCGGCCCGGGCGGGTCCCGGGCGCGGCCGGACC
>NZ_VOHR01000758.1 GCF_009192725.1 Segeticoccus rhizosphaerae | reverse complement strand
CCTTGCTGGCACGGTTGGAAGGCAAGGATGCGAATGCGCAGAGAAAGGCTGCGGGCTTTGACTTTGCCATCGCGACGGACCTCTATACCGAACTGAAGGATGAATGCGACACCGCTAAGGACAGCGCAAAACGCGTCGCGGATTTTGCCGATGTCATCACCGATATCAAGGTCATCGCCGAGGATGATCCCGAAGACCTGATGGCAGCGATCTCCAAGGCTGAAAAGACACTAGACGATCTGAGCAAGGAGCCGTCGGCGATGTACGTGCATGAGGAAATCATGCAGTGCCACGCGCGATTGGACGCCGCACGGGCAGCCGCCGATGAGAATTTCACATCCGCCCGGCAAGATGTCGAAGCGGCGGTGGATGGATGCGTGCAGATCACGCTGCTGATGGCGCAATATGATCAGTTGAACGATTCAGCAGCCGTTGCGCGGACACTTGCCACGTCCCTGCAACATAGCCACCCCTTGCGGCAGAAAGCGGAACATGCCGATTTCGCCCA
>NZ_VOHR01000757.1 GCF_009192725.1 Segeticoccus rhizosphaerae | reverse complement strand
CGCCGGCGGCCAGTTCGGGCAGCTGCGTGCCGCGGGCCAGCGGCGCGACCACGTCCCGGCGGGTCTCCTCGCCGCTGCGGCGGTCGAGCACGTAGATGCCGTGCGCGCCGGCGTAGTCGAGCGAGGAGACGGTCAGCCCCAGCACGTGAGTCGGTGTGACGATGCCCCAGTGCTCCCAACGCTTCGTGCGACCCCAACCCCTCAGGTTCGAACGGTGCAGCGGCGCACGGGTCCAGCCCAGCGCGTCCGGGTTGAGCCGGCCGCGACCGTCGCAGAGGTCGACGGGCTCGATGATCTCGCGTTGTGCCATGGCCGGATCGTAGAGCGAGCGGTCGCGTCCGTGATGGTGGTGTCACTCCGCACGGGCGGGTGGGGCACGGTGGCCCGGTCACCGGGAGCATCCCTCAGTCCAGGTCGCGGGCGCGCAGGTGCTCGGCCACCCGGCCGATCTCCTCCGGCGTGACGCGGCAGCAGCCGCCCACCGCGCTGGCCCCGGCGCGGAGCCCGC
>NZ_VOHR01000756.1 GCF_009192725.1 Segeticoccus rhizosphaerae | reverse complement strand
CGGTGTAGAACTTGGCATCACCAGCGCCGATCCATTTGATCGCAAACAAACCCATCCCGACAAACAGGACGATCACTGCGTGGATCGCGGTTGACCCAAGCGTGGCAAGCCCACCGGACGCCAGTGTGGCACCCGTCGCGAAGACCGCCAGTGCCAGCACCAGCCAATTGGGAATGCGCCGTGTCCTGATGTCCCATGCAGCCCCGAGGACCGCGAGAGCAATCGCGACCCAGAGGGCTACTTCTGCAGCCATTTGCCGAACACTACCTCAAACTGCTGGGAGACCTTTGGTGAGTCAGCCATTGCAATCTTCGTTCCCTCAGCAGGAGCGGCCTCCTCGACCGGTTCCTTCGCCGCCTGGCGCGAGCCGATGCTCATCTGTGGAGCGGCGCCGGGCTCTGCCGTGGTGATGCGGAACTCATCGCGCGAAACCCTATGAAATGCCGGTGCCTTGGTCCGCGCGACAGTTTCGCTCTCGCGCTTGCTATCGGCGAGCGCCAATTGTTCAG
>NZ_VOHR01000755.1 GCF_009192725.1 Segeticoccus rhizosphaerae | reverse complement strand
AATTCCGAATGGCGACCTGCAGGCATGCAAGCTTCAGCTGCTCGAGGCCGGTCTCCCTATAGTGAGTCGTATTAATTTCGATAAGCCAGGTTAACCTGCATTAATGAATCGGCCAACGCGCGGGGAGAGGCGGTTTGCGTATTGGGCGCTCTTCCGCTTCCTCGCTCACTGACTCGCTGCGCTCGGTCGTTCGGCTGCGGCGAGCGGTATCAGCTCACTCAAAGGCGGTAATACGGTTATCCACAGAATCAGGGGATAACGCAGGAAAGAACATGTGAGCAAAAGGCCAGCAAAAGGCCAGGAACCGTAAAAAGGCCGCGTTGCTGGCGTTTTTCCATAGGCTCCGCCCCCCTGACGAGCATCACAAAAATCGACGCTCAAGTCAGAGGTGGCGAAACCCGACAGGACTATAAAGATACCAGGCGTTTCCCCCTGGAAGCTCCCTCGTGCGCTCTCCTGTTCCGACCCTGCCGCTTACCGGATACCTGTCCGCCTTTCTCCCTTCGGGA
>NZ_VOHR01000754.1 GCF_009192725.1 Segeticoccus rhizosphaerae | reverse complement strand
CGGCCTGCGCCGCGAGGAGGTGGCCCAGCTCGCCGGGGTGAGCGTGGACTACGTCGTGCGGCTCGAGCAGGCTCGCGGACCGCACCCATCGGCCCAGGTGCTGGGCTCGCTCGCCAGGGCGCTGCGCCTCGATGGGCGCGAGCGCGACCAGCTCTTCCTGCTGGCCGGGGCAGCGCCGCCGACGCCCGGCCAGATCAACTCCACGGTGCGGCCGGGCGTCCTGCGGATGCTCGACCGGTTCACCGACCTGCCTGCCCTGGTCCTCGATGCCAAGAGCGAGATCCTGGCGTGGAACCTGCTCGCTGAGGCGCTGTTGGGGGACATCTCGGCGTGGCCGTCCCGCAACATCGTCTGGCAGCGCTTCCTCGGCGAACCGGGCCGCGTGGCGATGGGCGAAGAGGAGGAGCGGCTCACCGCCGAGCAGTCGGTCGCCAGCCTGCGCGCGGCCAGCGCGCGCTACCCCGGCGACCGTGGTCTGCGCCGACTGGTGCGCGAGCTGCGCGCGGGCA
>NZ_VOHR01000753.1 GCF_009192725.1 Segeticoccus rhizosphaerae | reverse complement strand
GGAGATGTCCTTGGCGATCGACGGGCCCTGCGCCGAGACGTAGAAGAACTGGACCTGCTTGCCGTAGTTCTTGTCGCCCTTGGTGAAGTCGTCGGTGAGCGTGAGGTCGACCCGTTGGATCGGGTCGATGATCTTCGCCTGGTCGACCTTCCCGGTCGCCAGCAGCGCGATGCCGTCGGACGTGTCGATGCGCTGGACCGACGGGCTGCGCAGCGTGCTCGCGGCCACCCAGAGCAGCAGGACGGCGACCGCGATCCAGATCGCGGGACCACGGACAAGGCTCTTGAGGTTCATGGGCGATCGGGGCCGGGCCCCTCATCCTCCGGTCGCGGGATGGTCGGAGCCTCGAAGTTACACGCTC
Source organism: Segeticoccus rhizosphaerae (assembly GCF_009192725.1). GTDB lineage: Bacteria > Actinomycetota > Actinomycetes > Actinomycetales > Dermatophilaceae > Segeticoccus > Segeticoccus rhizosphaerae. The sequence continues at coordinate 151 of NZ_VOHR01000753.1, read as the reverse complement.
GAACCAGGCAACCCGTCGTGGGTCCGCCCCTGTTCGCCGAGGGCACACCGACCCTCAGGTTGTCCTCAGGAGGCGTAGACGTGCGGGGCGAGCGTCCCGACGAACGGCAGGTTGCGGTACTTCTCGGCGTAGTCCAGGCCGTAGCCGACGA
>NZ_VOHR01000752.1 GCF_009192725.1 Segeticoccus rhizosphaerae | reverse complement strand
AGGCGGCGGCGAAATCGAGGCTTTCGGTGCCGAATGTGCCGGAACTGGTGACCTCGCCATTCGCGGCCCAGTCGATGCGTCCCTTGCCGGTGATCGTACCCTCGGCATTGGCAATGACGCCCAACGCGCGTGCGGAGAGTTCGTCGGGCTGCAACTGGTCGTCGAGAACGAGGCCGGGTACGTCGAGATCGGCATGCCCCGCCCCGGTCGCGAGATTGTGGCGGATATCGGCGATGGTGACGATGCGGTCGGTCCCGGGGTTGCGCAGCGTAGCCTGTGAGAGGACGATACTATCCTCCAGCGTGAGGCCCGCATCGCGCGCGACCAGCGGCTCGAAGCGGTCCGGCTCCTCGCGGTCAGTCAGGAGGAATGACGCTCCGCCGATCGTGACCTTCCCGCCGGTATAGTCCCACCGTCCCGACGCATCGGCGATATCGAGAGGTATCGAGGCGAGCTTGACCTCGGCATCGGCGAAGCTCCCGGCAATGTTGTCGCCGAGCCGTGCGTCGAGAT
>NZ_VOHR01000751.1 GCF_009192725.1 Segeticoccus rhizosphaerae | reverse complement strand
CCGCGGCAGTGGAAGGCGGGCGGGGCGCGCTTCTGGTGGTGCCGGACCACCGGGACGTCGACCGGGTGGACGCAGCCCTGCGTGCCCGGCTCGGCAAGGATCGGCACGTGCGCCTGACCGCCGACCAGGGACCGCAGGCCCGCTACACCGCCTGGCTCAAGGTGTTGCGCGGCCACGTGCCGGTCGTGGTCGGCACGCGCGCCGCGATGTTCGCTCCGGTGCAGCGGCTCGGGCTCGTCGCCTGGTGGGACGACGGCGACGACCTGTTGGTGGAGCCACGCTCGCCCTATCCGCACGTGCGTGAGGTGCTGCGCGTTCGGGCCCGGTTGGAGGGTGCCGCCCTGCTCGCCGGTGGCTATACCCGCACGACGCCGTTGCAACAGTTGGTGGAGGAGGACGCGCTCCGTCCGGTGGCCGCCGACCCGGCCAGGGCGCGTCGGGACGTGCCTCGCGTCCTGGTGGCCGGTGAGGGCGCCGAGCTCGAGCGTGACCCGGCCGCCGCGAGCGCTCACC
>NZ_VOHR01000750.1 GCF_009192725.1 Segeticoccus rhizosphaerae | reverse complement strand
ATGTCGGCAAGCGCGGCACGCCTGAGGCCGCGACCCGGCGCCAGCAGGGACAATCCCTCGAGGATATTGGTCTTGCCGGCACCGTTCTCGCCCACGAGCAGGTTGAATTGCGCCGTGCCGGAAAGCTCGCTTTCGACATGGTTGCGGAAATGGGAAAGGTGGATGCGATCAAGCGCCATTTGCGATGCAGGCGATAGCGTCAGCGTCGCTCCATCGCCACCGGAAAGGCTATAATCCAAATATTGGCGAATTTTACCAACCTTTCGGATTGATGAATAACGCGTCTGCTCACCGTTCAGACAAGAATGGCGAAATTCTGCCGTTTTTCGACTTTGGCACGCCTCGTGCATTGTATCTGGTATCACCGGATGGTCCGGTAAAAACAGATCAAGGTTCAAGGAGAAATCAACATGTCCGCTTTCGATTATGCAGGTAACCGCGCTCTCGCCGCCCTCTTCGCTTTCGCTGTCTCGGCAGTTTTCATGGCCGCAGCCATCGTCCCCGCCAGCCCCAAC
>NZ_VOHR01000075.1 GCF_009192725.1 Segeticoccus rhizosphaerae | reverse complement strand
GTCGCCGCTAGGCTCGCGGTCGTGTCTCCTGTCCCACCAGCGCGTGCGCCGGGGCCCGACCCGCGCCCGCGGCCGCGGCTCGACGACGTGGACCGACGCCTCGTGGCCCTGCTCGAGGCAGACGGGCGGATGCCCAACAACGCGCTCGCTCGGGAGGCGGGGATCGCGGAGTCGACCTGCGTGGCGAGGGTGCGGTCGTTGCGCGAGCGGGGCGTCATCCGCGGCATCCACGCCGACGTCGACGTGGCCGCGCTGGGACTGCCGATCGAGGCGATGGTCGCGGTGCGGTTCGGGGGCCACCAGCGCGAGCACTTCGAGCAGTTCCGCGAAGGGGTGCCGCGGTTGCCGGGCGTGCTCGGCACCTACCACGTCAGCGGCGCGAACGACTACCTCGTCCACGTCGCCGCGGCGTCGCCGGACGCGTTGCGCGACTTCGTGCTCGACCACCTCACCAACCGGCCGGGGGTGGCCAACGTGGAGACCAGTCTGATCTTCGAGCACGTCCGCAGCGGTCCCGATCTCACATGATCGGTGACCTCTCCGACCTCGTCTGGCCGCAGCACACCGCACGGTTGACCCTGCGTCCGCTCACGGTGGATGACGCCGAGGCCGTGCACGGGTTTCGTTCGTTGCCAGAGGTGGTCGCCTACCTGAGCCACGGCGTCCTCACCATGGAGGAGACGCGGGCGCGAGTCGCTGCGCGGGTGGCGCGGGGGAGACCGGGAGCCGAGCGGCCGCAGCTCGCGCTGGCGGTCTGCGACCGCGAGACCGGCGCGGTCATCGGCGACGCCGCGATCGGCATACGCCTCGCGGGATGCATCACCGCGGAGGGCACGACCGAGCGCGAGGGCACGCTCGGCTACGTGCTGCACCCGTCGGTGCAGGGCATCGGGCTGGGCACCGAGCTTGCCGCGGCCCTGTTGGAGATCGGGTTTGGGCAGATGGGGTTGCGCCGGATCACGGCCGACGTCTTCGCCGACGCCGTGCCGTCGGCCAGGCTGCTGCGCCGGCTCGGTCTGCGTCAGGAGCGTCGTGCCGTGGCATCGGTGCTCGGCCGCGACGGGCGCTGGCTGGACGACCTGACCTTTGCCATGCTCCGCGACGAGTGGCTCGGGCAAGATGGCGGGTGAGCCGTGGTCGAGTGCGGGCGCGGCTCCAGTCTCCGGCCGGGATCTCGCTCGTTGCGCCGAAGTTCGCGTGAGAGGCTCGGTGGGACAAGTGCGGCGAAGGCCTGCAAGGAGGCTGGTGTGAGTCTGACCGTGCGCGAGATCCATCGCTACCCGGTCAAGTCCATGCTGGGGGAGCGGCTGGAGGCGGTCGAGCTGGACGACCGTGGGCTGGTGGGCGACAGGTGGTGGGCGGTCCGCGACGGCAGCGGACGGTTTGCCAGCGGCAAGAACTCGCGGCGATTCCACCGGATGGACCCGGTTTTCGGGTGCAGCGCATCGATGGACGAGAGCGGGACGATGGTGGCGCTGCCCGACGGGACGTCGCTGCTGGCCTCCGACCCCCGACTCAACGAGCGGCTGTCGGAGCTGTTCGGCGAGTCGGTCGAGCTCGTGCGTGAGGGGGAGACGGTGCGGCCAGGGCTGGGCGTCGTCGAGCACTACGACGCCGCGCCGGTCAGCCTCATCGGCACCGCCACCCTTGCTGCGGCGGCCGAGCTGGTCGGCGACGACGAACCGCTCGACCCGCGCCGCTTCCGCGCCAACCTCGTTGTGGAGACCAACGAGCCGTATGCCGAGGACGGCTGGCTCGGGCGGACGCTCGAGATGGGTGGCGTCCGGCTCTACGTGACGGAGCAGATCGAACGGTGTCGCACCGTCGACGTGCAACAGGGCGACGTACCACGACACGGCCGAGTGCTGAAAGCCCTGGGGGAGCAGCGCGATCTGCTGCTCGCGGTCTACGCCGAGCCGATCGTCACCGGCCGGATCCGCATCGGTGACACCGTCACCGTCCGATGACGCGGCCGCTCTGCGTGCCGGGCGAGGCGGTGCCCATCCGATCCCAGGGGCTGGTGGCCAGACGTTCTGGCTTCGACCTCACCGAGACCCTTGCCTTCGAGCGCCGGCGCAAGGGTCGCGTGCTGCACATGCAGACTTGGAGCCGGGCCCTCAACCACCGTTGACTCGTGTTGATCGGTGCCTCACGGGTGTGCGACCAGTTCGGACAGCTCCTGCGCTCACCTACAAAGCGAGCTGCGGGAGTTGCACAGCGGCACAGGGTCTGGTCGTCGCGGTTGATCCCCTAGAGATCCAGAAGCCCTTTCAGGCCTCGTTGCTGCTCGCCCTGCTGCGCGCCCAGCACGACGAGCACACCGGTCAGGGCAGGAATGGCCCATTGCAGCATCTGGAGCTGCTTCTGCGCCTTGGCGAGCTTGTCCGACGCACCGGCTGAGGGCTCCGTCGCACCTTCCGCACCCTCGCTCACCCGCTCGGCGACCTGCTTGCCCAACCATCCGGAGTATCCGGTCACGCCCATCGCCACCACTGTCACCAAGGTCTTGACGACCGTGTTGGCCTGGGTAGCCCCATCGTTCGCAAGCCGTTTACGGTTTCCCCCGATCAGGCCCAACCCACCGACGGTGTGGATGCCGGCCGCGGCGATCTGAACGGGTGTCCACCGAGCCCACCCCAGGGACGACAAGCGGACGCGCTCGGAGGGGCTTTTGGCTTTTGCGGTCGCGCCGTTCAAGCCCACCGCGCCCATCAGCGAGCCCCCGAACCATGTCGCTAACGACAGGTCGTGAGCGACCCTGGACACCGTGTTTGTTGAGGCCATATCGAGCGAAGTCATCAAGTCCTACCTTCATCAATGGCAGCGAACGTTTCAACAACGCCGATACCCGGATCACTCCACTCGAAACAGGCCCCATCAGTCCCGAAGAGAGCCTGATGTGGCTGCTGTTCACAGCAGGGCGCGTCAGGCAGGATGGGGCGCTGGTGGGCGTTCGTGGGCGAATATCGGCACAGCAGCGCTGGCAGCAACGGCCGCGGATGCCGCGAAGATCGTGAAGGCGACGCCGAACCCCGCCGGGAGTACGGCTTGGAAGACGAGGCTGCCAGTGCCGAACCCGAGGAACAACACGACGGCCATGAAGGCGACAGCTTGACCGCGGGCGGCCGGAAGGTCGGTGGCGATCCCGGCGAGCAGGGGCTGGGTCAGGTCATAGCCCAAGGACAGCAGCGTCACCAGCAGCGCCGCCAGAACCAGCGACCCCGGTAGCGCGAGGCCGGCCGCGGCGACAGCCGTGACAACGAGTCCAGCGGGGATGAGTCGGGCCCGCCCAAACCGGTCCGCCGCGCGACCGAGGATCGGGCCGAAGGCGAAGCCGGGTACGCCGTAGCCGAGCAGGGCCAGGCCGATTCCGATGGGGCCGAGCCCGTACCGGCCGTGCAAGTACACGCCGAGCCAGGTGTAGATCCCCGACTGCAGCACCGCGTTCACCGCGACGTAGGCGTAGCAGCGCCGGGCTCGGGGCTGCCGTAGCAACGCGGCGTAGCCGGCGGCGACTGCCCGGATCGACATTGACTCGCTCACGCCCAAACGTCTTGGGATGAGGCGGGCGCCGGCGACGGCCAAGAGGGCCCCTCCGACCGCGACCACGGCGAAGAGCCCCCGCCAGCCGATCATCGGCTCGGCCAGTGCGCCAGCGGTCGATCCGGCGGCCATCCCGGCTGCCATCCCGCCGAAGAGCCACCCGATGGCCGGGCCGCGTTCGGCGTAGTCGAGCAGGTCTCCGATCAGCATCAACGAGACGGGCACGATGCCTGCCGCACCGAGTCCGGCGGCGGCCCGTAGACCGATGAACCAGCCGGTCGACGGTGCGAGCGAGGTGACGAGCGCGAGCAGGGTGAAGCAGGCCAGCGCGACGAGGATGACCGGGCGACGGCCGAATCGGTCGGCGACCGGACCCCATACCAGCGTCATCACCCCGTAGGGGATCAGGTAGGCCGGGACCGCCAGGCCCATGACGCCGACGCCCACCCCGAACACCTCCGCCAGGCGGGGCAGGATCGGCGCGATCATGAACGCCTGGGCGAACACCACGAACGCAGCCCCCACCAACACGCCCAGCAGCCCTCGAGACCGAGTCACCTACCCGGACCCAAGGGCGACGTCACCCCGGGCGATGGCCCATCGGCGCCCATGGCGCGAACCCGGTTCAGCCGTGACCCTGGCCGAAGGGGGACGTTGCGTGGATCCCCCCGGCCAGGGCCAGCGTGAGGCCGAGGGCGATGCCGACGCCGATGCTGCCGATGAAGATCACACCAACGATCATGCCGACGAGCAGTCCGGTGCTGCTTGCTCGGACGACAGGGTTGCGTCCGAGCGGTGGAGTGGGGCGTTGAGCAGCCATCACGACCTGATTTCTAACAACAAATAACTACACTTTTAGAATCCTCCCTCGTGGTGGTCCAGTCAAGTCCCGTGCCAGTCGAGTGGGCCGGAGCCATGGCGGAGACCCGGGGGCTGCTGCGTGTCCGGTGCCGCAGTGGAACTGATCAGTGCCGTGACCGCGACCGGCGAGGCGGACACCAGGTGAGCCTGTCGGCGACTCATGACAATGAGGACGACGCGATGAGTTCCGTTCGATTCACTGGTCGACAGAAGGAAGCGATCTCGAGCTGAAGGAGGACGCCGTGGGACAGGTCATCGCCAATGCGTCAATGTCGCTGGATGGCTACATCGCCAAGCAGGACAACACGATCGGTCGGCTCTTCGAGTGGTTGCAGAACGGCGACGTCGAGGTCCCCACCGTCGATGACCGCATCACCTTGCACATGAGCCGGTCCAGCGCCGACTACTGGCACAGGTGGGCCGGCGGGCTGGGTGCGCTGGTGTGCGGACGCACCTTGTTCGACTTCACCGATGGGTGGGATGGCATGCACACGATGGGAGTGCCGGTGGTGGTCCTGACCCACCAGATCCCGACAGACTGGGTCGAGGACCACCCGGCCGCACCGTTCCACTTCGTCACCGACGGCGTGGAGGCGGCGGTGACCCAGGCCCAGGAGATCGCCGGCGAACGCACGGTGGCGGTGACGGCCGGAACCATCGCGCGGCAATGCCTCGAACTCGGCCTGCTCGACGCGGTCGCTGTTGACCTCGTGCCCGTGGTCATGGGACAGGGCCGGCCCTTCTTCGGCGAGCTGAGTGCAGACGACGTCCCGCTGGGCGACCCGATCGAGTGCGTCCAGGGAGATCGCGTCACCCACCTGATGTTCCCGGTCGAGCAGAACATGACACCGTCGGTGGAGGCAGAAGCATGAGGACGCTGCACGTCGGCCTCCGTGTGCAGGACCTCGATCATTCGCTGGAGTTCTATTCCCACCTCGGGTACGACGTCGTCGGTGCGGTCCCCGCGACAGAGCTCGGCAGCCTGACGATGTTGTTCCTCGCCGCGAGCACAGGGCAGAGTTCACCGCGATGAGCCCACTGGCTCGCAAGATGTTCGACCTCGTCGAGCCGATTGGCGTCATCCCCTACTCGGCTGACCAACCCAATGAGGCCATGTTCGCCTTGGGGTTCACCAACTACTGGGACACCTACTTCGCCGGTCGGGCGGCACCGCTCGGCAGCTCTGTGCCCGCCGAGGTGGTCCACGCGCTCTTCTACAACTTCGCACCGGGTGAGGTGGCCCGCCACATCCCGAAAGTCTGGAACACGACCACACCGGAGGCTGCGATCGCCGCCCGCCAGCATGGCTGCGCCAACGCGCTGCGCCAGATCCTCGGTGACCTCGTCGACACGCCAGACTTCGCCCGCGCGGTCGAGCTGCTCACCAAGGCCGCGACCAGCGCTCCGCTCGAAGGCCGCCCCATGTACGCCGCGCTGCGCACCCTGCCGCTTCCGCGGGATCCGGTGACCCGCCTCTTCCACGCCGCCTCACTTCTGCGCGAGCACCGCGGCGACGGGCACATCGTCGCGCTCATGGCCGAGGGCATCGGCGGCCTCGAGGCCCACGTCCTGTCCGCCCTCGACATCGGGATCCCGGCCAGGAGCTTCGGCCGGATCCACCACCTCCCCACCACGCAACTGACCGCCCTCATCGACGGGATGAAAACCCGGGGACTCATCAAGGACGAGGCGACGTTCACTCCTGCCGGCCGACAGGCCAAGGACCGAGTCGAGGCCTTGACCGACGACCTCGCCGTCGTGCCCTACGAGGTCCTAAACACGGCCGAGCTCAACGAGCTGATCGAGGCCCTCGAGCCGCTCGCGCGGACGCTCACCTCCGCACAGGCTTGAGCCGAGCCTCACGCCGGAGGGCGACGGCGTGCACGCCGTCGATCATCTGCCGGGTCAGCCCGCTGCCTCGGCGTAGGTGGCGATGATCGCCTCCGTGCCGGTCACCACGCTGTCGACCAGCTGCAGCGGTCGCAGCCCCCGTCATCGTGGAAGAGGCGCTTTCCGCCGCCCACCACCAGCGGGTCAATCATCAGCCGGAGTTCGTCGACCAGGCCCAGGGCCATCAGCGTCTGGACGAGGCCGGGGCTGCCGATCACATGCAGGCTCTTCCCCTCCTGAGACTTCAGTGGGTCTCGAGGCGCGACTCAGGTTCAGTTCGGCTCGAGCCTGCAGGACCGTACGTTCGCCCTCGTTTCTGGTGCGCGCGACCGCCTCGGCGAACGCCTCGCTGGCCCGCGCGTGGAGCCCGGCCCTTTCGAGCAGGTCTCCGCGCACACTCGGCACGAGCGGCGAGTCGCCGAGCGCACCAGCGTCCAGCCCCTCCAGCACCGCAAGCCCCGCGTCCGGGCCGAACGCTCGCCCGTGCGCGACAGCCCGGTTCACCTCGACGACCGGCCCCGGCGCGGCGTCGGCGAGGACGTCATACAGCGCTGCGATCCGGCGCCAGTCCGTGTCCTCGGCGCGCTTTGCGCGGGCGTGTTGGGCGGCGATCAAGGCCTGCACGAAGTACTTCCCGACAGGCTTGCCGCGCGCGGCAAGGCGCTCCGCCTGCTCGAGGGCAGCCATCCCATGCCGGATCAGCGACGGGTCCCACCGCGTCCGGTCCTGCGCCTCCAGCAGGACCGGCGTGCCGTGTTCATCGAGCCGGGCGGCCATCCGCGAGCCCTGGAGCTCAAGCAACGCCTGCAGCCCGAGCACCTCGGGCTCGTGGGGAGCGACGTCGACCAGTACGCGCGCGAGCCTGGTCGCCTCGCTCGCCAAGTCAGGGCGCATCCAGTCCTCGCCAGAGGTGGCGGTGTATCCCTCGTTGAAGATCAGGTAGATCACGGCCATGACGTCGTCCAGACGCCTGGCCCGCTCCGCCCCCGTGGGCAGCTCGAACTCGGCGTGCGCGGTGGACAGTGTCTTCTTGGCTCGTGAGATGCGTTGTCCCATGGTCGATTCCGTGACCAAAAACCCACGGGCGATCTCTGCGGTGGTGAGCCCTCCGACCAGACGCAGCGTCAGCGCGGCGCGGGACTCGGCAGTCAGGCAGGGGTGACAGGACAAGAAGATGAGCCGCAGGACGTCGTCCTCGACGTAGTCGACCTGGCCGGCGAGGTCGGGCATCTGCTCATCCCCTACCCCGCGGGCATATTCGACCTGCTCGATCTTGCGGCGAAGGCTGTCGGCGCGCCGGAAGTGGTCGATGCCGCGCCGCTTGGCGATGGTCATCAGCCACGCGATCGGGTTCTTCGGGACCCCGGTCGTGGGCCACTGTTCGAGCGCGGACACGAGTGCGTCCTGGGCGAGGTCCTCGGCCAGCTCCACGTCACGGGTCATCCGGGTAAGAGCACCGACGAGGCGGGCCGACTCGGCCCGCCACGCCGCGACGATGGCCTCGGCCGGGTCGTCCGCACTGTTTTCTGCCGGCACGAGGCCAGCGTAGTAAGTCCTGTTCAGTCGCCCGGCGTGTCAGGGCCCGTGGAGATCTGACGCAAGGTGGCGACCACGGTGATCTCGGGCCAGTACTTGGCGTGCAACTCGGCGAACTCCCGCTGATCGGCCACGGCCTCCTCGAGGGTGTCGTACTGCAGGATGGCCCAGCCTCCGACAACCTCCTTGGCCTCGGCGTACGGCCCGTCGACCCGGCTGACCTCGCCCTTGCGGACGACGAAGTTCACGGCGTCTTCAGTTCCGTACAGACCGCCGCCGTCGAGGAACACACCCTTGGCGGCCTGTTCGCTGATGTAGGCGTCCATCGCGTCGAACAGCGCCTGTGGCGGCGTGCCGACGCCCTCTTCCATCCTCACGAATCCCATGAAACGCGGCATCTTGATCACTCCTATTGGTTGCCGGGGAGATGCTTCTCATCCGTACGTCGAACGAGCGCCAACGTCTTCGACATCGACCATAGAAGTTTCTTCGACCGTGCCGCCATCCCCCGTGTCCGCCCCGGGCGCAGTAGAGCGCCACCGGCACAAACCGGCGCCGCGGGCCCCTGGGCAGGGGCCCGCGGCGCGCGCTACCAGACGCGTCGGCGGGTGCCGCCAATCGGGACGAGATTGAGCACGAGCCCGACGATGAGCAGGATGATGCCGATCCATAGCAGGACCTTGAGGCTGGCGACGATCAGTCCGATGATGATGAGGATGATGCCTAGCGCGATCACGGTGAACCCCTCGGTTGATGTTGAGAACTAGTGAGCGCTGACGCTAGCACCGCGACACGCCCTGCGCCCCCGACACGCTGGACCGTCTGCGGCGACGGCGAGCGCCCGATCGGCAGGACCCCGAGCCGGGCGACCCACGCGATTCGCTGGCGGGTACCGCTCGCCTCAGTCCCAGCAGAGGCAGAAGGGGTGACCTGCCGGATCGAGGTAGACCCTGAACGAGTCACCTGCTGCCTGGCCCGGCTGTACGTCGTGCTTCGAGGCGCCCAGCTCCAGCACGCGAGCCTCGACCGCGTCGACGTCGTCCACCGTCAGGTCGAGGTGGAATTGCTGCGGCCGCTCGCCATCCGGCCATGTCGGCGCGGCGAACGCGTCCACCTGCTGGAACGCCAGACGCAGACCGTCCACCGTGAGGACCACCCAGTCGTCCTCGACGAACGTGATCTCACCGCCGAGCACAGCATGGTAGAACTCGGCGAGTGCCTTGGGGGCGGGGCAATCGAGGACCACGGAGCGCATACGTGCGAGCGGCATGGCCCGAGTCTGCCACGGGCCGCGGCGCACCACCTGGACTTACCGGAGTAGTGGCGCCGGCCCCGCCGATCACCCAGGCGAGTTGCGGCTACTCGATCCGGGCGATCGGCGTCCCCTGTCGCACGGCCGCCTCCTCCTCGACGAGTAGGCGCACGACCCCGGCGACCGGTGCCGGCACCTCGGCCGACACCTTGTCGACCTGCACCTCGGCCAGCAGCTGGTCGGCCGACACGGAGGCGCCGTCGGAGACGAACCAGGTGGACAGCACCCCCTCGGAGTCTGGCGTGTCCTTGGACAGTGGGGGAAAGAGCACGTCGGTCACAGCACTGCCCTGATCGCCCGCTCGATCCGGTCCTGCCGGGGGAGCACCGTGTACTCGAGGTCGTGGGCGTAGGGGATGGGCACGTCCGGGACCGCGACCCGCTGGGCCGGGGCCCGCAGCATTCCAGGGTCGGTCTCGGCGACCGTGGCCACGATCTCGCCGGACACGCCATACGACAGGTAGTCCTCGTCGACCACCACGAGGCGGCCGGTCTTGCGCACCGACTCCAGCACGGTGTCCCGATCCAGCGGCACCAGGCTGCGCAGGTCGATCACCTCGGTGTCGACGCCGTCCTCGGCAAGCTTGTCGGCCACGTCGAGGCTGTGGTGCACCGACAGGGACAGGGTGACGACGGTGACGTCGCTGCCCGGCCGGACGACCTTGGCCTCCCCGATGGGCACGACGTGCTCTCCCTCGGGAACCTCGTCGGTGCTGCGGCGGTTCTTGGCCATCCAGGGCAGCCCCATGACGCCCTTGTGGAAGAGGTAGACGACCGGGTTGTCGTCCCGGATCGCCGACGTCATCAAGCCCTTCGCGTCGGCCGGGTTGCTCGGCACCACGACCTTCATGCCCGGGAGGTGGGCAAAGGTGCCCCACAGGCACTGGGAGTGCTGCGCGCCGTCGGAGTAGCCGCCGCCGACCGCGGTGGTGAGCACCATCGGCACGGTGACGTTGCCGCCCGACTCGAAGTGGATCTTGGCCATGTGGTTGTAGATCTGGTCCAGGCACACGCCCATGAAGTCGGCAAACATCAGCTCCACGATGGGGCGCATCCCCTCGACCGCGGCGCCGATGCCGAGGCCGATGAAGCCGGTCTCGGAGATCGGGGTGTCAATGATCCGTCCGGGCCCGTACTTGTCGAGCAGGCCGGTGGTGGAGCTGAAGATGCCGCCGTAGGCACCGACGTCCTCGCCCATGTAGAACACGGACTCGTCCCGGGCCATCTCCTGGTCGATCGCCTCGACCATGGCCTTGGACGTGGTCAGCCGGCGGGTGCCCTGCGGCGTCTCGGTGATCGTCATGTCTGCTGCTCCCTCACGCGAAGACGTAGTCGGTGGCGGTGGACGGGTCGGGCACGGCGCTCGCCTTGGCGAACTCGATGGCGTCCTCGACCTTCGTGGTGGCGTCGGCGGCAGCCTGCTGGACCAGCTCGTCGTCCAGCACACCGGCGTCGCGCAGCCGCTTCTCGTAGATCGGGATCGGGTCGTCCTCGTGGACCTTCTCCCGGTCCGGCCGATAACCCTGGGCGTCACCCTCGAAGTGGCCCCACAGGCGCAGGGTGTGCACCTCGAGCAGGGACGGGCCCTCACCGGCACGGGCACGCGCGACCATCGGCCGCGCCGCCTCGTGGACGGCGTCGACGTCGTTGTCCTCCACCCGCTCCCCTGGTATGCCGTAGGCCGTCGCCCGGACGGCGTTGGAGTCCACCGCGGTCGACAGGTCGCGGGGCACGGAGATGCCCCAGTCGTTGTCCTCCACGACGAACACCACGGGCAGCGCCCAGAGCGCGGCGAGGTTGAGGGCCTCGTGGAAGGCACCGGCGTTGGCCGCGCCCTCGCCCGCGACGGCGACCGCCACCCGGTCCGTCTTGCGCCGCCGGAAGGCGAAGGCCTGTCCCAGTGCCGCCGGGAAGCCCTCGGCGACGATCCCCGAGCAGGAGAAGTGTGTCGCAGGGTCGAAGAGGTGCATGTGACCGCCCCGGCCCTTCCCGAGCCCGTCGACGCGGCCGAAGATCTCGGCCGTCATCGCGCGCAGGTCCACGCCGTGCGCGATCGCCAGGTGGTGCGGTCGGTGGGCGGCGGTGATCGCGTCGTCGGCGGTGAGGTGGGCGCAGACCCCGGCCGCCACCGGCTCCTGACCGGCAGACAGGTGCATCTCGCCGGGTATCAGGCCCTTGCCGATGTCGAAGCCCGGTCCCTTGTCCGCGTGGTATTCGCGCAGGATCGCCTCCTCGTAGGTGCGGCAGAGCACCATCGTGCGGTAGAGATCGAGCCTGGCCTGCGGCTCCATGGACTGTCCCGGGGACGCCGCCCCGGACGATGAGCTGGATGGGGCCTGAGTCGTCATGCCAACCTCCGGGAGAAGCGTGGGACCACTCACGTTAGCCCGGCCGAAACCCCCTGCCAAGGGCTCACATCGGCGCACCGCTGACCACTCTGGGGCGAAGGACCGCGCGCCGGCGCAGACCGGGCGATCAATGTCGTTGCAGCGAATCTGCCGGGCGCCGTAGCGTTCACGGATGACGTCTAACCTCGTGGCTCTCGCCTTTGACGCGCACGAACCCCGCGAGCTGGCCCGCTTCTGGGCCGGGCTGCTGGGGCGTGAGACGGTCGACGACCCGGACGGCGTCTTCGTGCTCCTGCCGACGAGGGAGACCGAGTTCCGGCTGGAGTTCGCGCACAGCGACGAGCCGAAACGTCAACCCAACCGGATGCACCTCGACCTGACCTCGACGTCCGACGACGACCAGCAGGCGATCGTGGAGCGTGCGCTGAGCCTCGGGGCCCGACACATCGATGTCGGTCAGCGGCCCGAGGAAGGGCACGTGGTCCTGGCTGACCTCGAGGCCAACGAGTTCTGCGTGATCGAGCCCGGCAACAACTTCTTGACCGACACCGGGGTCATCGGGGCCCTGGCCAGCGACGGGACCCAGGCGGTCGGATACTTCTGGAGCGAGGCGCTGGCCTGGCCCCTGGTGTGGGACCAGGCCGAGGAGACCGCCATCCAGTCACCGCAGGGCGGCACCAAGATCTCGTGGGGAGGGCCACCGGTGGCGGCCAAGCTGGGCAAGAATCGGCTGCACCTCGACATCGCGCCCCCGGCCGGAGCCGACCAGCACGCCGAGGTCGAGCGTCTCGTCGCACTGGGCGCGACCCGGATCGACATCGGCCAAGGCGACGTCAGCTGGGTGGTCATGGCCGATCCCGACGGCAACGAGTTCTGTGTCCTGACGCCTCGCTAGCGGGACCAGCCCGGTGGACGCGGAGAAGAGACTTGACCCTGACGCGGCGTGAGGCGACACGGTAGGGGCATGACCGAGATGGCACAGGTGACGAGGCGGGCCGGCGAGCTGTTGACCGTGGGTCAGGTGGCGGACCGATTCGGCGTGACGGTGCGGACGTTGCACCACTACGACGCGATCGGGCTGTTGCGACCGAGCGAACGCAGCACCGCCGGCTACCGCCTCTACACCGACGCGGACCTCACGCGCCTGCAGCACGTGGTGGTCTACCGGCGGCTCGGGTTCGCGCTCGAGAAGATCGCACTCCTCATCGACGACCCGGACGCCGACGTCGCCGAGCACCTGCTCCGTCAACGCGCAGCGGTCATGTCCCGGCTGGACGAGATGCGCGGTCTCGTCGCGGCCATCGACCGAGCACTGGAGAACGAGATGAACGACAAGCCCGCCACCGAGCAGGACATGAGGGAGCTGTTCGGCGACAACTTCGACGACGCCCAGGACGAGGCCCAGCAGCGCTGGGGCGACACCGACGCGTGGAAGCAGAGCCAGCAGCGCACGAAGAACTACACCAAGGCCGACTGGGCGGAGGTCAAGGCCGAGACCGACGAGCTCAACAGCGCCTTCCTGCAGGCGTTCCGGTCGGGCGAGCCGGCCACGAGCGAGGCGGCGATGGCTGCAGCCGAGGCGCACCGGGAGCACATCAACCGGCGCTTCTACGCCTGTGATCACGCCTTCCACCGCAACCTCGGCGACCTCTACGTCAGCGACCCGCGCTACACGTCCACCTACGACGAGTCGCTAGAGGCTCCGGGCCTGTCGCAGTACGTGCGGGACGCCATACACGCGAATGCCGACCGGTACGCCGAGTGAAAATCGCAGCGGACCGTGCTCAGCCCAGGCCGCTCCCGGGGTACCGGTGAGCGGCCTGGGCTGAGCAAAGCGGCCCAGGGTGAGCACACGGGGGTCAGTGGCCGCGGAAGGCCTCCTCGAGCCACCAGGCCGGCTCGTCGCGGGTCACCTTGGCGTCGATCAGCAGCGGGGTGTCCCGCGACCCGTCGAGCCACTCCCTCACCGGGCCGAGCTCGTCCACCTCGGTGACGGTGACCGCGCTGAAACCGTGGCCCCGGGCGATCGCCGCGATGTCGGTCGGCGGGAAACGCACCGTGTCGAGCGGGTCACCGCCCGGTGCGAAGTGGTGCACCTCGGCGCCGTAGGCGTCGTCGTTGTAGACCACGACCACCATCGGCAGCCCGAGTCGCGCCACCGTGTCGAGCTCGGCCGCCGCCATCATCAGCCCGCCGTCGCCGAGCGCCGCGACGGGCAGCCGATCGGGCCTCGCCAGCGCCGCCCCGATCGTCGTGGCCAGCCCAAGCCCGATCGACTGGTAGGCCTGCGTGAAACAGAATCCGAGCTCGTCCGGCACGTCGAGGAACATGCTCGGGTAGCCCATGAAGTTGCCCGAGTCGACGCCGACGACCCGCTCCGCCGGCAGCAGCTCGTCGAGCGCGATCGTCAAGGTCCGCGGGTCGATCCGGCCCTCGGCCGACTGGTCGACATAGGGCACGTCACGCCAACGTCCCGAGGCCGCCAAGAGCTCGCGCGCCGCGTCGGTGCGATAGCCGTATGCCGTGTGCTCACCACCGTGGTCGCCTGCACCTTCGGGTGTGGGCACCATCGGCTCGCCCTGTGGCGTGCCGACCGGATCGCCGGGAGGGGCGCCCGTGCGAGACAACTTCTCGAGGGCCGCGGTCGCGGTCAGGGCAACATCACCGAGCACGCCGAAGGTGAGCTCGCGTTGGGCGCCGAGCGATTCGGACGTGTCGTCGACCTGCACGACCGTGGCGTCCGGCCCGATGAGCCGGCCGAGCCGCATGGTCCACATGTTCAGCGAGCAGCCCCACCCGACGATCAGGTCGGCTCCGTGGATCAGCTCTGCCGCCGCCGGGGTGGCGAATCCCCCTGACACGTCGAGCGACCAGGCGTGGTCGTGCCAGAGACCCTTGGCGACGGCTGAGGTCGCGAGCAGCGCCCCGCACCGGTCCGCCAGCGCACGCACCGCGGCCGCCGCGGCCGGCGCCCTCGAGCCGCGACCCGCCACGAAC
>NZ_VOHR01000749.1 GCF_009192725.1 Segeticoccus rhizosphaerae | reverse complement strand
TCCCGGTTGAGCTTCCCCATAAGGAGAGGCGCGCCGACATCGAGAAGGTGCGTTAGGACTTCGATGCGAGGCGGTGATCCGTGAGTGAACGAGTCCGCTAATGTCTGCTGTTGGGACTGCTTTAGCATCGCGTATACGACCGAGATTGGGGCGCAAAGCTGACTCTTGCGGAGCTTGAGGAGGACCGGGGCAAGTGCTTTGCACTGTGGTCGTTCCTGCACATGTTTGGGGCCGCCCCCGAGCTCGATGTGGCGTTCGAAAGCGAGGAGGACCCGGAAGCAGCCCGCAACTTCATGGATCTCCTGGCGGCATCGGAGGGTGATGGCGCAGGCTCATTGCAGCAGGGTCCTGGCACCTTCAGACCCGCACCCGATACCCATCCAGCTTTCTTCGCGAACAGTCCTGAACCAGGTCAGCTGAGGAGCTGCAACCCGTTCCTTTTCGTCCGTGTTGGCAGCTGCGCTGCCTGCCCGCAGCACCCGTCATGAACAGGTTTCCCTTGGCCCACAGACGATG
>NZ_VOHR01000748.1 GCF_009192725.1 Segeticoccus rhizosphaerae | reverse complement strand
ATGCGGGCCTGGGGCTCGCAGGGCGTCTCGCTGCCGCACAGCTCGAGCGGCCAGTACCGGCGCGTGGCCAAGATCAGCACGTCGGACCTGCGGGCGGGTGACCTGCTCTTCTGGGGCACCGACCCCAACGACCCCGGCTCCGTCTACCACGTGGCCATGTGGGTGGGGAACGGAATGATCGTCGAGGCGCCGGTGCCGGGTCTGCAGGTCCGGGTGACCTCGATGCGCTGGGGCGGCACGATGCCCTACGCCGGTCGTCCCTGACCTTCCCTGACTGCGCCACCCGGGACCTCCACCTCTCGAAGCCCCTCGCCTGCCCCACCACAGTGGAGGCAACCCCACGGGGCAACGGGATCGAGGGAGATTCGGATGAACCGGTTCGAGGGACGCACGGTCGTCGTCACAGGCGCGGGTTCGGGGATCGGGCTCGCGACCACGGTGCGGCTGCTGGCCGAGGGGGCTGACGTCGTGGCCACCGACGTGGTCGCTGCCCGGCTCGACGCCCTCACCCAGGAGCA
>NZ_VOHR01000747.1 GCF_009192725.1 Segeticoccus rhizosphaerae | reverse complement strand
CGAGGACTCCAGCACCCTCGAGCGTGAGCCAGAGCGCGCGCAGCCGGCGGAGCCCGAGGCGCCGGACGAGGGCGGCTCGCGCGCCGCCAGCTGACTCGGTCGTGCTCCCTCAGCCAGCGGTGGTCTCGCGCAGCGCCTGCAGCACGCGCGAGTCGATGCCGTCGGGAGACAGCCGCATCTCGTAGTTCTCGACGCTCGCCCAGGCGGTCAGCGCGGTCAGCAGGTCCGGCTCCTCGCCGTGGCCGAGCGCCTCGAGCCGGACGCGGACCTCCTCGGCGAGCGGGCCTTCCAGGGGAAGCACATTGGTGGCCGTGCCGAAGTAGAGCTCGGACAGGTCGACCAGGCGGGCGAGTTCCTGCGGGGCCTCCGGGTTGTCGTCGACGCGCAGGTCGACGAGCACGCCGGCGTGGTCGTAGCCGGCTCCCGGCGCCACCGCGTAGACG
>NZ_VOHR01000746.1 GCF_009192725.1 Segeticoccus rhizosphaerae | reverse complement strand
CTGACATCGCCATGGTCGAGCCAATTGGAAATCGTGTCGATCAGGAAGTTCGCGATCGCCTCACCACAAAATTTGTAGTCGACCGGTCCCCTTATCGGATTCGCCAATCTGCGCATCAGGCGTTCGGCGGTTCGTTCCGCAACGACATCTTTGTATCGCTCGAAATATATGGACAGCTCCGGATCATGCGCGGCATGTCTGGCAAGGATCCGCATGGCTCCCGGCTCCTTTCGACATGCCCTGACAATGGCTTTCAGGGCATCTTCCCAGCTCGGATATTCCAGCGCATCGATCGCGAGAAACATGTCTGACGCTCGCTGCAGCACTTCGATGATGAGATCGTCTTTGGAATCGAAATAGCGATAGAGTACGATCTTCTTTGTACCGAGATCCTGAGCGAGCTCATTCATCGAGAATTGATAGAAGCCCTGCCTGGACAGAACTTCGGTCGCATTTTTCAGAAATGCTTCCTTGCGTAGCCTGCGATGCCTCTGCCGCGCGCCTTCTTTAACGGCCATCG
>NZ_VOHR01000745.1 GCF_009192725.1 Segeticoccus rhizosphaerae | reverse complement strand
CCTGGGCCGGCCCTGGGCGCCGTTCGCCCTGGACGCGCGCCTCCTCGCCGGGCTGGCCGCCTACGAGTCCGGCGACTGGGACACCGCCCTGCAGGTGGTCGACTCCGCCGGTGAGTCCCCGCCGCCACTGGCCGAGGCGGCGCTCTGTTCCGTCGAGATGGTGGTGCGCGCTGCGCAGGGCGACGAGGCCGTGCTGCGGCTGCTCCCGTCGGTGCGCCGTCAGTGGGGCCACGACGGGATCATCGCGATCATGAGTGCTGGTGCAGCCATCGAGGCCTACGGCACCGTCGACGACGTCGATGCCGCTATCGCGGTCCACGACGACGCCGTGGAGACCGTCGGTCGCCTGTGGCAGCACCCCGACTTCCAGGCCCGCATCCGGCTGTCGGCCCTGTTGTTGGGCCAGCTGTGCCGGGCGGCGGCCCGCGCGGGCGGCGCCGAGCGCTCGATCCTCGCGAAGAAGGGGGACGACTTGCTGGCAGCTGCCCTGCGTGCCGTCGCCCACGCGGAGACGCGGCGGCG
>NZ_VOHR01000744.1 GCF_009192725.1 Segeticoccus rhizosphaerae | reverse complement strand
CGCCGCCGTCGAAGCGCTTAGTACGCTTGACGTTCCATATCTCGCCGCGCAACCGCTGGAATTCCAGACGCTGCAACAATGGGCGCAGGGCGAACAGGGGCTCAGCCCCGTCGAAGCAACCATGCTGATCGCCCTGCCCGAAATCGACGGTGCCACGAACCCGACAGTTTTTGCCGGGCGGCACGGCCATGACGGTTGCAACGGTTGTGCGCACGCCTGCCCTGCACGGGGTGATGTCAAAGCGATGGCCCCCTGCCTTGAACGTATCGACGCGCTGGCCGAAAAGGCGCACCACCTTGCCACCCTGCGCCGGAAATCGAATGCAGAGAAAAACCTCGCTATCGTTCTCTTTGGCTTCCCGCCAAATGCAGGCGCGGTCGGAACTGCCGCCTATCTTTCGGTTTTCGAAAGCCTTTTCAATACGTTGAACCGGCTCAAAGCCGAAGGTTACGAGGTTGAACCTCCAGCCAGCGTCGATGTGCTGCGCCAACAGGTTCTTGACGGCAACGCCAAGACCTACGGAC
>NZ_VOHR01000743.1 GCF_009192725.1 Segeticoccus rhizosphaerae | reverse complement strand
AGCTTGCAGCGTTCTCTCAGTTTGCATCTGACCTTGACGATGCAACTCGTGCTCAGCTTGAGCATGGTGAGCGTGTTACCGAACTCATGAAGCAGAAGCAATACGCGCCAATGAGCGTAGCTGACCAGTCTGTGTCTATTTTCGCAGCTGAAAAAGGTTACCTAAAAGGCGTTGAGCTGAACAAGATCGGTGATTTCGAAGCTTCTTTGCTCTCTTTCATGAACAGCGAGCATGCTGACCTAATGAAGACTATTAACGAGACTGGCGACTACAACGCCGACATCGAAGGTGGTTTGAAGGCTGGCCTCGACAAGTTCGTAGAAACCCAAACCTGGTAAAGACACGGAGGTGTCTTAAGGCACCTCAGGTCCAGATTGGAGAGTAAAGATGGCCGGCGCTAAAGAGATTAAAACCAAGATCGCGAGTGTTCAGAACACTCAGAAGATCACATCCGCAATGGAAATGGTTGCAGCCAGTAAAATGCGCAAGGCGCAGGATCGCATGGCTGCGAGCCGTCCATACGCG
>NZ_VOHR01000742.1 GCF_009192725.1 Segeticoccus rhizosphaerae | reverse complement strand
CCTGCCGGTCCACCGGTGCCGGGCAGCGCCGGGTCGTCGCGGTGTGCGCGGCCGGTCGCGTGGGCGAGCGCGTCGGCGAGGGCGCTGGCCGCGGTCACGCGGGCCCCGGGGCCGTCGGCATCGTGGTTCCTGTACCGGGTGCGATGGCTCCGGGGTTGACGACCGGCGCGGCAGCGGGGAAGCCGCGGGTCTGCCACGTGCCGCCGGTGGGGGTGACCGCGAAGGCCTCAATGTCTGGCAGCCGTTCGACCCAGTCGCGGGCGCGGCGCCCCATGGCCAGGGCGGCGGTGGCGTAGGCGTCGACCGCGGTGAGGTGCCTGCCGACCAGGGTGATGCTGGCCAGGTCGGTGGCGGGTCGTCCGGTGTGCGGGTTGAGCACGTGGGCGCCTCGCTCGGCGGTGCCGGAGGTCGCGACCGCCATCTGGCTCCCGCTGACGATGGTGGCGAGCAGCCGGGGGTGCAGCGGGTCGGCGATGCCGACCCGCCAGGGCTGTCCGGGTGCGGGCTCGCCGGCGAGCTGGAGGTCG
>NZ_VOHR01000741.1 GCF_009192725.1 Segeticoccus rhizosphaerae | reverse complement strand
GCCGCGTTCCCCGGCGCTGTTGGCCTCTTCAGGGACCTCGACTCCCAGATCAGCCTGAGATTCCTGGCCCGCTTCGACTCCCAGGAGCGCGCCGACTGGCTCAGCGTGAAGCGTCTGGCAGCCTGGCTGAGCAGCGTCGGCTACTGCGGCCGCAAGGACCCCGCCGACCTGTTCGCCCACCTGCAGGCTGCGCCCCGCGGACCGGTCGGTCCCGACGGCGCCGCACGCGCCCACCTCACCCGAGCCATGCTGAACGTGCTGAACGAGCTCGTCGAGCAGATCGTGGCCCTCGAGGCCCAGATCGCAGAACAGCTCACCCTGCACGCCGACGCCCACATCTTCCAGTCCCTGCCCCGCGCCGGCACCGTGCGCGCCGCCCGACTGCTCGCCGAGATCGGCGACGTCCGGGGCCGGTTCCCCGACGCAGCCTCCCTGGCCTGCCTGGCCGGCGTCGCACCCTCGACCCGACAATCCGGCAAACACAAGGCGGTCACCTACCGATGGGCGGTGAACAAGGAGCTCCGCGA
>NZ_VOHR01000740.1 GCF_009192725.1 Segeticoccus rhizosphaerae | reverse complement strand
AGGGGCACCCTGGCCGCGCTGCGGGAGGCCGTGCCCGATGCCGAGGACGTGCTCGTCGTGGGCAACGGGGCCGCCGCGCTCGTGCTCGCCACCACCGCCCTCGCCGCCGGCCGCGAGGTGGTGGTGTCCCGGGGCGAGATGGTCGAGATCGGTGACGGTTTCCGGCTGCCCGACCTGATCGCGTCCACCGGGGCGCGGCTGCGCGAGGTGGGCACCACCAACCGGACGGCACTGGCCGACTACGCGCAGGCCCTCGGGCCCGACACGGGCTGTGTGCTCAAGGTCCATCCGAGCAACTTCCGGGTCGAGGGCTTCACCTCGTCGGTGCCCCTGCACGACCTGGCCGGTCTCGGCGTCCCCGTCGTCTGCGACATCGGCAGCGGACTCCTGGAGCCCGACCCGCTGCTGCCCGACGAACCCGACGCCGCCAGCTCCCTGCGCGCCGGCGCCGACCTGGTGACCTGCAGCGGCGACAAGCTGCTCGGCGGCCCGCAGGCCGGACTCGTGCTGGGTCGCGCCGACCTGGTCG
>NZ_VOHR01000074.1 GCF_009192725.1 Segeticoccus rhizosphaerae | reverse complement strand
CCCGGGCGACTTCTGCGGTCGCCTGCCGCGGCGCGTCGCCAGCTCGTCGGCCGCCCCACGCCCCGGCAGCGGGGCATCCGTGTCGTTCCGGGCTGGGATCGCGGACGTGGGCTCGACGGGGTCCTGGGACGTCTCCCGGATCCCGGCCAG
Organism: Segeticoccus rhizosphaerae; assembly: GCF_009192725.1. Classification (GTDB taxonomy): domain Bacteria; phylum Actinomycetota; class Actinomycetes; order Actinomycetales; family Dermatophilaceae; genus Segeticoccus; species Segeticoccus rhizosphaerae. The sequence continues at coordinate 14,442 of NZ_VOHR01000074.1, read as the reverse complement.
CACCCCCTGCCTCAGCGAGGGCGGCGGTTCCGTCTCGGACAGGGCGCTCATCGACGTTCCCGCTTCACGAAGGCTCCCCACCTCACGCTGGCACTCGGCACAGGTGGACAGATGCTCCTCGAACCGCGTCCTCTCCTCGCTGTCAAGGGCGTCCAGGGCATACGCAGCGGCCAGCGCGTGCGGGCCCTCGTCCACCTCCGGGACGTGGCGGGAAGGCTCGTCGTTCATCGGTCCGCTCCCAACGTGTCTCGCAACCTGGTCAGCCCATCGCGGATCCGGGTCTTGGCCGTGCCGAGCGGCAGGTCCAGCCGATCGGCCACCTCGCGATGGGTGAGCCCGCCGAAGTAGGCCAGCTCCAAGGCTTCCCGCTGCACCCGGGTCAACTCGCGCAGCGCTTCCCGCACGACCCCCGCCTCGAGGTTCTGATGGGCCTGCTCAGCCGTCACGTCATACGCCGGTGCTCGCCGGCTCTCCTCGTATGCCGTGTCGCGGCGGGTCTGCGCCTGTGCCGAGCGCACCCGGTCGACCGCTCGCCGGTGTGCGATGGTCATCAGCCAGCCCAGCGCGCTGCCTCGCGCCGGGTCGAAGCGCGGGCTGGTCCTCCAGATCTCCAGGAACGCCTCCTGGGTCACCTCTTCGGCTTGCGCGCGGTCCCGCAGGACCCGCAGGACCAGCCCGAAGACGCGTGGTGCCGTGACGTCATACAACTTCGCGAAGGCCTCCTCGTCCCCGTGACCGCTGGCTCGCAGCAGTTGCGTCAGCTCTGCTCTGGTGTCCGGCCCACCGTGCCCCGCGACCTCGGGCAACGCCCTGCCGGGGGGATCGGTTGTCATGGGCACCATGATGCACACACAGGTCATTCGCCGCCGAACCGACCGTGGATTGCCCTGCCTGTGGACCACCGATGGCGTTCGCGGCAGGGATCGTCGGCCAAGCGGCCGTCCCGAGGATGCTGGCCGCAGCAGGCTCACTACCCTGAGGTGGCCGGCCACCCCGGTGCGGCTCGGCGACCCTGGCGGGGAACCTGCCGCCAAGACCCGTCCGAAGTCCGAAGAGCCAGAAGGGTTCACATGACGCAGCTCGTGGCCGACCTGAACCGTCCCGGATGGGACGACGACCCGGCACTGCCGGAATGGCGGGGCTTCGGTCCGCTCGTCGGCCGGGTGACCGCCGATGCCTGCGTGATCGGGCTGGGGGGCAGCGGCCTGGCGGCGATCGAGGACCTCGCGGACCGTGGCCTGTCGGTGATCGGTCTGGACGCCGGCCGCGTCGCGGCAGCAGCGGCCGGCCGCAACGGGGGGTTCCTGTCCTGTGGTGGCGCGATGTCGCTCTCGTCGCCCGACGCTCCCGTCTCCCTGGACCTGCGTGCGGAGCTCTACCGGGAGACGCTGGCCGAACAGCGGCGCCTGGCCGACCGTCTCGGCCCCGGCGTGGTGCGGCAGGTCGGCTCGCTCTCGCTGGCGGGCCTCCCCGGCGAGCCCATCGACGACAACGAGGAGCAGGCCGCCCGTGTGCAGCTGGTCGAGCTAAAGGCCGAGCAGGAGGCTCTCGCGTCCATCGGCGTCGCGGTCGAGGCATACGACGGCCGCCTCGGGCAGGGTTTCTTCAACCCGGACGACGCCCTGATGAATCCGGTCCGTAGGGCGTTCGGGCTGGCGTCGACCCTTCCCTCCGGGGCCCAGCTGCACGAGCACTCACCCGTCACGACGGTCGAGGCCGGCCTCGTCACGACGCCACGCGGATCGGTGCGAGCAGACCTCATCATCGTCGCGATCGACGGCAAGCTCGAGCTGCTCCTGCCCCAGCTGGCTCCCATGGTGCGGACGATGCGGCTGCAGATGGTGGCGACCCGCCCGATCGCTGCGGATCGGCTCCCGTGCGGTGTCGACTTTCGAGCGGGATACGAGTGGGCCCAGCAGGATCCGTCAGGAAGGCTGTTCATCGGCGGCGGACGGGACCACTTCCTGGAGGACGAGACCACCTACGAGGACGATCCGACGCCACAGGTGCAGCGCTGGATCGACAGCGCGGCAGCCCGGGTCGCCGGCGAGCCGGTCAGCGTCACGCACCGTTGGGCGGCCTCCGTCGGCTACACCGAGGACCGGCGTGCCCTCTGCGTCCCGGTGGACGAGGGGGTGGTGGCCTGCGGCGGCTACAGCGGGTCCGGCAACCTCGTGGGCCCCATTGCCGCGCGCGCGGCCGTCGGACTCCTCGTCGACAACGTCGCGCCTCCGGGCTACCTGCGCACCAGCGGATCGCCTCTCGGCTGACACACCGCCCCGTCAGCCGGCAGAGCCCAATGGGGCGGCACCGAGAGCGCCAGCGCTGGTTGGGCGCGGGTGAGCGGGCCGCGACCGGGGGTCGCGGCCCGCCCACGGCAGCTCGGGTGGGTCAGACCGGGATTCCGGGCAGCAACTGCTGTGCGAGCGCCTTGGCTCCGGCCGCCAGGTCATGGAAGTCGTAGGAGATCCGGACCCGCTGCTCGGCGCCCTGGAGGACCACGTCGGCGGCGAGCGTCACCGAGCCGCCGGAGGTGGCCGTGAGGGTGCCGTCGAACGAGGCGGACCGCACGTCGAGCAGGCTGCCCAGACCGTGCGCCGCGACGTAGCCGACGATGTCGGCGGCCGACCCGACGGCCTGCCGCAGCCCACCGAGTGCCGCGCTCGCGGTCTGCAGCACGTCGGTGGCCTGTGCCAGCTGTTGGACCAGTCCCGTCACGGTCTGTGCGGCCGCGGCGACGGCAGCCGTCGTCGACTGCTGCGCGGTGGCGAGGACACCTTGTGCGGTTTGCACGCCGAGCTGCGCCGCGGCCAGACCTCCCTGGAGCGCGAGGACGCGTGGGTCCTGGTCGACCGGGTAGGTGGCCGAGGCAGCCTGAGCGGCCTGTGCAGTCTGGCGCGCCACGTCCAGGACCCCGTTCGCGGTCAGCTCCGAGGCACGCAACCCGGCGATCGCGGCGGTCAGACCGGCGACCTGGGTGCCGCGCCAGCCGACCTCGACGCCGAGCTTGGTCCAGCCCCAGGCCTTGTCGTACCACGCCAGGTTGTTGTACCAGTTGTGCCACCAGCCGATGTCGCTGTTGAGCTGGTCGATCTGCAACTGCTCACTGCTGATCTGGCTGTTCAGGGAGTCCACGGCCGACTGAGCGACGCTGAGCTTGGCCTGGGCGTCACGCAACCGCGCCGCGGCGGCGTCACGCTCGCTCTGGACCGCCGCCTTCGTGGACGCGACCTGGGCGTTGATCGCCGAGAGGGCGTTCTGGGCCCGGGTCACGCCAGCCTGCGCTGCCTGGATCTTGGCCTGGGCGTCAGACTGCACGGCGCCGAGGTCGGCACGCGCGGCGTCGCCCGCCGCGGTCAGTCGCTGCACGTCGGCCTGCGCCGTGTCGACCGCATGCTGTGCGGCAGCGATCTGTGCGGAGGCGTCGGCGCCGGCCTGCTGCAGAGTCGCTGCCGCCCGTCGCGCCAGGTCGGTGAGGAAGGACTGGTGCATGTCGGCGTGGACCAGGAAGCCGTAGCCCGACTCCAGCTTGCCGCCCTTGGCGGTGACGTCGGCGTCGAAGAGGCCGAAGACCTGCCCCTTGCAGCCGAAGTCGAACCCTGCGTCCGACAGGTTCACGTGGGCTGACCCGGCGAGGCCGAGCATGGTGACCTGTCCCGCGATGGCGATTGTCGGGACGCTGGTCGTGTTGACCTCGAGGTCGAGGGTCGGACCCTCCTGGGGATCGGCGCCGGTCAACGAGAAGACGTCGGCAATGTGCACCGGGCTGAGCGAACCGCTGGCGGCGACACCGTCCGCGGGGTCGATCTCGACCATGCCCTGCACGGTGAAGCCCGCAACCTGCAGCGTGCCGCCCACGCGGAGCCCTTGCTTGTAGGTGAGCTTGCCGATGGAGGTGTCCTGGGGGACGACGTAGAGGTCGACATCCTCCAGCGATACGCCGGCCAAGGTGCCGGACACCTCCTTGGGGATCCCGGCCGTGACCGACGCGGGACAGAACGTCTCGACCACGTCGAGCAGTGACAGGTGGTTGAAGGCCACGATCAGGACGCTCTGGGTGGGCAGCTCCGAGTTGAACGAGACGGCTGCGTGTCCGGAGAAGGCACCGATGGCCAGGCCGCCGGCGATCCCGATGGAGGGCACCCCCTCGAAGTCTGAGCCGATCTCCAGTGAGACGTCGGTGAGCGCGATCCCCTTGGCGCCGAAGGGGTCCTGCCAGGTGCCCTTCATGGTCGCGAAGAAGGAGATGCCGTTCGGGACGACCTTGACGCCGCCGATGAACTCCAGCGGGCTGGAGTCGAGGGTGACGTCGACGGCACCGGAGACCTGGATCGAGATGTTCTCCGGGTCGGGCACCAGCTCGAACTCCGCGTCCTTGAGGACGACGCCGTCGGTGATGTGCACGTCGGCGACGGATGCCTCGAGTGACACGTCGCTCAGCGAGGTGCCGAGGTGGGCACTGACGTCGAGGTGGCTCTCGCCGAGGAAGGTGTCGGCGCCCAGACCGGACAGGTCCAGCCGGCCGTCGACGAGCGCGCCCCTGCTCACGCCCTTCCCGGCCACGGGTTGCAGCTCGTCGAAGCTGAAGGTGGCGTCGTCGAAGGAGGAGATGACGATCAACGCGCCAGGCAGGTGGACACTGTCGAGGCCACCGAGAGCTGGTGACAACGACGAGAACTCGTAGGTGTCGTCCAGTTCGATGCCCAGGGCGAAACCCCACGTGGTGGCCTTGCGCACCACGGCCTGCACGCGCTTGAAGCCGGGCCCGCCGGCGGCGAAGGACGCCTCCTGTTGGGTGACGTCGATGGACAGGGCGACGTCGGTGAGGCCGAGTGCGAGCAGTTCCGGTGGCAGGGCCAGTGCTCCGACAGCGGTGTCGCCGCACAGGTCTCGCAGCATCGCGAAGGGCGCGACCTGTGGGATGGTCGCCGAGAGAGAGAGTCCACCGGGGACGGTGTAGGCCACGGGCACGTCGACACCGGCGAGGTGGACCGTGCCGGATATCGAGCCACCGAAGGTGTGCCCGTCGGCGTCGGGTGCGTGGCGGGTGAAGGTCACCGCGAGGTGGCCGACCCCGATCCCGTCCGGACCGACCGGGACCGTCCACTCGGTTGCTGAGGCCGCCTTGATGGTGAGGGTGCCCTCGCCGAGGACCGCCTCGACCGACAGCTCGGACAGGGTGAGGTCCGGCAGCTGGCTGGGGAGGGTGGCGCCGCAGGTCTGCGCGACGGCGGAGGCCGTCAGGACGGCGCCGTCGGCGAGGCCGCCGGTCAGCGTCCACTGCGGCTCGGCCCCGCTACTCGCCGAGGCCTCGAGCCGAGCCTCGATCGCGGCGCCCGCAAAGGTGGTGTCCCCCTCGAGGGACACGCTGATCGAGCGCACGGCCGGATCGGTGGGATGGCTGACCGTCACGTGCGCGCTGATCCGGTCGACGGTCAGGGCGACGGGATCGGGCAGCGCGAGGGGGGAACCGGTGGACAGGATGACGTCGAGGGTGTCGACGGTTGCCTTCCTGAAGGTGGCGGTGGCCACGGACAGGCCGAAGTCGGCGTGGGCGAGCTCGGCGGGGAGGTGGCTGGTGAGCTCGCCCCCGACGATGGCCGTGACGGTGGGCGACCCGGGCACGGGCGCGCCGGCCGAGGTGAGCGACACGGCATACGAGTCGGATTCATCGTGGGTGACGGCCAGCGCCACCGGGCTGCCGGACAGCGTTGCGGCTCCGGTCACGGCGAATGCCACCGACCCGCCGGCGTTCGACACGGAGAAAGTGACTGCCAGGTCGTCGACCTCGACCGAGCCCGGGACCAGTGCGAATCCCTTCGTCCCGACGAGCTTCAGGTCGAACTCGGTGATCCTCGCTGCCTCGGTGTCGAACGTCACTGCGACGCTGGTGATCGACACGCCGCAGAGGTAGCTGGCGAGCGGGCTGGGCAGGGCCGACAGGGGGTCAGCGGAGCCGGCCCCGAGAGCGGCGGACAGACCGCCGAGGGTGACGTCGCCCGGGTCGGCCTCGAGGCGCGCCGGCGCACCGTCGGCTGGCGCGGTGACGTGGGCGCTCACGTGCGTGTCGCCGATGGTCAGCGTGCCGCCGTCGCCCTGCACCTGCACGGAGAGCCAGTCGACTCCGGGGAGGCTGTAGGTGGTGGTGGTGGTGGTCGTGGGTGCTGCGGTGATGGTCATCGTGGATCCTCATGGTGTTGCTGCGGCCCTTGGTGGCCGAGCGGATGAGGACAACGGTTCCGGGATCCGGCGCCTGATCCGATGGTGCCGGCACGCCTCTCGTGAAGGGGGTGCACGCACCCCTCTCTCGCGTGTTGGTGCCCGCACGGCGTGGCCGAGGACTGGCCTCAGGAGCGGCCCTCCGCGAGGTAGAGCAGGGCGGCTCGGACGCGGGGGTGGTGCTCCTGGTCGCCGCTGAGGTCGAGCTTGGCGAAGATCGAGTTGATGTGCTTCTCCACCGCGTGCTGGCTGAGGACGAGGTCGGCCGCGACCGCACGGTTGGTGCGCCCCTGGGCGATCGCGGCGAGCACCTCGCGCTCGCGGCGACTGAGCCGGGCCAGGCTGGAGTCGCCCACCTTCGAGCGTCCCTGCACCAGTGCCTCCACCACCTTGGGATCGATCGCGGTGCCGCCTTCGGCGACGGTCCGGATGGCCGCCGTCAGGTCGTCGAGCTCGGCGATGCGCTCCTTGAGGAGGTAGCCCCGACGCTCCGTGCCCTGCTCGAGGAGCACCTTGACATAGCTGGGCTCGACGTACTGGCTCAGCAGGAGAACGCCCATCTCCGGGTGCGCGCGCCGGCAGTGTGCGGCGACCCGGATTCCCTCGTCGGTGTGGGTCGGCGGCATCCGGATATCGGTGAGCACGACCTCCGGGAGGTGCTCCGCGACGGCGTCGAGCGCCTCGTCGAGGTCGGCGCAGGCGGCGACGACCTCGAGGTCTCCGGAGGCGTCGAGCATGCGGCGGACTCCCTCGCGGACCAGGAAGCTGTCGTCGGCGAAGACGACCCGGACCCGCGTCACGGCGGTCCCACCTGATGGGGTCCTCGGTCCGTGTCCGTCGGCGGCGTCGAGGGCGGACCGGGGGCCCCCGGAACGCTCGCCCGTATGCCGCTTCGGCCGGCCTGTGCCACGTCGGTCAGCCTCCCACCGAACGCCTCGATCCGGTCGGACACCACGAGGCGGGAGTCGCCGTCCAGCGGCTCGTCGGTCCGTCCGCTCACGGCAAGCTCGATCTGCGGTCCCACTGTCACACTGATCCGCAGGTCGGACGCGTCCACGGCGAGCAGAGCACGCAGAACCGTCACGATGCAGAAGTACAGGCATGCCTCCTGCTCGGCCTGTGCGTGCAGGGCTGCGACGTCACCGTCGACCTCGATCGTGGCGGATGCTTCCTCGCGCAGCAGCCACCCGTCAACAGATGAGGCCAGGCCGTCGTCCGACAGCCGGGGCGGGAAGATTCCCCGCGCGATCAGGCGAATCCGGTCCAGGGCCAGGCCGGCTTCCACGCCGGCGTGCTCGATGTCTTTCAGCTCGGGATCCGCGCGGACTGCGACAGCGCTCGTGAGCCCACCGTCGATCTCCGGGGCTCCCTCGGCGTCGGCCCCGCCGAGCCCGGCCATCGCCGCGGCGACATGAGGCAAGACGGTGGCGGCCAGTTCGGTTCGCATCCGGCGTTGTTCGCCGGCACGCACGGCGAGGAGCCGATCTCGGGACGACCGCAGGGCGACGTTGACCTGCTCCAGCTCCGCCTTGCGCCGGCGCAGCTGGACGGTCAGCTGCACCGTCCCCAGCGCCAGCCCCGCGGGTCCGGCCAGGGCATCGAGCAGCCTGCGGTCCAACGGTGACAGATCGTCGTCGCCGAGGCCGACCGCGATCTGGCCGACCTCTGCGCCACCGTGACGCACTCCGAACGCATAACGGGACTCGTCGGACACCGGGGGAGAGGTGGGCGGCCAGGTCTGCGTCCAGCGTTCGCCCGCGGCCAGCCACACGGCGACCTCGGCACGAGAGCGCCCCGTCGAACGGCTTGCCGCCTCAGCGATCCTGGGCGCCACCTCGTCAACCGGAAGCGTCGTCGTCATCCGTCGCACCAAGCCGTGCATGACCTCGTGTCCGACCGCGCGGTCACCGAGCACCGCCTTGGCCACCAGCCGCTCGAGCCGATCGCGGGCCACCCACAGGACCACCGCGACCACCACCGTGACGGCGGCAACCCACGTCAGCGACGGCCTCAGGTGCTGCCGGACGACTTCCCGGTCGAGCATGGCGAATCCGCTGTAGATCAGGGCCGCCACGGCGAACCGCGCGGTATGCCGGGCGGCCGCCAACCTCCGCTCGGGCCATCCGGAGAGCCGTACCTTCATCGCCGTCCCGATCCGTCGACGCCCAGAGGGAGCCGTCCGCGCACGGCACATCCGCCTTCCGGTCCGGTGCTCACTGTGAGCGTGCCACCGCGCACCGCCAGACGCTCCGCGAGCTTCTCGAGCCCACTGGAGTGGCCGAGTGCCTGCGGGTCGAACCCGCCACCGTCGTCCACGACGGTGAAGGCGAGGTCCGGCCCGGACGGACCGACGACGACCGTGGCCCGGCTGGCGCCGGCGTGCTTCACCACGTTCTGGAGGCTCTCCACGCAGCAGAAATAGACCGCGGCCTCGATCTCTGGAGCGAGCTCGCCCACGGCCACCTCGACGTCCACGTCGAGGCGGCCGCGTCGGGCGAGCGCGGACGCCCGCTCGAGCGCTCCCCGCAGTCCGAGCTCGACCACCGCAGGGGGTCGCCCGTCGCCGCAGAGCTGCGTGATGGACTCTGCCGCGATGGCAAGGACCTCACGCAGCCGCTCGGCGTCGGGACGCGAAACCGGCTGGTGCTCCACGCAGGCCCGCGCACCGATGATCGCCGCCACGAGGGCCTGCTGCGCGCCGTCGTGCAGGTCCCGCTCGAGGCGACGCCGTTCCGTGTCCTGTGCCGCCACCAGCCGCCGCCGAGAGGCCTGCAGCTCGCCTGCCTGGGTCGCGAGGTCCGCGACCTGACGGGCCAGGACCACGGTCAGCCTCGCGTTGTGGACCACCAGCCCCGCGTGCGCCGCGACGTCTTCCGCCACGACGCAGTCCGTCGATGTCAGGGGCGTGTCCGCCCTGACATCGACGGCCAGGAGGCCGACGACCTCACCGTGGTGGCTGATCGACCAGCCGTGCGGGACGCCGACGAGCTGCCTGAGCGCCTCAACGGCCAGGTCGCCACCGCTCAAGAGGATCTCGGGGTTCTCCGACGACTCCGACAACTCCGACGACTCCGGCGTGGAACAGGGCGCCCTTGGCGACCTGGCCGTCCGGACCAGACGCCCTTCGTCGATGACCCACAGCTCGGCGGAGCTGGCGCGGGTTGCGGCGACGGTGACGTCTGCGATGCGCTGCAGCTCGTCGGCAGGTGTCAGGCGTTCGAGGGTCGCGGTCAGGCGCTGCATGGCCTCGACCGGGCTGAGGACCTGTCCGAACACGACGCGGTTGGCCCACCTGCGACCGGCGGCGCGCAACGGCTCCACGACCACGGCCGCCAAGGAGAGGACGAGCACGGTGAGCCAGAGCCCGCCACCGGCCAGCCAGCCTCCCGTGGTGACGGCGACGACATACGCAGCGCTGAGCGACAGGGCGATCAACCCGTAGACCAGGACCCGGCTCAACAGCCGGTCGATGTCCCAGAGCCGGTAGCGGATCACCCCCGCGCACAGCACGATCGGCACCACCGCGAACACTGCGGGAAAGAGCTCCTGGACCGCGCCCCCCACCTGCGCGCCACCCGGGTCCCCTCCGGTGGCCAGCAGCACCACTCTCGCACCGAGCCAGATCAATGCCGTCGTCAGCGCGGGGAGCAGCGCCGCGCAGAGCAGACGGGCGGTGGCCTTGTCCTTGGGCGACGTCGAGGGGTCGGCCAGACGCAACAGCTGCGCGCCCACGCCGGCCATCGCGACGGCGACGCCGAAGAAGACGACGAAGAACTGCGGGTGGGCCAGGAAGCTGCTGCGCCAGCACACGAGGGCGACGAGTGTCGAGGTGACCACCACGATCGTGCGCAACGTCTCGCGCCGGACCCGAAGCCGGTGCGGCAGCGTGCCGTCGGGGAAGAGCACCACCGCCCAGACATAGGCCAGGCCGGACACGATGTGGAAGGTGAAGTGCAGGGCGGCGATCGGCCAGGGCGAGCCCAGGACGTGGAAGACGCGATGGCTCGGCATGTTGAACGTCGCCGCGGTGCCCAGGAGCGCGAAGCCGAGCAGCCGGGGCACGAGCTCGTCCGGTCGCCGCCACACCAGGAGCACGCCCAGCGCGAGGTTCAGGACGCTGAAGGCGTACTGGACCCCGGTCTGCAGACCCGTCGTCGCGTCCGTCATCGGCCCACTCCCATGGACCATTCCGGAGGGCAGGAGCCCCAGGCCGAGCCACGTGAGCAGGCCGGCCAGGTAGACCGCGAAGACGACCCGGAAGAGAATCCGGCCCAGGAGCGGGTGGGCCACCCCGCCACTGTATGCCGTGAGGCCGGCGTCAGGGAGGGGTTGGCAGCGGTCTCGAGCGGCCGTGGTGGGTGCTCAGCGCTTGGTGCCCTCGACGTCGGTGTCCTCGAAGGCGGGGTAGGTCATCGGTGCGACCTCCTCGAGGGAGCGGCCCGCCCAGTCGCCCTCTGACCAGTGCGCCCAGACCCGCTCGCCCGCGGCCTGAACCCCTCTGGCGGCCGCCGCCACGTCGGCTCCGACGACCACCCCGTCCTCCACGACCGTTTTGCCGTCGACCATCACGTCGGCAAGATCGGAGGGCTGCGCGTAGTAGACGATGTTGCGGATCGGGTCGCGTAGCGGAGCCATGCCGAAGGAATCCGTCCGCCAGAACAACAGGTCCGCCTTGGCGCCCGGCGCGATCCTCCCCAGGTCGGGCCGGTCGAGCATGGCGGCGGCGTTGAGCGTGGCCGCGTCGAAGACGCGCCGTGCGGTGGAGGTGTCGGCGCGGCGCGAGGTGATCTTCCCGGATATGGCTGTCCAGCGCAGCGACTCGATCATGGACTGGGGAGCAGTGTCGGTGCCGAGGCACATGTTGACCCCCGCCTCGACATACTCCGGGAACGACTCCATCAGGATGCCCCGGCGCGCGAAGCACCAGGCGTTGTAGGACACGGACGTCTGCGACTGCGCGAGCAGGCCGAGGTCGTTGCCAGCGAAGTTGACCCAGCTGTTCCCGGTGATGAAGATCGCGTGGCCGAGCAGCGTGCGGGGTCCGAGGAAGCCGATGTCGGCGAGCCACTCGACGGGTGTGCGTCCGTGTCGCCGTGTGATCTCGTTGAACTCCCAGACTCCCTGGGATGCGTGCAGGGACACGGGCACTCGCAGCTCGCCAGCGGCCACCGAGCTCGCGCGGAGCAGGTCCTCGCTGCACGTGTCGACCTGGCCGGGGGCGAGGAACCCCTGGACCCGGCCGTCCGCCCGGCCCGTGTTCGACTCCACGAAGCGGATGGCCTCCTCGAGCCCCCGACGCCCAGCCGCCTCGTCCCACTCGTAGTCCACCCGCCTGCCGTCCGGGGTGAACCATCGGCCCGAACGGTAGGACGGTGCGACATAGCCACGCAGCCCGCTGGCCTCGACGGCGTCCGCCACGTAGTCGGCCTCATCGCCCAGCTGCAGCACCGTCGTGGTGCCCGAACGGGCGAGCTCGATCAGCGAGTAGTCGACGCATGCTCGCATCGACGCACGGTCGAGCCCGGCCGCTTCCGCCGGCAGGATCTCGATCAGCCCGGTGAGCCAGAACTGACGGTTGCCGGTGTCCTCCTGGACGGACTTGTCGATGGGCGACTCGTGCAGATGTGAGTGCGTGTCGATGAAGCCGGGTGTGATGATGCGGTTCGGCAGGTCGACACGCTCGTCCACCTCACCGGCGTATTCGGCTCCCACATGCGTGATCCGGTCACCGTCGACGACCAGGCACCCGTCCCGCAGGATGCGGTGCTGGCCCTCCTGGAAACCGACGATGTAGGGCGCGGAGTAGAGCGTCCTCGTCATGGGATCCGTCCGTGTCAGGGGAATTGGTATCCCGACCCTACCGCCGGTGACAGCACCACCTGCCAGGACCACTGGTCCGTCAGGGCGCCGGCGTGGTCGCGGAGGGTTTACCGATGGTGGAAGGTGGTTAGTCTCTTGGGCGTGTACCTGTCCGTCGACGGCAGCGAGGGCCGTGTCGCGGGTGAGGTGGTGGTGCCGAACTCGAAGTACCACGCACACCGCGCGCTGATCCTCGCGTCCCTCGCGCACGGAGAGAGCCGCGTGGTCGGGCTGTCGGACGCTCGCCATGTGCGCTACACCGTCCAGATGCTGCGCCAGCTCGGGACGCGGATCGACGTCGAGGGTGACACCTTCCTCGTGCACGGCGGTCCCTACCGTCCTCGCAGGGAGGTCGTCACCGCGGGCAGCTCGGGCACGACCCTCTACTTCATGACCGGCCTGGCGTCGTTGGCTGACCGTCCGGTCACCGTGACCGGACAGAAGTACTTCCAGCGGCGCCCTCTTGTCCCACTCCTGTCCGCTCTCGAGCAGCTGGGGGTGCGTCTGGAGTCCGCCGACGGCTGCCCACCGATCACGATCCGACCCGGTCGGCCGTCCGGCGGCCGGGTGGCCATCGACGGCACGTTGTCACAGTGGATCTCCGGACTGCTTCTGCTCGCACCGTTCGCCACCGCACCGACGGTCATCGAGGTGGAGGGCTCGGCCAACGAACGCACCTACCTCGCCCTGACCGTGCGCATGATGCGGCAGTTCGGACTCCGGGTCGAGGTGAGTGAGGACTGGCGCCGGTTCGAGGTCGAGCCGGACCAGGAGGCGGCGCCGACGAGGTTGCTGCTGCCCCCCGACGTGGGGTCGGCGGCCTTCGGGCTCGCCGCGGCCGCCGTCCATCCGGCTGACGTGCTGCTGCACGGGATGACTGCGGTGAGCAGTGACCAGACCGACCATCCCGAGGCCGAGGTCCTCGACATCATGACCCGGATGGGGCTCGGCATGTCGCTCGACGCAGCCGCCCGCTCCGTGCGGGTGAGTCACGACGGGCACCCGCTGGAGAGCACCCGCGTGGACTGTCGCGATCTTCCCGACATGCTGCCCGTGCTGGCGGCGATGGCCACCTTCGCCCGAGGGACAACGGTGTTCGACCATGTCTCGCACACCCGACTGAAGGAGTCGGATCGCGCTTCGGCCATGCTCCAGCTCAACCGGATGGGCGCACGGCTCGAGCTCGACGGGGACCGGCTGCTGGTCCATGGCGTGGCCGGCTTGACGGGCGCACCGCTGTCGTCGTTCAACGACCACCGGGTCCTCATGGCGCTGGCCGTCGCCGCCTCGCGGGCGCAGGGTGTGAGCCGGCTCAGCTACCCGCACGCCTACCAGATCTCCTACCCCACCTTCCTGGATGCGATGAACGCGATCGGTCTGCGGATGTCGGTGCGACAGGGGCGTGCCGCGGCAGCACCGCGCCGGCGGCACCCTCCCGGGGACCCGACCCGGACGCCCATCACGGAATGGGTGCGGCGCTGGGCCGCGAAGCGGCCCGAGCAGCCCGCCGTGATCGAGTGCTCGCGCTCGCGTTCGCGGGTGTGGACGTGGCAAGAGCTGGACCGGGAGGCGGACCGGTTGGCCGGCGCACTGCTTGCTCTCGGTGTACGGCCGGGGGAGAGGGTGGCGTTCCAGCTGCCCAACCGGGGAGAGTTCGTCGCCGTCTCGCTGGCGATCCTGCGGGTGGGGGCGGTCTGCTGTCCGCTGATGCCCATCCTCCGGGAACGCGAGATCTCGTTCGCGTTGGACCGCTCAGGGGCGCGGGTGCTGTTCGTGCCCCACTCGTTCCGGGGGCGGGACCACGCGGCCGAGACGGCCGCCATGTGCCGGGCTGGCCGGACCCACCTCGACCATGTCGTCGTGCTGGGGGGCGAGGGCAGGTGGGCACCGCCCTCTGAGGGAGGGCCCGCCTGGCACGACTACGGCGCCCTTGTCGACGGTGCGCCGGTCGACTCGCAGCTGGCGTCCGGGCTGTCCGCCCGCCCGCGGCAGACGGCGCAGCTGCTGTTCACCTCGGGCACCTCGGGTGAGCCGAAAGGCGTTCTGCACCGGCACGATGTCCTCACCCGTGCCGCCGCCATGCAGGCGTCGCACCTGGGACTGGACGGCTCGGACTGTGTCTACGTGCCATCCCCCTTGGCCCACCAGACCGGCTTCCTCTACGGCATGTGGGTGGCGCTGCTGCTCGGTGCCCCCCAGGTGGTGCAGCCGGTCTGGGATCCCGACGTCGGCCTACGGGCTCTGCGTGAGCACGGCGGCACCGTCGTGCAGGCGGCCACGCCCTTCCTCGCGGACCTGGTGCGCGCGGTCGAGGGCGGTGCGCCGCGGCCCGAGACCCTCCGCGTGTTCGTGGCCACCGGAGCC
>NZ_VOHR01000739.1 GCF_009192725.1 Segeticoccus rhizosphaerae | reverse complement strand
CAAAATGATTTAAAATTAACCATGCCAACAGATGGGAAATTCCAAGATGAATATTTATTGCCACTTCCTGTATTAAATCAATCAACATATACAGTGAGTTGGATGGCAATGGGACAAGATGGTCACAAAATGCAAGGAAAGTTTCAATTCATGATACATGGTAGTGGTGCAAATACGCGCACAATGATTCCAATGACCATGGAAAAAAACACTACAGAACATAAAGCTCATCAATAAGGTTTAAGTGGAGTAGCCCATGATATTAACCTCATTTGAAATAATGGCACTATTATCAAAATGGTTCATATACCTTAATGTTGCTGCCATTATGGGGGGAGCATTTATGCTGGGTTCGGTTCGTCTTGAGCGGCGTGAAGTTAGCATAATTTGTGACTATGTTAGTTTAGGTGCCATCTTGGGAATTTTTGCTGTGACAGTAAACTATCTAGTTCAGGTCGGGTCATTCGCTGACGATGGGTTTGCCGGCATGCTTGATATTCAAATGTACGTATTTCTATGGGCTACACCTGTA
>NZ_VOHR01000738.1 GCF_009192725.1 Segeticoccus rhizosphaerae | reverse complement strand
GCTGGCTTCTGGTAGACGGTTCCGGGTGCTCAACGTGGTCGATGACGTGAGCAGAGAGTGCCTGGCGGCGGTGCCGGACACCTCGGTCTCAGGGCACCGTGTCGTGCGCGAGCTGACCCGGCTGATCGCCCAGCGCGGCAAGCCGGGCATGATCGTCAGCGACAATGGCACCGAGCTCACCAGCAATGCCGTGCTCGCATGGTGCGGCGAGATCGGCGTCGAGTGGCATTACATCGCCCCGGGCAAGCCAATGCAGAATGGCTACGTCGAGAGCTTCAACGGCCGCATGCGCGATGAGCTGCTAAACGAGACCCTGTTCATGAGCCTTGCCCACGCCCGGGTCGAGATCGCCGCCTGGGTCGAGGATTACAACCGGGAGAGACCACACTCGTCCCTTGGCTACGCAACACCGGCGGCGTTCGCCGCCGAACTGGATAAGCAATGGCCTGCTTCGCTACGCCCTACGGGCTCCGCTACGCAGCCCATTGCTTCAATCGCGCGGATGCGCAAAATAACCACCCGGCTCTAACGCCCGC
>NZ_VOHR01000737.1 GCF_009192725.1 Segeticoccus rhizosphaerae | reverse complement strand
CCATCTCGGTGTCATCGACCACGCTTGCCAACGTGTACAGAATTTGTCCGTCACCCCGGATCAGCACCGGGTCGGAAACAGAGGCCGCATCAATCGAAATATCGCCCAGAATACCGTCGGCCCACTCGATCCGCTCCTGATCCAGCTTGAACCGCCAGACACCATCGCCTCGCTCTGCGCGCAGCTTGTCTTTCTCTTCATCCGACAGGTTCAGCGCCGCACGGTCATAGACCGGGGGCTTGCCCATGTTCAGCTGCTTTTTGCGCTTCAGGTCCAGTTCGGTTGGCGTCTCGAAAGCCTCGTAGAACCGCCCCTTGGCGCGCAATTCGTCGGCTGCCGCGTGATAGCGATCCAGCCGCTCCGACTGCCGCTCAACCCGGTCCCAATGCAGTCCCAGCCACTCCAGATCCTGCTTGATCCCGTCGACGTATTCTTCTTTGGATCGCTCAGGATCAGTGTCGTCGATCCGCAGGATGAACGTTCCCCCGGCCTTGCGCGCGATGAGGTAATTCATCAGCGCCGTGCGCAGGTTACCGACG
>NZ_VOHR01000736.1 GCF_009192725.1 Segeticoccus rhizosphaerae | reverse complement strand
CCCGAGGCGATCGGGCCCGCGGTCGCGCGGGCGACCCCGTTCCCGGGTGCCGCGCGCACCGCCGAGACGGTGCGCGGACTCGTCGGCTCCGACCTCGACGAGCCCCAGCAGATCCAGGACTTCTTCGGCCTGCGCACCTGGCCGCAGTCGCACGGCCCGCTGCTGGACGAGCTGGTGCGGCTGCGGCAGGTCGTGGAGGCGATGACCGGCGCCCCCTCGGAGAACCCGCTGTTCATCGACGGGACCGCGAGCCACCAGGGCGGCTTCCACGCCACCTACCTGACGCTCGCGGTCGACGGGGCGCTGCTCGCGCTGACCCGGTCCGCGGAGGCCGTCCGTTCCCGCCTCGCGCACCTGCTGTCCGGGGAGGTCGACGAGCTGCCGCGCTTCCTCGCCGGGACCGAGCCGGGTGCCTCGGGGCTGCTGATCACCGAGTACGTCGCGGGGGCGGCCCTCGGCCGGATCCGTGCCGCGGCAGGCTCCCCGGCCGGTGTGCTCACCGCCGCGGGGTCGCTCGGCGTCGAGGACCTGGCCGGGATGG
>NZ_VOHR01000735.1 GCF_009192725.1 Segeticoccus rhizosphaerae | reverse complement strand
CGTCTGGTGGTCCAGCTTTCGGCCATCGTCCTCGCGCATACCCCAGTCTCCCAGAACCAGGGCCAGAATCATTCGACATACTTACGCGTGTCTTAGTAATTTCTGTCCCACTCGCCATCCTTCGCGGGATGGCCTCTCCGAGAGCTGCCACGATCCACATGAGTGATGGAGGATCGCGAGAGTCAGTCCCTGAAACCGACCATCTCCGATCGAAGCACAAATGGTCATGCAGCGTTGCCCCTTCTGGCCATTCCATCGGAAGTGCCGGAGGAGTTGTCGAGCAGCTGCGTCATAGTGGGCGGTATGCACCGGTAGGTCTATCTGGGCGCCAAGGGTTCGATCTTGGCGAAGGCACTCGGCGTCATGCGGAGGTCGGGGTCTCCACAGATGTTGCGTCGTGCCCTCGGTTCTGTGTGTCCGCCTCTCGGCAGTGTTGGAGCCGCTGGTGGTCAAGTCCCCTCAGGTGGTGTAACGCTGCGTGCTCCTTCGTGGGGGTTCACGCGGTCAGTGCGGGCAGGTGTTCACCTCCGGTCTCGGGCTGGG
>NZ_VOHR01000734.1 GCF_009192725.1 Segeticoccus rhizosphaerae | reverse complement strand
GACGGGGGCCCCGCCGACGCGCCGGCGGACGCGCTCGTGCTCGGCTGCGACTCGGTGCTCGAGCTCGACGGTGAGGCGCACGGCAAGCCCACGGACAGTGCGGAAGCCGTCGCTCGGTGGCGGCGGATGCGGGGGCGGTCCGGCGTCCTGCACAGCGGCCACTGGCTGGTGGACGACCGTGACCCGGCCGATGGTGGCACCGGCGCCACCATCGGCGCGGTGAGCTCCACGACCGTGCACTTCGCCGACCTGTCCGACGCGGAGATCGAGGCGTATGTCGCAACCGGTGAACCCTTGCGCGTGGCAGGGGCGTTCACCATCGACGGTCTCGGCGGGGCGTTCGTCGCCAGCATCGAGGGAGACCACCACACGGTGGTCGGGCTCAGCCTGCCCTTGCTGCGCGACCTGTTGAGGGACGTCGGGGTCGGCTGGTTCGAGCTGGTCGGCCCTCCCGACGCGTGACCGGCCCCTGGGGGTGCCGGTGGCCCGGAACAGGACCGCCGGCGCCGGCGAAGGGCTGGGCAGGAGCCGTGCGACAGCCGGCCG
>NZ_VOHR01000733.1 GCF_009192725.1 Segeticoccus rhizosphaerae | reverse complement strand
CCTCGCGCTGCCCACCGACGCCGCTCAGGGGCGCGCGCCACTGGCCGCCCTGCTCGCCTACGGCCTGGGCGGTGCGGCAGGGCCGATCACCGCGGGACTGGCGGTCGTGCTGACCCTCGGGGTCGTCAACGCCTTCGCCGCCGGCTGCGCCAAGCTCGGTGCTGCCCTCGGCCGGGACGGGAGCCTACCGGCCTGGCTCGGTCAGGGCGCGGCGCCGGGCGAGACTCCTCGGCACAGCCTGGCCGTCCTGGCCGTCCTCGCGTTCGCCGGCTTCGCGGTGCTGGTCGCCGACGCGGTGTCGGTCACCACCCTGGTGCTGCTCACCACGTCGGCCCTCGTCACCGTCTACGTGGTGGCCATGGCCGCGGCGCTGCGCCTGCTGCCCGGCCGTGGCGAGCGAGTCGTGGCCGCCGTGGGTCTGGCTCTGGTGGGGCTGGTGGCCACGACCTTCGGCTGGTATCTGCTCTGGCCCGCGGGCATCGCGCTGGCCGCTCTCGCGTGGACGCACCGGCCGTCGCGCTCCCGCAGCCCGTGGCCGGGCCCACCGG
>NZ_VOHR01000732.1 GCF_009192725.1 Segeticoccus rhizosphaerae | reverse complement strand
ACCGTCCGCGCGAGCCGCCTGCGCCCCAGCCCGCCGCCACCCGGCGCCGGCGACGACGAGGGACAGGCCGCCGAGGGTGACCAGGAGCACGTTGATCCAGGGCCACGAGTAGGCCTCTGCCGGCGACACGTCCCGGGCGAAGCCGACGATCCAGCCCACGACCAGGATCGGGGTGTAGCCCAGCCCGGCGAGCAGCCGGAAGTCCGGCACCACCACGGCGAGCACGGCCCCGAGCCCGATGCTCGCGTCCCCGG
This sequence comes from Segeticoccus rhizosphaerae, assembly GCF_009192725.1. Classification (GTDB taxonomy): domain Bacteria; phylum Actinomycetota; class Actinomycetes; order Actinomycetales; family Dermatophilaceae; genus Segeticoccus; species Segeticoccus rhizosphaerae. The sequence continues at coordinate 295 of NZ_VOHR01000732.1, read as the reverse complement.
TCAGGCGCAGCATCGAGCCGGCGCTCGGATGCCGGCTCAACCCGACGGAGGCGGTCGCCAGGCCGAGGGCGGCGGCGGCCACCGCAGTCGTGAGCCACGCCCCGGTGCGCGGACTGAACTGGTCCAGGAGGGACAGGGCGACGGTGTCGGTACCCCCTGAGTGCCATGGATATCCGCGCGCACCGGCCAGCCAGGCGATCCCGAGGGCCAGGTAGGTCAGCGACCACGCCACGGCCGCGGCGGGAGCCCAGCGCGCCAGTCGGCCAGGGCGCGACCCCGACCGCCCAGTGGGATC
>NZ_VOHR01000731.1 GCF_009192725.1 Segeticoccus rhizosphaerae | reverse complement strand
CGAGGCCGGTCCGGCCGCACCAGGAACCGCGACTGTCCGGCGGCTTGGCGGGCGGCGTAGTGGGCGGCGGTGGGCGCGGTCTCGATCGCGGGCTGGCCGGCCCATGGGACGAAGGCGATCAGTAGCAGGCTCACCCAGAAGGTGGCGGTGACGCTGACTGCGGCGAGGCCGCCGAGGAACAGGGAGGGGATGAACACGACGATCGCGCCGGTGATGGCGGCGACCCGGGCGCCGGAGAAGCCCAGCAGCAGGCCGCGGGAGCCGCGGCGGCCGAACCGCACCGTCGGCGGGTTGCCCGCGGCGGCAGGAGAGTTGGTCACGATGAGACGCTCCCTTCCAGAAGCTCGTTGAGTCAGCGATCGAGCGCAGTGGTGGACGGTCGCTGTTAGGTGGGCCGGGTCGGTCGCCGCGTCGGAGGCTCCTGTTCGCCTCCGGAACCGGCCGCCTGGTCGGTTGCAGGCGCCGGGCGTTGGGTGCCGGCGGAACGTCCGGGCGCGACGTCCGGCGTCGCGTTCTGAGTGGCCCGGCCGGTCGCTGTCCCGGCCTGGTGGG
>NZ_VOHR01000730.1 GCF_009192725.1 Segeticoccus rhizosphaerae | reverse complement strand
CGGTCCGCACCGCCGCGACGCGGGGGCTGCCGAAGGCGGCGAGGGCGAGCTCCACCTCTCGCGCCCGGTCGAGGACCGGGCCGACCGCCCTCGGCCTCGTGGCTGGTGGGCTCGACGTCGCCGGTTCGTTCGCCTTCGGGCTGTTGTGGGCGCTGGTCGGTATGTCGTTCGCGGCCGTGGCCGCGCTGCTCGCCCAGGTCACCGAGAGCACCCGCACGGCCACCGGTCTCGCGATGTCGGCGCTGGCCGTCGCGTTCGTCCTGCGCGCGCTGGGTGACAGCGCGCCGGAGGGCTCGTGGCGCGGTGGGCTGTCCTGGCTGTCGCCGCTGGGCTGGGGCCAGCAGCTGCGGCCCTTCGGCGACGAGCGCTGGTGGGTTGCGGTCGTGCCGCTCGCCTTCACTGCACTGGTCGCCGGGGGCGCCCACGCCCTCGTGGGTCGGCGCGACCTCGGCGGCGGGCTGGTCCGGCCGCGCCCGGGACCCGCCCGGGCCGCTCCCCGACTGCGCAGTCCGCTGGTGCTCGCCTGGCGGCTGCAGCGGGGTGGCGTCGCCGG
>NZ_VOHR01000073.1 GCF_009192725.1 Segeticoccus rhizosphaerae | reverse complement strand
TGGGCCCGCGTGCCGCTGGGGCTTCCGCACCAGCCGGTGGCCGAACGCACGGTCGTGCCGCTCGGCGGTCGGTGCGCGGTCGGGGGCCTGCGCTGGTTGGTGGCGGCCGAGCCGGTCCCGACCGCGGACGACGTCGCGACCTCGTGATGCGGATGTTCGTCGCGGTGCGTCCTGCGCAGGAGGTGCTGGACGACCTGGACCAGTTCCTCGAACCCAGGCGGGCTGCCGATCATGACCTGCGCTGGACCGACCCGGATCAGTGGCACCTCACCCTGGCCTTCCTGCCCCAGGTCCACGAGGACCGGCTCGACGAGCTCGTGGAGAGGCTCGGTGACGCGGCTCGGAAGCAGCCGCCTTTCCGGCTGCGGGTGCGTGGGGGAGGGGCCTTCCCGCACGCGGCGGGGGCGAAGGTGCTGTGGATGGGGGTGCCGGACGACGCCGGGGCCGTGCTGGGGCGACTCGCCACGCGGTCACGCCACGCCGCCGTGGCCTCGGGATCAGTCGTCGACGGCTCACGGTTCCACCCGCACCTCACGGTGGCCAGGGTCCCCCGAGGGACCGAGGCGACCCGCTGGCTGCGGATCCTGGAGTCCTACGACGGCCCCACCTGGACCGCGCTGCAGCTGAAGCTGGTCGAGTCGCACCTCGGCGAAGGGCGACACCGGCGCGCTCGTCATGAGGTCCGGGCCACGCTCCCCCTCGGCCGGGCTGCGGAGTGCTCGTAGCCGGGCCGAGGCCCGTCCTTCGCCGCGCCGCGCCGCATCGCACGGCGGGGGACGTCAGGGTGACGGCACCGGCGAGATCGGGCTCACCGGCACGGTCGGGGTGATCGGGGGAACCGGGGTGGTCGAGGGCGTCTCCTGCGGCGGTTCGTCGGCGTCGACCTCCTGCTTGCTCACGCCCATCGAGGGACTGCAGGTGCGTCCCTCCGCCGGCGCGTTCGCGATCGTCTTGCCGTTGACGACACTGACGTCGTCGTAGACCGGGCGGCCCTGGATGAGGTTGCGGTAGGTGTAGGTGGTGAGGGACTGCAGGCTGCAGTTCTCGCCGAACACCGCGATGTCGAAGGAGTAGGGCTGGCCGGTCAGCTCTCCCTCGTCGTGGCCGCCGTTCTGGTCGTTCGTCGTGGCGCCGGTCAGGAAGTGGCTCACCGTGCCACCTCCGGTGAAGGTGCCGATCTGGATCCGGTTGCCCTGGACCTCCGCCACGTGCATGTGCCCGTTGATCCGCAACTGCCCGGCCTTGACCGCCTCCACCGCGGAGGGCTCGTGGGACATCAGGATGTCGGGACGAGGGTGGCGGTCCTGGAAGACCCGCTTGAAGGCGGCGATCGCGGGCTTCTGCTTCTGGTCGTTGTTCTTGTTGTCGTCGCCGAAGTACCGCGGGTCGTTGAACCCGGCGATGGTGATCCCGTGGACGTCGACCTCGGTGTAGTGCTCCGGGCTCGGCTCCAGCAGGATGACGTTGGGGATGCGCGCCATCCGCTGCAGCAGTGACTGGTCGTGCGGGCTGCTCGCATCGTGGTTGCCACGGACGAAGACGTAGGGCACCGGCAGGCTCTGGATGGACTGGAACAGTCCGGCGACCTCGGCCTCCTTGACGTTGCCGAAGTTGAGCAGGTCGCCGGTATCGATCACGGCGGTGATGTGCTCGTCCTCGATGATCTTCTTCATGATCGGGTACTGGTTGGCGCCGTGGATGTCCGACACGAGCAGAAAGCGGGCCGCGGCCGGCTTGTCGAGCTCCTGCGGCACGAACTTCTCCTGCAGCGCCTGCGAGAGGGCCAGCAGGTTCTGCACGTAGGGAGTGGCCTGCTCGGCGCGGACCCGCACGTCGGCGAGCAGCCCGGCGTTGCTGCGCACCGTGCCCAGCAGGCTGGTGGTCTTGAAGGCCGCCAGGTTGTCGGGACGGTAGGCATACCAGGCGCTACCCGCCGGAACCAGCACCGCGCCGGTGGTCGCGATCACCGCGATCACGGCCTGGACCCGGGTCGGTTTCGCCCGGCGTCCCACGGCCAACAGCCCGAGCAGCACCACCTGGGTCAGCAGCGCCCCCCCGACGAACTTGGCGCCCAGCTGGATGATCGCCGAGCGCAGGGCGTCGTCCACCTCGTGCGGTGCGGGCTCGAGCAGGTCGAGCGAGACCGGGCGCTGGTTGAACAACTCGGTGACGCTGGCCTTGAGCTGGACCGGCGCGTCGATCCCGGGCGCCGGTGCCCATCCACCGAACTCGAGGTCGATGTCCCCGAACGTCGTGGGGCTGTGCAGCGTCGACGCCTGGGTCGGGAGCGGGGAGAGCCGCACGTCAGCCTCGTAGTGCTGGGTCTGCACGGTCGTGGGCAGGATGCTGGTGGTGCCGACCCCACCGAGGAAACCCGCGACCCCCAGGACCAGCACGGCGGCGACGCGGGACGCGCGACGCCGCAGGGCCGGGCGCCCGGGGCGTTTCTGCTCGGGCTCGCTCATCTCGATGGTCGCGCTCCTCCGCCCTGCGGGCCTCGCTGCGCTCGTGTCCTCGGGCTGTCGTCACTGCTCATGACGCCCGCCATGCTAAAGCGGGGCATCCGAGCCGGTAGCCTCCGGGGACGACCCGTCACGACGATCGGAGCACCCAGTGGACGCGGACGTCATCGTCGTCGGCGCCGGTCTGGCCGGCTTGGTGGCCGCCGCCGAGGTGGTCGCCTCCGGTCGCTCGGTCGTGCTGGTCGACCAGGAGTCGTGGCGCAACCTGGGCGGCCAGGCCTACTGGTCGTTCGGGGGCCTGTTCCTCGTGGACTCGCCGGAGCAGCGTCGGATGGGCATCCACGACAGCCACGAGCTCGCTTGGCAGGACTGGCAGGGCACCGCCGGCTTCGACCGCGAAGACGAGGACTCCTGGGGACGCCGTTGGGCACAGGCCTACGTGGACTTCGCTGTCGGAGAGAAGCGCAGCTGGCTGCGCGAGCGCGGCGTGCGTTTCTTCCCGGTGGTCGGGTGGGCCGAACGCGGTGACGGCAGCGCCAGCGGCCACGGCAACTCCGTCCCGCGCTTCCACATCGTCTGGGGCACCGGGCCGGGGCTGCTCGAACCCTTCGTCCGCGCTGCGCGGCACGCCTCGGACCGCGGCCTGCTCAGGACGCGGTTTCGCCACCAGGTCGATGAGCTGGTGGTCACCGACGGTGTCGTCACCGGCGTGCGAGGCACGGTGCTCGCCGAGGCGGATGAGCCGCGAGGTGTGCGCAGCAACCGCGACAAGGTCGGCGACTTCGAGCTGACCGGCCAGGCGGTGGTGGTGACGTCGGGTGGCATCGGCGCCAACCACGACCTGGTCCGGGCGAGCTGGCCACGGCGGCTGGGCACTGCGCCGACGGACCTGCTCACCGGGGTGCCGGCATACGTCGACGGGCGGATGCTCGCCATCAGCGAGACTGCTGGCGCCCGCGTGGTCAACCGCGACCGGATGTGGCACTACGTGGAGGGGATCCAGAACTGGGACCCCGTCTGGCCCGACCACGGGATCCGGATCCTGCCCGGCCCGTCGTCGCTGTGGTTCGACGCGTTGGGGCGACGGCTGCCCGCGCCCCTCTACCCGGGGTTCGACACCCTCGGCACGCTCGCCCACCTGCGAAGCACCGGGCACGACCACTCGTGGTTCGTGCTGACCCAGCGGATCATCGAGAAGGAGTTCGCGCTGTCCGGTTCGGAGCAGAACCCGGACCTGACCGGCAGGGACCTGCGACTGCTGTTGAAGCGTGTCGGGCCGGGCGCACCCGGCCCGGTGGAGGCGTTCAAGAGCCGCGGCACCGACTTCATCGTGGCCGACACCCTGCCCGAGCTGGTCCGGGGGATGAACCGGCTGACGCCGGAGCCGCTGCTCGACCCGGCCGAGCTCGAGCGGCAGGTCGTCGCACGCGACCGCGAGCTGGACAACCCGTTCGGCAAGGACTTCCAGGTGGCCGCGCTGCGCGGGGCTCGGCACTACCGGGGCGACCGGTTGATCCGCACCGCGGCACCCCACCGCATCCTCGACCCGGCTGCCGGCCCGCTGATCGCGGTCCGGCTGCGGGTGCTCACCCGCAAGACCCTCGGCGGGATCCAGACCGACCTGTCCTCGCGGGTGCTCAGCCCCGACGGCGCACCGGTGCCAGGGCTCTACGCGGCCGGCGAGGTGGCCGGCTTCGGCGGCGGGGGGGTACACGGCTACCGCTCCCTGGAGGGCACCTTCCTCGGGGGCTGCCTGTTCTCTGGTCGCACCGCAGGCCGCGCTGCTGCCACAGTGGTGGCATGAGAACGCGCCCCACGAAGAGCACCCCGGCCTCCGATACTGTGCGGGGACCCCGGCCTCCGATATCTCGCGGGGACTCCCGCCTTCGATCCTTTGTGGAGGCCCCTGCGTGAGGAACCACCGGTTCGAGGGGCTGGAGGAGCAGGCGCGGGAGCGCGGCGATCACCCGGCATACCAACGCCGCCCCTCCGACAGCGTCAGCTGGGGCCTGCGAGTGGCCTCGGCGTGGGCAGTGCGCTTCCTCGCGGTGGCGGCGGCCGTCCTCGTCGTCGTCTGGCTGCTGGACCGGGTCGCCCTCGTCACCGTCGCCGTCACCATCGCGATCATGTTCTGCTCGCTGCTGCAGCCCGCGGTCGCGTGGCTGAACGGGCACCGCGTGCCGCGGCCGCTGGCGGCGCTCGTCGTCTTCGTTCTCGGCTGCGCGGTCCTGGGACTGGCCGGGTGGTTCGTGGTCACGCAGATCACCAGCAGCTACGGGACGATCGACGAGCAGATCGCACAGGCCGGCGACTCGATCCGGACCTGGCTGGTGACCGGGCCGCTCGACCTGTCCCAGCGGCAGGTCGACCAGTACACGACCCAGCTCGGCGACACCCTCCGGGGCAACCGGGGCTCGCTGGTCTCCGGCTTCTTCGCCACGGCCACCAGCGCGCTCGGTGTCCTGTCCGGTGCCCTCTTCTGCCTGTTCGCCCTGCTGTTCCTGCTCCTGGACAACGGTTCCATCTGGAACTGGTTCGTGCGCATCGTCCCCGCCGGTGCCCGCCGGCCCACCGAGGCCGCCGGCGCCGTCGCATGGCGGACCCTGACCCGCTACATGCTGAGCCTCATCCTGCTGGCGGTGATCAACGCCGGGACGATGGTGGTGATCATGCTGGTCGCCGGCATGCCGCTGGTGGTCCCGCTCGGCGTGCTGCTCTTCCTCGGCTCCCTGATCCCGCTCATCGGCATCATCGTGGCCGGGGCCGTGGTCGCGCTGATCGCTCTCGTGACCGCCGGGCCCACGCTCGCCCTCATCATGGTCATCGCCCTGATCCTCACGGTCCAGCTCGAGGGCAACCTGCTCAATCCGTGGATCCTGGGCAAGGCCGTGCAGATCCACCCGCTGGCCATCCTGGTGACGGTTACCGCGGGCACCCTGCTCGGTGGCATCTTCGGGGCGTTCGTCGCGGTGCCCCTCGTAGCGGTGGTCAACAATGTGGTGTCCGTGGTGCGTCGGACCGGTGCCGGGCCGGTCCCGCCCGCCGTGACCGGACCGCAGGGTGTGGCCAGCTCGGAAGGTGACTGACGCCACGTCCCAGGGCCACCGGGCCGGGACGATGGTCCCTTCTGGGGCCGGCTCGTCTCTCCTAGATTCGACAGCATCGACAAGGAGGGGTCTGTGCCCAGAACGCAGCAACGTGATGTCCCGAACGCCGCAACCCGCGGGAGGCAACGTGACTTCGTGACTTTGCCCGAGCCGGATGGCATGGTGTCCCGAACGGCGGGGCCCACCACCCTCGCCGGGGCCGCGAGGGCCCGCGCCGGGAGAAGTTCAGCAGGAGGCGAGATGACGAGCACTGCGCCCGGATCGCGGCGCCCGTGGGAGATGCTGGCGCTCGCGACCGTGGGCTTCGCCGTGACCTTCTGGGCGTGGAACCTGATCAGTCCTCTGGGCAGCCACTTCGCCGACAAGCTTTCGCTCAGCCCGTTGCAGACCTCGCTGCTCGTCGCGGTGCCGGTCCTGGTCGGCTCGCTCGGCCGGATCCCGGCGGGCGTGCTGACCGACCGCTTCGGCGCTCGAGTGATGTTCCCGCTGCTGGCCGCGATCACGATCCTGCCGGTGCTGTTCACCGGACTCTTCGGCACGTCCTACGCGGCACTGCTGGTCGGCGGCTTCTTCCTCGGCATCGGCGGCACGACGTTCGCGGTCGGCGTCCCGTTCGTCAACGCCTGGTTCCCGCCCGAGCGGCGCGGCACGGCCATCGGCATCTTCGGCGCCGGAACGGTGGGGACGGCCGTCTCCGCCTTCACCACGGTGCACATCAGCGACGCGCTGGGCAGCGCGGCCCCGTTCCTCATCGTGGCCGTCGTGCTGGCCGTCTTCGCCGTGGCGTCGTGGTTCCTCCTGGAGAACCCTCCGGGCCGTCCCACCTCGCGCCGAGGCTCAGCACTGGCCGGGGTGTGGGCCACCCTGCGCCGCCCGGTGACCTGGCAGCTGGCCCTGCTCTATGCGTTGGGCTTCGGCGGTTTCGTGGCGTTCAGCGTCTACCTGCCCACCAACCTGATCAACGCCTACGGCCTCACCGCTGGTGACGCAGCACTGCGGACCGCCGGGTTCGTCGTGTTGGCGGTCGTGGCCCGCCCGGTCGGCGGGTGGCTGTCGGACCGGTTCCACCCCGTCCCCGTGCTGCTGGTGTGTTTCGTCGGCTCGGGCCTGTTCGCGCTCCTCGCCGGGTTCGAGCTGCAGCTGCTGCCCGCGGGCACGGTGGCCTACCTCGGGTTGGCGATGCTGCTCGGCGCTGCCGCCGGCGCCGTCTTCGCGCTGGTGTCCCGCCTGGTGGAACCGGCCGCTGTCGGCTCGGTCACCGGCGTGGTCGGGGCGGCTGGCGGACTCGGCGGATTCGTGCCCCCGCTCGTGATGGGCAGCATCTACGGAGCAACGGGGAGCTACCAATGGGGCCTGTTCCTGCTGGCCCTGGCCTGCGCCACGGTGGCGCTGTTCACCTGGCGCGTCTTCGGGCACGGAGGTGACGCCCTGCCCGCCACGGACGAGTCTGCATCTGGCACCCTGACCGATACGAACAGCGATCTCTGACATCTTGACTGGTAAACCGCTAGGTAGGGCCAACGAAGGGACGTGCCGGTGACCACCACCTCCGCCAAGAACCCCGGCCCGGGCAGCCCCGGCCTCGACGACGGTGTCACCGACGCCATCCTGCGCACGAGTCGCTTCTTCCGGCGCGACCTGGTCTCGGACGACCTGCGCACGCTGCACAAGACGGGTGGGCGTGAGGCCGACAGCTTCTACCGCGACCGGTGGAGCCACGACAAGGTGGTGCGCTCGACTCACGGGGTCAACTGCACGGGGTCCTGCTCGTGGAAGGTCTACGTCAAGGACGGGATCATCACCTGGGAGGCGCAGCAGACCGACTACCCGTCGATCGGCACCGACCGCCCCGAGTACGAGCCGCGCGGCTGTCCCCGCGGCGCCGCATTCTCCTGGTACACCTACTCACCCACCCGGGTGCGTTACCCCTACGCGCGCGGCCTCCTGCTCGAGATGTACCGCGAGGCCAAGGCCCGCACCGGCGACCCGGTGCTCGCCTGGGCGGACATCGTCGAGGACCCGGAGCGGTCGCGCCGCTACAAGGCGGCCCGTGGCAAGGGCGGCCTGGTGCGGTGCACCTGGGAGGAAGCCGTCGAGATGGCCGCGGCCGCCCATGTGCACACGGTCAAGACCGCCGGGCCGGACCGGGTGGCCGGGTTCTCCCCGATCCCCGCGATGTCGATGATCTCGCACGCCGTCGGGTCGCGCTTCGTCAACCTCATCGGCGGGACCATGCTGTCCTTCTACGACTGGTACGCCGACCTCCCCGTCGCCTCGCCACAGGTCTTCGGCGACCAGACCGACGTGCCCGAGTCGGCCGACTGGTGGGACGCGGGCTATCTGGTGATGTGGGGCTCCAACGTCCCGGTGACCCGCACCCCGGACGCCCACTTCATGACCGAGGCGCGCTACCGCGGGCAGAAGGTCGTCGTCGTGTCGCCCGACTACGCCGACAACACCAAGTTCGCCGACGAGTGGATGCGACCGCACCCGGGCACCGACGGAGCCCTCGCCATGGCGATGGGCCATGTCGTGCTCAAGGAGTTCTTCGTCGACCGCACGACCGACGAGTTCACGTCATACTGCAAGAAATACACCGACCTGCCCTTTCTGGTCACCCTTGAGGAGCGTGCCGACGGCACTCGGGTCCCATGTCGCTTCCTGACGGCGGCAGAGCTGGGTGGCGAGGAGGCGCAGGCCGAGAACGCCGGATCCAAGACGGTGCTGCTGGACGCAGCCGGAGCACCCACCGTGGTCAACGGCTCGCTCGGGTTCCGCTACGGCGAGCAGGGTGTCGGGCGCTGGAACCTCGACCTGGGCGACGTCGACCCGACCCTGAGCCTGTATGACGACCAGGCCGGTCAGGGGGAGGCCTCCCGGTCCGAGTCGGTGCCGGTGCTGCTGCCCCGGTTCGACGAGCCGGACGGTTCGGCGGGGTCACTGGTCCGCGGAGTGCCCGTGCGCGAGGTGGGCGGCAAGCTGGTGACGACGGTCTACGACCTGCTGCTCGCGCAGTACGGCGTCGGCCGGGTCGGCCTTCCCGGTGAGTGGCCCGAGGGGTATGACGACTCCGCCCCCTACACCCCCGCCTGGCAGGAGCAGATCACCTCGGTGCCGGCGGCCCAGGCGACGCGGATCGCCCGCGAGTTCGCGCAGAACGCCATCGATTCCGGCGGCCGCTCGATGATCCTGATGGGAGCCGGCACCAACCACTGGTTCCACTCCGACCTGATCTACCGGGCCTTCCTGACGCTGACCACGCTCACCGGCTGCCAAGGGGTCAACGGCGGGGGCTGGGCCCACTACGTGGGGCAGGAGAAGGTCCGTCCGCTCACCGGCTACACGCAGATGGCGACCGCGAACGACTGGTCACGGCCACCGCGACTGATGATCGGCACCGGCTTCTTCTACCTGCACACGGGTCAGTGGCGCTACGACGCCTTCGAGGCGTCTGCACTCGCCTCGCCCCTCGGCTCGGGCCGCTTTGCCGGCAAGTCGACGGCGGACCTGCTCGCCATGTCGGCGCGGCTCGGCTGGATGCCGTCCTATCCCACGTTCGACCGCAACTCGCTCGACCTCGTGGACGAGGCCGAGGCGGCCGGGGCTGATCCGCGCGAGCACGTGGTCTCGGAGCTCAAGGAGGGCCGACTGCGTTTTGCCGCAGAGGATCCCGACGGGCCGGGCAACGCCCCCAAGGTGATGACTGTCTGGCGCTCCAACCTGCTCGGCTCCTCCGCCAAGGGCAACGAGTACTTCCTCAAGCACCTGCTCGGCACCGACGCCTCGGTGCGCGCCACAGAGGCGCCCGAAGGGCAGCGTGGCGAGGACATGGTCTGGCGGGACAACGAGGACGGGTCGCTCGACGGCAAGCTGGACCTGCTGCTCACCCTCGACTTCCGGATGACCAGCACCACGCTGTTCTCCGACATCGTGCTGCCGGCGGCCACGTGGTACGAGAAGTTCGACCTGTCGAGCACCGACATGCACCCCTTCGTCCACGCGTTCAGCCCGGCGATCCCACCGCCGTGGCAGACCCGCACCGACTTCGACGCGTTCCACGCACTGGCGCGGTCGTTCAGCCAGCTGGCGGCCACCCACCTCGGCACCCGCCGCGACATCGTGGCGATGCCGCTGGCCCACGACACCATCGACGAGATCGCCAACCCCACCGGGGAGGTCCGTGACTGGCGTGCCGGCGAGTGCGAACCGGTCCCCGGCGTCTCGATGCCCAAGCTCGTGATCGTCGAGCGGGACTACGCCGCCGTCGCGGACAAGATGGCCAGCGTGGGCCCGCTCGTCGAGGAACTGGGCATGACCACCAAAGGAGTGACCTTCCACCCCGAGCAGGAGGTGGAGTGGCTGCGGCAACGGTCCGGCACGGTGCACCGCGGCGCCGGCGCCGGCCGACCCTCGCTGGCCACCGACAAGGACATGTGCGAGGCCGTCCTCGCGCTGTCCGGCACGACCAACGGACGCCTGGCGACGGAGGGCTTCCGGCAGCTCGAGGCGCGCACCGGGACCGAGCTCGCCGACCTGTCGTCGGACCATGCCGGCAGCAGGATCACGTTTGCCGACACACAGAACCGACCGTCGCCGGTCATCACGTCGCCGGAGTGGTCGGGCAGTGAGCACGGTGGCCGCCGCTACTCGCCGTTCGTGATCAACACCGAGCGGCTCAAGCCGTGGCACACGCTGACCGGACGGCAGCACTTCTTCCTCGACCACGACTGGATGCACGAGATGGGGGAGGCGCTGCCGACCTTCCGACCGCCACTCAACATGCACCAGCTGTTCGGTGAGCCGCAGCTCGGCGAGGGCGGCGCGACCGAGCTGACGGTGCGCTACCTCACGCCCCACTCCAAGTGGTCCATCCACAGTGAGTACCAGGACAACCTGCTGATGCTCAGCCTTTCCCGGGGCGGGCCCAACATCTGGATGAGCGCCCTGGACGCCGAGTCCATCGGTGTCAAGGACAACGACTGGATCGAGGCCGTCAACCGCAACGGGGTCGTCGTGGCCCGCGCGGTGGTCACGAGCCGGATGCCCCGCGGCACGGTGTACATGTACCACGCGCAGGACCGGGTCATCGACGTGCCGCTCGCCGAGGCGAGCGGCAAACGGGGCGGCATCCACAACTCTGCCACGCGGGTCCTCGTCAAACCGAGCCACCTGATCGGCGGATACGCCCAGTTCTGCTACGCGTTCAACTACATCGGCCCCACCGGCAACCAGCGTGACGAGGTCACGGTCATCCGCCGGCGCAGCCAGGAGGTGCAGTACCGGTGAAGGTCATGGCGCAGATGGCGATGGTGATGAACCTCGACAAGTGCATCGGGTGTCACACCTGCAGCGTCACGTGCAAGCAGGCGTGGACCAACCGCAGCGGGGTGGAATACGTCTGGTGGAACAACGTGGAGACGCGGCCCGGGCAGGGATACCCGCGCACCTACGAGGACCAGGAACGGTGGCAGGGCGGTTGGCGGCTGACCAGGACGGGCCGGTTGCGGCTGCGCGCCGGCAGCCGGCTGAAGAACCTGGTCACCATCTTCTCGAGTCCCACGATGCCGGCGATCCAAGACTACTACGAGCCGTGGACCTATGACTACGACACGCTGATCTCCTCGCCGCTGACGAAGCACACGCCTGTGGCGCAACCGTATTCGCTGATCAGCGGCCAGCCGATGAAGATCAGCTGGAGCGCCAACTGGGACGACGACCTCGGCGGAGCCCCGAACGTGACCCAGAACGACCCGATCCTGAAGAAGGTGTCGGACGAGATCAAGCTCGAGTACGAACGCACCTTCATGTTCCACCTGCCGCGCATCTGCGAGCACTGCCTCAACCCGAGCTGTGCCGCGTCCTGCCCGAGTGGGGCGATCTACAAGCGCAGTGAGGACGGCATCGTCCTGGTCGACCAGGACAAGTGCCGTGGCTGGCGCAAGTGCGTCACCGGCTGCCCCTACAAGAAGGTCTACTTCAACCACAAGACGGGCAAGGCGGAGAAGTGCACGTTCTGCTTTCCCCGCATCGAGGTCGGCATCCCGACGGTCTGCTCCGAGACGTGCGTCGGGCGGCTGCGCTACATCGGGCTGGTGCTGTATGACGCGGACCGCGTACTCGACGCGGCCTCCACCGAGGACGAGCACGAGCTGCTCGCCGCCCAGCGCTCGGTGTTCCTCGACCCGGATGACCCGGAGGTGCAGCGCGAGGCGGAGGCGGCCGGCATACCTCACGACTGGGTGCGAGCGGCGCAGCGCTCGCCGGTGTGGAAGTTGATCAACCGCTACGAGGTGGCGCTGCCGCTGCACCCGGAATACCGCACCATGCCGATGGTTTGGTATGTCCCTCCGCTGTCGCCCGTGGTCGACCAGGTCCAGGAGACCGGCGTGGACGCGGAGGACGTGGACACGCTCTTCGCCGCGATCGAGAGCCTGCGGATCCCGGTGGAGTACCTCGCCGAGCTCTTCACGGCCGGCGACACGGTGCCGGTGACCGGGGTGCTGCACAAGCTCGCGGCCATGCGCTCCTACATGCGTGACCTCAACCTCGGCCGTGACCCCCGGCCGGAGATCCCCGCGGGTGTCGGGATGAGCGAGGAGGACATGTACGAGATGTACCGCCTGCTGGCTCTTGCGCCCTACGACGAGCGTTACGTCATACCACCGGCTCACAGCGAACAGGCGCACCAGCTGGAGGAACTCGTCACCGAGTGCGCCGTGGCGAACGTGGACGACGGGCTGGAGCAGGACTACGCAGGCGTCTCCGGACCGTTCGGGGAGGGGTCGGGCGAGCAGTCCCAGCCGATCGCGGTCGAGACGCTGCAGGCGCTGCGCACCAGGCAGACGTCGGACGAGAGCTGGGGACCACCGGACAAGCATCGGCGGGTCAACCTGCTCAACTGGGACGGCCAGGGGATGCCGCGGGGCCTGTTCCCCCGCAAGCGGAAGGGTGACGTCGATGAGTGACGACCGGACGGCCGCGCTCTACCAGGCCGCCTCGCTGCTGCTGCAGTATCCCGACGACGCGGTGCTGGGCCGACTCCCGCTGTTGCGGGCCGTGGCGGCCGAGCAGCCCGCGGACGCTCGGGCGGGACTCGCCCTGGTGCTCGATCGGCTGGAGTCGGTGCCCGCGGTGGAGGTCCAGACCGACTACGTCGAGACCTTCGACCTGCGTCGCCGTTGCTGCCTCTACCTGACCTACTACGCCCACGGCGACACGCGCAACCGCGGCATGGCGCTGCTCAACTTCAAGTCGGCCTACCGCCGGGGCGGGGTGGTCCTCGACGAGGGCGAGCTGCCCGACCACCTCGCGGTCGTCCTCGAGTTCGCAGCCACGGTGGACCTCGCCGAGGGGCGCCGACTCCTGCTGGAGAACCGTGCCGGGTTCGAGCTGCTGCGGCTGGCCCTGCGCGATCGCGGATCGGCCTACGTCGGTGTCCTGGACGCGATCTCGACCACGCTGCCGACGATTCGCGGCGACGAGCGGGACGCGGTGGCCCAGCTGGTCGCTCAGGGACCGCCCGCCGAGGAGGTCGGCCTCGATCCCTACACGGACCTGGCCATGGCCGGACGAGGGAGCGGGTCATGAGCGGCGCGTCGACGCTCGACATCCTCCTGTGGGTGGTGTGGCCCTACGTCTGCCTCGCCGTGTTCGTCTTCGGTCACTGGTGGCGCTACCACTACGACAAGTTCGGGTGGACCACCCGCTCGTCCCAGCTCTACGAGTCGCGGCTGCTGCGTTGGGGCAGCCCGCTGTTCCACTTCGGCATCCTCTTCGTGTTCCTGGGCCACGTCATGGGACTCGGCGTACCCAAGTCCTGGACCTCGGCGGTCGGCATCTCCGACCACCTCTACCACCTGATGGCGATCACGATCGGGGCGGTCGCGGGCTTCTGCACCATCGTGGGGATGATCATCCTCATCTACCGGCGCCGCACCGTCGGCCCGGTGTTCAGTGCGACCACCCGCATGGACAAGGCGATGTACCTCGTGCTTGCAGTGGTCATCCTGCTCGGTCTGGCCAACACCGTCGGACAGGTCATCGGTGAATACGACTACCGCGAAGGCGTGTCGATCTGGTTCCGTGGGATCTTCCGGTTCAGCCTTCACCCCGACCTGATGGCCGCGGCACCGCTGACGTTCCAGCTGCACGGGTTCATCGCCATCTTCCTCTTTGCGATGTGGCCCTTCACCCGGCTGGTCCACGTCTTCAGCGCGCCGATCGGCTACCTGTGGCGACCCTACATCGTCTACCGCGCCAAGCCGGAGGGACGACTGGGCTCGGCTCCGACCCGACGTGGCTGGGACCGCAGCGACCTCAAGCGCTGATCACCCCGTACGGGAGCCACGGCACCAATCTCCTGGAATCGACCTACGTCCACAGGCTTTTGCCTCTACGGTGGCGTCACTACACGATTCGTCGAGGTGGCTCGCCCGGCGGGATGGTGCCGGACCGGGGACTCGGGAGCTGGCCGTCGCCGACCACTTTGCCCGAGGGCCTGTTGGCCGCTCGGAGCAGCCGACTCCCATATCGCCCGAGCCTCTCCGCGAGGGAGGCAGAGACGGACCGTCATGAGCGTTGTCACACGCCCTTCCCGCTTCCTGAGTTTCCTGGCCGGCGCCTTCCTCATGATCGCCGGCGGCCTGATGTTCGGGATCTCCACCGCATCGGCCGCCCCGCCGAGTCACAGCCCCGCCAACGTCTCGCTGGCCGCCGCGGACTCCATGCAGATCAGCGCCAAGGCGTTGACCGACCACGAGTGCAACGACAGTGAGTGGCACTTCGTCATCACCCAGGTGAACGCGGAGTCCAACGCCCCGGCGTCGATCACCGTGACCTTCGCCGACGGTGCGTCCGTGGCCGTCCCCCTCACCAAGTTCACCGGGAAGGTCGCGCACTACACCTACGTCGGCCACCTCGACAGCACCATCGTGTCCGCGGCCACCAGCAACTACTCCGGCTGGCCCGGCCAGTTCAACCTGTCGCACGGTCCTTGCGGGACCAGCCCGACGTCCACCCCCACGGGCACGGCGACCTCCACGCCGACGGCCACCGCGACGGCAACCGCCACCGCAGGGCCTTCGGGCGCAGCAGGCGGAGCCGGCCCCCAGGCTCCGGGTGGCTCGTCC
>NZ_VOHR01000729.1 GCF_009192725.1 Segeticoccus rhizosphaerae | reverse complement strand
AGGCGCCGGAGGGGGCCCGGTGAACGTCGCGCAGGCGGTGGGGCGCGCCCTGGCCGCGGTCGGCGTCGACCACGTCTTCGGTGTGGTCGGATCGGGCAACTTCCATGTGACGGGCGGCCTGGTGGCGGGCGGCGCCCGCTTCGTCGCGGCCCGCCACGAGGGCGGCGCGGCGACCATGGCCGATGCGTATGCCCGGATGACCGGCTCGGTCGCGGCCCTCACCGTGCACCAGGGGTGCGGGCTGACCAACGGCATGACGGGTATCACCGAGGCGGCCAAGAGCCGCACTCCCCTGCTCGTGCTGGCGGCCGAGGCGACCAACCCGTCGTCCAACTTCTTCGTCGACCAGGACGGGCTAGCCCGTGCGGTGGGCGCCGTGCCGGCGCGGATCACGTCCGCCGAGACCGCCGTCGACGAGGCCCTCGCAGCCGCCGCTCTGGCGCTGCACGAGCGCCGCACGGTGCTGCTGAACCTGCCGCTGGAGGTCCAGGGGCGGCCGGCGCCGGAGAGCTGGGACGACGCGGCCCTCGCTGCGCTGGCACTGCCCGCTCCGGAGCCCGC
>NZ_VOHR01000728.1 GCF_009192725.1 Segeticoccus rhizosphaerae | reverse complement strand
CGCCCGCGGCACCCGCCGCGACGAGGAGTCCGGGCGCCTCGAGCTGCTGCTCGCCGGTCGGATCGGGCGCACCGCGCCGCTGGCGGCCGCCGCGCTGGTGGCGACCGCGGCGCTAATCGTCACCTCGCTGGCCCTGGCCGCGGGCCTGATCTCCGTGGGCGTCCCCGTCGCCGGGTCGCTGCTCTACGCAGCGTCGCTCGGCGCCCTCGGGTTGGTGTTCGCCGGCATCGCGGCTGTCGCCGCACAGGTCGTCCTGCACGGCCGAGGCGTCTACGCGATCGCCCTCGGCCTGCTCGTCCTCGCCTACCTGCTGCGTGGTGTCGGTGACGTCCTCGGCAACGGGCTCACCTGGTTGTCCCCGTTGGGCTGGGCCGAGCAGACGCGGGCGTTCGGGGACGCTCGCACGTGGCCCCTGCTGCTCTCGCTCGCCGTCGGCATCGCCCTTGTGGGTGTGGCGGTCCGGCTCGCCTCTGCCCGCGACGTCGGCAGCGCGCTGCTGCGACGTGGTGCCTCGGCGCCGGCCGCCTCCGCCTTCCTGCGCAGCAGGTGGGGGCTGGCGTCG
>NZ_VOHR01000727.1 GCF_009192725.1 Segeticoccus rhizosphaerae | reverse complement strand
GCGCCCGCGCAAAAAGCCTTCTGTCCTGAGCCGGTAAGCACGATGGCGCGTGCATCGCCGGGATTTTTTACTGCCTCCAGCAGGAGACGGACGGTATCGTCGTCCAGCGCGTTAGCCCGTTCGGGTCGATTGATCGTCAACCACAAGGCGCGATCGCGATAGGAGGACAGCACAGCCTCGCTCATTTCTTCGGGTCCTGGAATGGTCCGAGAATATCCTCTGAATCGGCCCCCAGAGGCGGCGCAGGGCGACGAATACCGGGCAGGCCGTCGCTCCACTCCGACGGACACTTCATGACCCGTGTCTTGCGACCGAACGCATCGTCTATCAGCTCGAAGAACGAAATATCGTTCAGATGAGGATCGGCGAGCAGACTGTCGAAGTCATGCACCGGGAAAATGGGGATACCGTGATCGGCAAGGGCGGTGCGCCACTCCTCACTTGTCCGGCTCTGCAGGATTTCTTCCACAAGACCGTAGAGTTCCTCGATGTGCTCGGTCCTCGTGCCGAGATCGCGCAAACGCGGGTCGGTATCGTAGATGTCTGCGCGACCTGCTTCCGACAGA
>NZ_VOHR01000726.1 GCF_009192725.1 Segeticoccus rhizosphaerae | reverse complement strand
CACCGCGAGGTGGCGACGCAGCCGGGCGGACGCTGCGACGTCGCGTTGGTGAGGGCGGCCTCGCAGGAGGCTGCGCTGATCGCCGCCGAGCTGCGTCGCGCCCACCTGGCCGATGGCATCCCGTGGGAGGACATGGCGGTCGTCGTGCGCGGGCAGGGCCGCACCGGCGCGCTGCGACGGGTTCTGATGGCCTCCGGCGTGCCCGTCTCGGTGCCGGCGACCGAGCTGCCGGTGCGCGACGAGGTGGCGGTGCGTCCACTCCTCGCGCTGATGGAGGTCGCTCTCAAGGTCGCGTGGGGCGACCCCGACCCGCTCCCGGCCGAGGTGGCGGTCGACGCGCTGACCTCACCGGTCGGCGGTGCCGACTCGGTGTCGTTGCGCCGGTTGCGGCGGGTGCTGCGCCGCGAGGAGCTGGAGGCGGGCGGGGGTCGCACCAGTGACGAGCTGCTCGTCTCGGTCGTGCTCGACCCCGACCAGCTGATCCTCGGGCTCGCCGAGGCTGGGCCGGCCCGCCGAGTGGCCAGAGCCGTGGCGGCCGGGGTCGAGGCCGCCCGCACGGTGACCGACG
>NZ_VOHR01000725.1 GCF_009192725.1 Segeticoccus rhizosphaerae | reverse complement strand
CGGCGTCGAGCTGGCCGACGTCGCCCGACAGCGGGTCGACGCGTCGGAGCCGCTGTTCGTCGCCGCCTCGGTCGGCCCCTACGGTGCGGCCCTCGCGGACGGCTCGGAGTACACCGGCGACTACGGGCTCGACGTCGCGGCGTTGCGAGCCTTCCACCGTCCGCGGCTGGAGGTGCTGGCCGGCGCGGGAGCCGACGTGCTCGCCCTCGAGACCATCCCGTGCCTCGCCGAGGTCGAGGCCCTGCTGCTCGAGCTCGAACGGCTGGAGGGCGTCGAGGCGTGGCTGTCGCTCTCGTGTGCTGACGGCCGGACGCGGCGTGGGGAGGACCCGGCGGTGGCCTGGGCGATGGCCCGCGACGTGCCACAGGTCGTCGCCGTCGGCGTCAACTGCACCGACCCGCAAGAGATCGACGCACTGCTGCCCGCCGCGGCACAGGCCGGCCGCCCGGTGCTGGTCTACCCCAACAGCGGCGAGGGCTGGGATCCTGTCGCCCGCACCTGGACGGGCGATCCGAGCTTCCGCCCCGGCCAGGTCGACGGCTGGCTCCGCGCCGGGGCCAGCGCGGTG
>NZ_VOHR01000724.1 GCF_009192725.1 Segeticoccus rhizosphaerae | reverse complement strand
TAGGATTGCTTATTGGCAGTGTTTGCTTAATTTTAACAAGATCTAGCAAGCCCATTCTGACTTCGGGGGCAAATTGCCCATCTTGTCCAAAGTAAGGTAAAAATGCATTCGTAGACTTAGGTATATTAAATCCTACGCTAATGACGTTAGGGTCGATTAACTCAGCTTTCATGTCTGCTATATAGTCATGTTGCCAGTCTTTTCGCCCCACCAGCACATCGCAATCACACTGTAATACGTAACGTGTAGTGACTTGATTAAATGCCCATATCTGAGAAAAAAGCGGAGCCTGTGAAACAGTATGTGATTGTGTAACCGTTGGCGCACCAAACCATTGGTTGTATGTAACAGTTATCACATCACTTGAAGTGGGTGCGATAAGAAGCCCATTGACGATGCCATTGTTTACTAACTCGTTGGCTGATGTGAGCAACTGGTTGAAATCACCTTGCTGATATTGTCGTAGAAATGGTCCTTGGTAGCTGTCGAGTAACAAGAATACCTGTTTGAATTTATTAGGATAATTTAGTTGAGTAACAATGTGCGAGACTTGAGTGAATAGCACATCG
>NZ_VOHR01000723.1 GCF_009192725.1 Segeticoccus rhizosphaerae | reverse complement strand
GCCGGCCGCCGACGCATCGAGGTAGCCGCAGCCCCGGGCCTGTTCGAGCGCCTGCTCGCGCGCGCCCGGGGCGTCGAGCGGGCCGTCCACGAGCCCGGCGAAACCGATCACGACCCGGTCACCCCCGATGGGCACCACGGCGACCTCGGTCGGCACGCCGGGGTCGAAGCGTTGGACCGAACCGGCCGGGATCGCCAGCCGGGTGCCCCACGCTGCGGCCCGGTCGAACCGCAGTCGTGGGTTGACCTCGAAGAAGTGGAAGTGCGAGGTGACGCTGATCGGCACCAGGGACTCGTTGACGACCGTCAGGTGCGTCTGGTCGGTGTCGTCGATGGCGGCCGCGGCCGGTTGCGCGGGGAGCACGGCGCCGGGCGATTCGACGGAACCGCCTGCCGGACCGAAGGGTTCGGGCACCACAGCGAGTCGGGTCCCGTCGGCGAACACCGCCTCGACCTCCACCTGCCGCACCACGTCGGCCACGCCGGGCAGGACCTCGTCGGCGCCCAGCACCTCGCGGCCGCGGGCGATCGCCTCCGCCAGCCGCAACCCGTCCCTGGCCGCCTCGGCCACG
>NZ_VOHR01000722.1 GCF_009192725.1 Segeticoccus rhizosphaerae | reverse complement strand
GACCCGCAGGGCGGAACCCGGCCGGAGCCGACCGCCCCGAGGGAGCCTGCCGACCAGACCACGGCGCGAGCGTCCGCCGACTCCACCGCGCCCGCGGAGCCTGCCGCCTCAGCGTCGAGCCCGATGAAGCGTGCCCTGCGTCTCGTCGCGACAGAGGGCGGCGACCGGCGTTCCGGCCCCGAGGCGCGCGTGGACGACAGCCAGGTGAGCGAGGACGACGAGGACATCGAGGATGCCGGGGGAGTCGGCCAGCCGGTGATCGAGAGCGTGCTCGGCGGCAAGGTCATCGCCGAGCTCGACACCTGACGGCGGGCCGGCACCAGGTCGAGGATCCGGCAACGGGTAGATCGGAGCCGCTCGAGACCGCCGAACCCGCATTGCTATAGGGCGCTATAAACGGCCTCTTTCTGCTATAGCCGCTATAATCTGCTCATGCCTTCGCCCGCCCGGCAGCAGAACCCCTACCGCCCCGGCTTCAACCAGGCGCCGGCACGCCTCGTCGGCCGGGACGCCGTGCTGGCGGCGGCCAGGGAGGCGCTCGAGGTGGCAGCCCTCGACGGTCGCACCCCGCG
>NZ_VOHR01000721.1 GCF_009192725.1 Segeticoccus rhizosphaerae | reverse complement strand
AGGAAGCCCTCGCACTAGGCTGCACACGCCTCTTCACCGAGGCAAGCGACCTTGCTCGCCCCGCGTTCGAGCGCGCAGGCTATGTGATGACGCACAAGCGCGAGTTCGAAATCGAGCACGACGGCCGACTCGTGCCGATCCACAATTGGGCCATGGAAAAGCATTTGCCGTGAGTCCTCGCGAAGGCGGGGACCTCAGGCGATCTAAGCGCTAGTTTGTTCGAGACCCCTGCCTTCGCAGGGGATCGCCTGTCAGATGAACTCGATCTTCTCGATCAGGTAGAACTTGTCGCCCGAGGGGACGGTCACTTCGACTTCCTCGTCGACCTGCTTGCCAATCAGCGCACGCCCGATGGGCGAGTTGTAGCTGATCCGGCCCCTGGCGGCATCCGCCTCGGTCTGGCCGACGATCTGGTACTTGATCGGCTTGTCGTCCTCGTCGAGCAGCGTCACGGTTGCGCCGAAGATCACCTTGTCGCCCGACAGGGTCGACGGATCGATGATCTGCGCACGGCTGACCTTGTCCTCGATATCGGAGATCATGGCCTCGACCTGGCCCTGGCATTCCTTGGCGG
>NZ_VOHR01000720.1 GCF_009192725.1 Segeticoccus rhizosphaerae | reverse complement strand
GCCGGCGCCGGCGCCGGCGCCGTGGGCGCAGGCAGCGCGGCCGGCGTCATCGCCCTGGCCCAGAAGTTGCACGACGAGCACGTCAGCGAGGGTCAGGCCACGCGCGACCGCCTCATCAGCGAGGGGCAGGAGCAGCACGCGAAGTTCCTCAGCGACGGCCAGGCCAAGCACGACGACCTCGTCTCCACCGCACAGGCACGCCACGACGAGCTGATCTCCACCGCGGAGGCGCGTCACGAGGAGCTGATCGCCGACGCCACCCAGCGATCGGAGGCCATGGTCAGCGAGGCCGAGGAACACAAGAGGTCGGTGCTCGAGGCGCTCGCGCACGAGAAGGACGTGCTCAGCGGGCAGATCGAGGCGCTGCGGACCTTCGAGCGCGACTACCGCGCCCGGCTCAAGTCCTACATCGAGGGCCAGCTCGAGGAGCTGGACCGGACCGGCGTGGACGAGGGGTCGAGTCTGCCCGGCGAGGGCGACGGCGAAGCACGGGCCGTCGGGGCCGGACAGCAGCCCGGCGAGGCCCCGTCGGGCGACCAGGCACAGCCGGCTCCGGGGGAGGGCGACACCCCGG
>NZ_VOHR01000072.1 GCF_009192725.1 Segeticoccus rhizosphaerae | reverse complement strand
CGCCTGGCGGTGGTCCTGCTCGGGGTCATCGGCCTCGGCGTGCTGGCGCTGCCCGCCGCCGACATGCGGCTCGCGCTGCCGGACGGCAGCTCGGCCGCCCAGGGCACCGAGAAGCGGGCGGCCTACGACCTGATCAGCGAAGGCTTCGGCCCCGGCTACAACGGCCAGCTGGCCCTGGTCGTCTTCGGTGACTCCCCGCAGCAGGCCGAGCAGGTCGCAGGCGACGTCACCAGGGCCGTCTCCGGTCTGGACCACGTGGTCGCCGTCGCACCACCGCAGCCGAGCAGGGACGGCGACGTCATGCTGCTGTCGATCGTCCCGCAGGAGGGACCGACCAGCCCCGAGACCGCGCAGCTGGTCCATGACGTGCGTGCCGCGGTGGCGCCGATTGCGAAGGCGGACGGTGCGGACGTGGCAGTGACCGGGTCGACCGCCGTCGGGGTCGACGTGTCGCAGAAGCTCGGCGACGCCCTGCCGGTCTACCTCGGCGTGGTCATCGGACTGTCGTTCCTCCTGCTCGTGCTCGTGTTCCGGTCGCTGCTGGTGCCGCTCAAGGCCACCCTCGGTTTCCTGCTGACCGTCGGCGCGACCTTCGGGGTCACGGTCGCCGTGTTCCAGTGGGGCTGGTTGTCGGGCCTCATCGGAGTCACCGGAGTCGGACCGCTCGTCAGCTTCCTGCCCATCCTGTTGATCGGCATCCTGTTCGGATTGGCCATGGACTACGAGGTCTTCCTCGTCTCGCGGATGCGCGAGGACTACGTGCACGGGGCGAGCGCCCAGCAGGCCACTGTCTCCGGAGTGGGTCACGGTGCGCGCGTCGTGACCGCGGCCGGCATCATCATGATCTCGGTGTTCTCCGGGTTCGTCCTCAGCGAGGACACGATCATCAAGTCGATGGGCTTCGCCCTCGCCTTCGGGGTGCTGGTCGACGCTTTCGTCGTCCGCCAGACGATCGTGCCGGCCGTCATGTCCCTGCTGGGCGACAGCGCATGGTGGCTGCCGCGCTGGCTCGATCGCGTCCTGCCGCGCGTCGACATCGAGGGCGAGAGCCTGCGTCGGCGGCTGGCCGGTGGATCCGACGCTGCGTCCGACGGCTCAGCAGCAGCTCCGGGCGGCGGCACGACCCGCCGGCCCGGCACCGACGGCGAACCCGACCAGGAGCGCGAGCTGATCGAGGCGTGAGCCGAGGCGCACGGCGCCGTCGCGGGGCTCTACGCTGTGGGCCATGCCGCAGACCTCCACCCGCACCGCTGTGTCCGGGAGCCGGACTCCCTTGGACCGCTACTTCAAGATCACCGAGCGAGGATCGTCGGTGGCGCGGGAGGTGCGCGGTGGCTTCGTCACCTTCTGCACGATGGCCTACATCGTCGTGCTCAACCCCATCCTGATCGGCAACACCCCCGACGGCACCGGCAGCTTCCTCGGCGGGCTGCAGGGCGAGAACGGTCCGAAGATCGCGGCCGCCACCGCCCTCGTGGCGGGCATCATGACGGTGCTCATGGGGGCGATCGCCAACTTCCCGCTCGCCCTCGCCACCGGGCTCGGCCTCAACGTCTTCGTCGCGACGGGCATCGCTGCCCTGCCGGACATGACCTGGGCCGACGCGATGGGTCTGGTGGTGCTGGAGGGCCTGATCATCCTCGTCCTCGTGCTGACGGGCTTCCGGACCGCGGTCTTCCGGGCGGTCCCGCACGCCCTGAAGACGGCCATCAGCGTCGGCATCGGGCTGTTCATCACCCTGGTGGGACTGGTCGACGCCGGCTTCATCAGCAAGCCGGCCGCCGGGCCCGTACCGGTGCAGCTCGGGCAGCACGGCTCGCTGAACGGCTGGCCCATCCTCCTGTTCGCGCTGACCTTCATCGCGATCGTCGTCATGTACGCCCGCAAGATCCGCGGCGCCCTGCTCTACGCGATCCTCGGCGGCACGGTCGTCGGCATCATCATGCAGGCGATCGGCAAGATCGGGCCGATGAGCTCGGCCGGCAAGGTGGTCAATCCCGCGGGGTGGCAGCTCAACGTCCCGAAGGTCCCCACGACGTGGGTCGACCTGCCCGACTTCGGTCTGCTCGGCCACTTCTCGCTGTTCGGCTCGATCCCCAAGATCGGCGTGGTCACGGTGATCCTGCTCATCTTCACGCTGATGCTGTCCGACTTCTTCGACACCATGGGCACGATGGTGGCGATCGGCGCGGAGGGCGACATGCTCGACGAGCACGGCAACCCACCGAGCACCGAGCGCATCCTCGTGGTCGACTCGGTGGCGGCCGCAGCTGGTGGAGCCGCGGGCGTGAGCAGCAACACGTCATACATCGAGTCCGCCTCCGGAGTGGGTGCCGGGGCGCGGACCGGGCTCGCGTCGATCGTGACCGGCATCCTCTTCCTGCTCGCCACGTTCCTGGCGCCGCTCGTCAGCGTCATCCCGCACGAGGCGGCCACCCCGGCACTGGTCTTCGTCGGCTTCCTGATGATGCAGCAGGTCACCGGGATCGACTGGGACAACCTGGAAGTCGCGATCCCGGCCTTCCTGACGATCGTGATCATGCCGTTCGCCTACTCGATCAGTGCCGGCATCGGGGCCGGATTCATCGTCTACGTCGTGCTCAAGCTGGCCCGCGGCAAGGCGTCGGCCGTCCACCCGCTGCTGTGGCTCATCGCGGCGCTGTTCGTCGTCTACTTCGCGATCGAGCCGATCAAGGGCCTCTTCGGCGTAGCCTGAACTGCGGCAGAAGGAACTGGTGGGGGTAGCCCCACCCCGAAGTCGCCGGTCAGCAGGATGGGCGCGAAATGTCGTGGCTCCAAGCGTTGCTGCCATGACATCCTCGCCCTTGCCGGCAGCCGCCGAAACCCAGCTGATCCAGGACCCCACGACGCGAATGCAGTACGCCGACACCAACGCCCCCGCGGCAGCCGAGGCCGGTATGCCGTCCGGCCGCCGCGCCCGGCGCGGGCGGCTCACGCGTCTCTGGCGCCACTCCAGCTACCTGTTCGTGTCGTTCCCGCTCGCGCTCGCCGCCTTCGTGGTGACCGTCACCGGGGTCACCCTCGGCGACGGGCTGCTCATCACGGTGCTCGGACTGCCCGTCCTCATCATGACGGCCTTCCTCGCCTCCATCCAGCGCGTCGCCGACGGCGGCACGGTCCTCGACCCCCAGGTGGTGGCACAGCTGATGGCATCGCCGCCGAGCTCGTGGTCAGTGAGGGGGCGGTGGAGAAACACACCGGGCGGATCTTCGCCAAGCTGGGGTTGCACGCCGACGACGGTCGCCACCGCAGGGTGCGGGCCGTCCTGACGTTCCTGCGAGACTGAAGGGTGGAAGGGGTCACATGACTGGAGTCACGGCACGGGTCGCGGGCTGGCTGGGTGGTCGGTTGATGGTGCTCGGGGCCCGGTCGGGCCTGGACGTCACCCGGATGCAGGTGCTGCCGAAGCGGTTCACCCTGCCGTTGCGCCGGGAGGTGCTCGACCCGGTGCCCGAGCTCGCGACTCGACGGGAGACGGAGCCGGTCAGCCGGCTGGGACGTGCCTTCGGCATGAACGTCTGGATCGTGACCGGATACCACGAGGCGCGCGCGGTGCTGATGAACAGCGCGGCATACAGCAACGACCTGCGTCCGCTGGTGGCGAGCGAAGGCTCCAGCGAGGCGCGGTCGATCGGTGGGCTCGGCTTCACCGACCCGCCCGACCACACCCGACTGCGCCGGTTCCTCACCCCCGAGTTCACGATGCGCCGGCTGGCCCGGCTGCAGCCGGTGATCACCGACCTGGTCGAGCGACAGCTGGACGAGCTCGAGGCGCAGGGGCCGGTGGCCGACCTCGTGTCCGGCTTCGGGTTTCCGGTGCCCTTCCAGGTGATCTGCGAGCTGCTCGGCCTGCCCGAGGAGGACCGCACGCCCTTCCACCACCTCGGCCCGGCCCGGTTCGACATGTCGCGCGGCGTCGCCGGGGCGTTCAACTCGGCCGACCAGGCGAGGGAGTCGGTGCTCGAGGTCGTGCGGCGGCAGCGCGCCGAGCCGGGAGAAGGCCTGATCGGCGGGATCATCCGCCAGCACGGCGACGCCCTCACCGATGTCGAGCTGGCCGGCCTGGTCGACGGCGTCTTCCTCGGCGGCTACGAGACGTCGGCGAGCATGCTGGCGCTCGGGACCCTGGCCCTGCTCCGGGATCCCGAGGCGCTCGCGATGATCCGCGAGGACGACGCTGCCGTCGACGGCATCGTGGAGGAGCTGTTGCGCTACCTCGGCGTCGTGCAGGTCGCCTTCCCCCGTTTCGCCCGGGAGGACCACGAGCTGTTCGGCCAGCAGGTCAAGCGAGGTGACCTCCTCGCTGTCTCGCTGCTCGCTGCCGACCGGGACGAGATCCTTGGCGAGGGACTCGAACGGTTCGACCCGCACCGCCCGAAGGTGCCGCACCTCGCCTTCGGGCAGGGGCTGCACCGCTGCGTCGGCTCCGAGCTGGCGCGGATGGAGCTGCGCATCTCCTTCCGGGCCCTGGCCCGGCGGTTCCCCGACCTCGGGCTGGCCGCCGACCCGACCTCGCTGCGGTTCCGGAAGCTGTCGATCGTCTACGGCGTGGAGGCACTGCCGGTGCGGCTGTGGAAGGCCGGAGCGGGAGACGTCGACCAGGGCGGCGCCGCCTGATCCGCCCTCCAGTCGTCCCCTAGCTGCTGGCAGTGGGCGTCACAGGTGACGCCGACTCCCAGCAACAAGTCAGGTGTCTCGTGCGGTGAGGACGATCGGGTCGCCGTCGGTGATCGCGATGGTGTGCTCGGAGTGGGCCCCGCGCGACCCGTCGGAGCTACGGATGGTCCAGCCGTCGGGATCGGTGTAGATCTCGTCGGTCCCCGCGCAGAGCCATGGCTCGATGGCGATGACCAGTCCGGGTCGCAACGGCAGACCGCGGCCCGGGCGGCCGTCGTTGGGCACGTGGGGATCGCCGTGCATGGTCCGGCCCACTCCGTGTCCGCCGAACTGGGTGTTGACCGCGAACCCGGCCGACGCCGCGGTCTGCCCGATCGCTGCCGAGATGTCACCGAGCTTGTGACCGGGTCGCGCGATCTCGATGGCCCGGGCGAGCGCGTCCTCGGTCACGGCGGTCAGGCGCTGGTCCTCCGGGCGGGGGCTTCCGACCGGGACGGTGAGCGCCGAGTCGGCCACCCAGCCGTCGACCGAGCAGGCGAAGTCGAGGCTGAGCAGGTCTCCATCGGCCAGTCGATAGTCGTGGGGCAGCCCGTGCAGCACCGCGTCGTTGACCGACGTGCACAGCACCTTGCCGAACGGGCTGGCGCCGAACGAGGGGTGGTAGTCGATGTAGCAGGACTGGGCACCGCGGTCCCGGATCAGCCGGTGGGCCATCGCGTCGAGGTCGAGCAGGTTGACACCGACGTCGGCCGCCTGCGCGAGCTTGGTCAGCACGTCGGCGACGAAGCGGCCGGCCGGGCGCATCTGGGCGACCTCTGCGGGGGTGAGGAGTTCGATCACGGCGGTCAGCCTAGCCGCGCGGTGCTGTGTCACCGGGCTCGCCGGGGGTGCGACCACGTCATGCACCCGGCGGTGGCGACGGGGCTTCTCACGATGCGATCCCGAAATACTTAGCGCAGGTAATGAGTTAGGGTAAGCAGTGCACGAAAGGAAGCCCTTGCCCCCGAAGTCCAAGTCCACCGGCACACCGTCGCTCGGCCATCTGGCCAGCGACCTTCGTCTTGTCTGCATGCGGATCAGTCGCCGCGCCCGCTACGAAAGCACCAATCGCATTGCGCCGCATCAGTTCAGCGTCCTGTGCCGGCTCCAGGAGAACCCTCGGACACCGAAGGAGCTCGCAGAGACCGAGCGCGTCAGCGCGCCGAGCATGACGCGCACGGTGGCGGGCCTCGTCGAGGCGGGACTGGTGTCCCGGACCGATGACCCCACCGACGGCCGGCAGGTCATCGTGGCCCTCACCGAGGAGGGTAGGGCCGTCTGGCGGGATGTGCGACGCCGGCGTGACCAGTGGATGGCGCAGCGCCTCAGGGACCTGTCGCCGGAGGATCGCGAGGTGTTGGCCCGTGCGAGCGAGATCCTGGCGCGGGTGGTGAGCGAGTGAGCCCGACCTTCGCCTCCCTCACCATCTACAACTACCGCGTCTACTGGGCCGGTGCGCTCATCTCCAACGTCGGCACCTGGATGGGCCGCGTCTCCCAGGACTGGCTGGTCCTCACCCAGCTCACCGACAACTCCTCGACCGCACTCGGCCTCGTGACCGCGCTGCAGTTCCTTCCGGTGGTGCTCTTCGCTCCGTTCGGCGGCGTGCTGGCCGACCGGTTCCCGAAGCGCCGCATCCTCGCGGTCACCCAGAGCACCCTGGCGCTCACCTCGTTGCTGACCGGCGTGCTCGTGGTCACCGGGACCGTCCAGCTGTGGCACATCTACGCGTTGGCCTTCATCATGGGGTGCGCCACGGCAGTCGACAACCCGGCCCGGCAGACCTTCGTCTCCGAGATGGTGCCGCGCGAGTCGCTGAGCAACGCGGTCGGCCTCAACAGCGCCTCCTTCAACGCCGCTCGGCTGGTCGGTCCGGGCGTTGCCGGTCTGGTGATCGCAGCCTGGGGCACGGGGGTCTCCTTCTTCGTCAACACGCTGAGCTTCGTCGCGGTGCTCTTCGCGCTGTTCCACCTGCGGGTGCGCGAGCTGCGACCTGCGCCCCGGGTCCGCAGCAAGGGGTCGCTGCGCGAAGGTGCCAGGTATGTGCGGGGCAGGCCGGACATCATCCTGATCCTCGTGCTCATCTTCATGCTGGGCACCTTCGGCATGAACTTCCAGCTGACCATCGCGGTGATGGCCACGGAGGCGTTCCACAAGGGCGCCGGCGAGTACGGCTTGCTCGGCTCGGTGATGGCCGTCGGTTCCCTCGCCGGTGCGCTGCTGTCCGCCCGGCGACCGCGTCCCCGGTTGCGCATCCTGCTCGTGGCCCTGGCCGGGTTCACGGTGTCGACGTTGGCTGCCGGTCTCGCTCCGTCATACGTGTGGTTCGCGCTCTTCCTGATCCCCAGCGGGCTGGCGGCGATGACCGTCATGACCAGCGCCAACTCGATGGTGCAACTGAGCGTCGACCCGCAGATGCGCGGTCGGGTGATGTCGCTCTACATGGCCATCTTCATGGGCGGCACGCCCATCGGAGCACCGCTGATCGGCTGGATCGGTGAGGCCTGGGGGCCGCGCTGGACCATCCTCGTCGGCACCGTGGCGGTGGGGCTCTCGGTCGCGGGTGCGATGCTCTATCTCATGCGCTCCGAGAACATCCACCTGCGTTACCAGTGGCAGGGCCGTCCCCGGTTCGTCGTCACCCGTGAACAGGTCGAGCTCCCCGAGCCCCAGCGGGCCTCATGATGACCCCACGCTTCCGCCGCGTGATCGTGATCGTGGCGCTGGTCGCCATGGTGGCAGCGGTCCTGGGCAGCAGCCTCGCCGGCGTCATCAACTGACGCGTCCGACCGCACGACCCTTCCCTACGGCGCGGCGGCGGTTGCCTGGGCGCGAAGGGCGCGCTCCAGGTGGTCCTGCTGCTCCACGACGAGCCGGCGCAGAGCCGCGGGAGCGTCCGGGTTCGCGTCCAGCCACCGCTGCGACCGGGCGACGACGGGGTGGTCCTCGGGGCGCTGGCCGTCGGTCAGGTCCTGGTGGCCGGGGTAGAGCCCGCGCACCAGCCGGGTGGCGATCTCGATGCTGCGCTCCGACCAGAACCGACGCAGATCCTCGAAGTAGCGATCGGTGTAGGCGGCGGTCAGGTCGCCGTGCAACGGCTGGGTGAACCCGGCGATGGTCGCGCTCACGTGCTCGTTGGTCAGCTCGTCAGAGTCGGTGAGTGCGGTCCAGGCGCGCGCCTTGACGGCGGCGTCGGGACGGCCGGCCAGGGCCGCGACGTGGTGTGTGGCGCCCGAGGCGGTGCGGTCGCGCTGCAGCTCGGCGTCGAGCTCGGCCGCGGTCGCGTGGCCGGTCGCGGCGAGTGCCTGCCACAGGCCCCAGCGCAGGTCGGGGTCCACGGTCAGCCCCTCGACCTGCTCCGTGCCCTCGAGCAGCGACCGGAGGCGTGCCCGCCCCGAGTCGCACGTTGCGGCGACCGCGGCGACCGTGCGAGCCCACACCAGTTGCGCGTCGGATCCCGGCTCGCTCGCGTCGAGCTCGCGCCACGCCACCTCGAGCAGCCGGTCGCGGGCCTGCGGACGCACGGCGATGGGGAGGTAGCGCTCGACCGCAGTGCGAGCGCAGGTCAGCACGTCGCGCAGCACACCTGCGTCCGGCTCGAGCGGGCCCTGCTCCAGCGCGATCTGCAGGTAGTCGCCGGCAGGGAGGACGGCGTCACGGGCGGCGTTCCACAGCGCCGACCAGAGCAGCGCCCGCGACAGTGAGGACTCGGCGGTCGACAGGTGTTCGCGGGCGGTCGCCAGGGAGCGGTCGTCGAGCCGGACCTTGCCGTAGGTCAGGTCGTCGTCGTTGACCAGGACGAGATCGGGCGCGGGCAGGCCGACGGCCTCCGTCACCTCCGTGCGCCCTCCCGTGACATCCAGCTCGAGGCGGTGGCTGCGCGTCAGCCTGCCGTCCGACACGGCATACAGGCCCACGGCCAGCCGGTGCGGGCGCAGCGCCTGCGCTCCGGTGGTGGGATCGACCGACTCCTGTCGGATCGCCAACGACCCGATCGTGCCCTCAGCGGTCAGCTCCAACTCCGGCGTGAGCGTCCCGATGCCGGCCGTCTCGAGCCACTGGGACGACCAGGTCCGCAGCTCGCGACCCGAGGCATCCTCCAGCGCGACCAGCAGGTCCGGCAGGGTGGTGTTGGCGTACTCGTGGTCACGGAAGTAGGACCGGGCACCGGCGAAGAACGCGTCCACCCCGACGTAGGCGACCAGCTGCTTGAGCACCGAGGCGCCCTTGGCGTAGGTGATGCCGTCGAAGTTCTGCTTGGCCGCCTCGAGGTCGGCGATGTCGGCGACGATCGGGTGCGTGGTCGGCAGCTGGTCCTGCAGGTAGGCCCACGCCTTGCGGTTGCTGGCGAAGCTCGTCCAGGCGTCGGTGAACCGGGTGGCGACCGCGGAGGCGTGCGCGCCCATGTAGTCGGCGAAGGACTCCTTGAGCCACAGGTCGTCCCACCACCGCATCGTTACCAGGTCGCCGAACCACATGTGGGCCATCTCGTGCAGGATCGTGTTGGCCCGCGCGGCATACTGCGATTCCGTTGCAGCAGAACGGTAGACGTAGTGCTCGGTGAACGTCACGCAGCCCGGGTTCTCCATCGCACCGAGGTTGTACTCCGGCACGAACGCCTGGTCGTACTTGCCCCAGGGATAGGGATAGCCGAACGCCTCGTGGAAGAAGTCGAGGCCCTGCCTGGTGACCTCGAAGATCGCGTCGGCGTCGAGGTGCTCCGCCAGCGAAGCGCGGCACAACACGGCCAACGGGACCTCGAGGCTGCTCCCGTCAGGGAACGTGGTGCTCCAGTGGTCCTGCACGCAGTGGTAGGGCCCGGCGGTGATGTTGGTGATGTAGGTCGACATCGGCAGGGTCGGGGCGAACTCGACGTGCTGCACGCCTCCCTCCCTCGACTCCGTGGCCACGGCCTGGTTGGAGTGCACCCGCCACGCGGCCGGGGCGTGGACCACGAAAGTGAACGGCGCCTTGAGGTCTGGCTGCTCGAAGTTCGCGAAAACCCTCCGCGCGTCGGCTGGTTCGTACTGCGTGTAGAGGTAGGTCTCGCCGTCGGCCGGGTCGACGAAGCGGTGCAGGCCCTCGCCCGAGCGGCTGTAGGCAGCGTCGGCCACCACCGTGACGATGTTGCTGCCGGTCAGTCCGGTGAGCTGGATCCGGTTGCCGTCGAAGGACGCCGCCGCATCGATCTGCCAGCCGTTGACCGTGACCGACCGCACGCGGGGCCCGATGAAGTCGAGGAACGTCGTCTCCATCGTCGAGGTGAACTCGATCGTCGTGGTGGACGGGTAGGACGGCTGCGCCGGGTCCTTCGCCCCGGTCAGGTCGAGCTCGACCCGGTAGCCCGTCACGCGGACCTGTTCCGAACGCAGCGCGGCCTCGGAGCGGCGCAGGTTGGCGGTGTCGATCGTCGAGGTGGGCTGGGGCTGCTGGCTCGTCTCGGTCACCGGCACAGTCAATCAGAGCGGTCCGGCGGCCCGGGTCCGACCGCCGCGGCCGGGAGCGATCAGGACAGGGCGGAGACGACGTGGTCGATGCAGGCCGTCAGCGCCGAGACGTCGTCGGGCTCGATGGCCGGGAACATGCCGATCCGCAGCTGGTTGCGGCCCAGACCGCGGTAGGACTCGGTGTCGACGATCCCGCCCGCGCGCAACGCCCTCGCGACGGCAGCAGCGTCGACCGAGTCCGCCAGGTCGATGGTGCCCACCACCAGGGAACGCTGGCCCGGGTCGGTGACGAAGGGCGAGGTGTATGCCGTGCGCTCCGCCCAGTCGTACAGGCGCCGGGAGCTGTCCGTCGTGCGTTGCACGGCCCAGTCGAGGCCGCCCTGCTCGCCCAACCAGCGGACCTGGTCGGCCAGCAGCGCGAGCGTGGCCACCGCGGGCGTGTTGTAGGTCTGGTCCTTGCGGGAGTTCTCGATCGCGGTCGGCAGCGAGAGGAAGGCCGGCGTCCACCGTCCCGAAGCCGCAATCTGATCGACCCGGTCGAGCGCCGCGGGGGAGAAGGCCGCCAGCCAGAGCCCACCGTCGGCCGCGAAGCACTTCTGGGGCGCGAAGTAGTAGACGTCCGCCTGGGCCATGTCCACCGACAGACCGCCGGCGCCGGACGTCGCGTCCACGAGCATGAGCGCGCCGTCGTCCGCGTCCGCAACCCGCCGGACCGGAGCCATCGCACCGGTCGAGGTCTCGTTGTGCGCCCACGCGTAGGCGTCCACGCCCGGTTCGGCGACCGGCGCAGCGACGGTGCCCGGCTCGGCGGACACGATCGTGGGCTCACCGAGGAACGGCGCGCCGGCGGTGACCTTGGCGAACTTGCCGGAGAACTCGCCATACGTCAGGTGCTGCGCCCGGTCACGGACCAGACCGAAGGCCGCCGCGTCCCAGAATGCCGTCGTGCCACCGTTGCCCAGCACGATCTCGTAGCCCTCGGGCAGGGAGAACAGCTCGGCGAGACCGCGCCGGATGTCCGCAACCAGGCTGCGGACCGGTGCTTGCCGGTGCGACGTCCCGAGCACCGTGCGCTCCAGTGAGGTGAGGAAGTCGAGCTGCCCGGGGCGGACCTTGCTCGGCCCGCAGCCGAAGCGGCCGTCGGAGGGCAGGAGCTCGGCGGGGATGGTGGGCAGCGCGTCCGTCACGCCGCCGAGTCTCGCAGGTGGCCGGTGACGATGCGGAAGGAGGACGTCCGCAACGAGGATTATCGTGCCGGGCATGGCTATCGCACGCTTTCCCAGCACCATCCTCGACTGCCCCGACCCCGGTGTCCTCGCGACCTTCTACGGCGCGCTCCTCGACTGGAAGACCACGGTCGACGACGACGGGAGCTGGGCCGAGGTGCGCGCCGACTACGGCCAGTGCATCTGCTTCCAGCAGGTGGCCGACCACAGGCCGCCCCAGTGGCCGGGACAGGAGGTGCCGCAGCAGATGCACCTGGACCTGATGGTCGACGACCTCGACGCCGGCGAGGCCGCGGCCCGCGAGCTCGGGGCCACCCTGGCCGAGCACCAGCCCGGCACGACCTTCCGGGTCTTCCTGGACCCGGCGGGGCACCCGTTCTGCCTCTGCGTCGACTGACCCACGACCCCGCCGCGGGACGGCGCAGCCTTGGTCAGCCGGCGTGACGGGCCGCGAGCCGCTCGTCCCAGCCGCTGACGTCCTCAGGACGGCGCGGGCCCTCGCCGACGTAGCGCGCCGACGGTCGCACCAGCCGACCGGTCCGCTTCTGCTCGAGGACGTGGGCGGCCCACCCGGCGGTGCGTGCGCAGGTGAACATGGGAGTGAACATTGCCGGAGGCACGTCGGCGAAGTCGAGCAGCACAGCCGCCCAGAACTCGACATTGGTGGCGAGCACCCGGTCGGGCCTGCGGGCGTGCAGCTCGTCGAGCGCCGCCTTCTCGAGCGCGGCGGCGACGTCGTAGCGCGGCGCGCCGAGTCGCGCGCAGGTGTCCCGCAGCACCTTCGCGCGCGGGTCCTCGGCCCGATAGACCCGGTGACCGAAACCCATCAGCCGTTCGCCCCGGTCGAGCACGCCCCGCACGTAGGCGCCGGCGTCGCCGGTCTCCTCAACGGCCTCGATCATGTGCAGCACCCGCGACGGGGCGCCCCCGTGGAGCGGCCCGCTCATCGCGCCGACCGCGCCGGACAGGCAGGCCGCGACATCGGCGCCGGTGGAGGCGATCACCCGTGCGGTGAAGGTCGAGGCGTTCATGCCGTGCTCGGCCGCGGACACCCAGTAGGCGTCGACGGCCTCCACGTGCCGGGGGTCCGGCTCGCCGCGCCACCGGATCATGAAGCGCTCCACGATCGTGCGGCCGGTGTCGACCTCGCGCTGGGAGACCATGGGGCGGTCCTGCCCCCGGGCCGACTGGGCGATGAAGGACAGCGCCATGACGGAGGCGCGGGCAAGGTCGTCGCGGGCCTGCTCGGGCGAGATGTCGAGCAGCGGCCGGAAGCCCCACACCGGGGCCAGTTGCGCGAGGGCACTCTGCACGTCCACCCGCACGTCGCCGGTGTGCACCGGAAGCGGGAACGGCTCGGCCGGTGGCAGCCCGGGGTTGAACTTGTTGTCGACCAGCAGCCCCCACACGTTGCCGAAGGACACGGTGCCGACCAAGTCGTTGATGTCAACGCCTCGGTAACGCAGGGCTCCTCCCGCCTTGTCGGGCTCGGCGATGGCGGACTCGAAGGCGATCACGCCCTCCAGTCCGGGCGTGAAGTTCTCGTCGGCGGGGGCAGCGTCGGTCATCGGATCACCTCGTCGCGCGCTCCGACGCGGTGCCGGAGGCGTGGCCATTGTGCCCCGACGAGCCGTCCCGCGTCAGGTGCGGGTGCCGGGCCGGCACGCCATAGCCTTTGCCGGTGCCCTTGTTGCTGGACCTGACGCCGCTGCGGGTCAACCCGTCATACCGCCGCCTCTACTCCGGTTTCACGGTCAGCGGCGTCGGCGCGCAGCTCGCGACCGTGGCCATCGGGCTGCAGGTCTACGACATCACCGGTTCCAGCTTCGCGGTGGGTCTGGTCGGACTGTGTGCGCTCGGCCCGATCATCCTGATGGGCCTGTATGGCGGGGCGCTCGTCGACGCGCACGACCGGCGGACCGTCGCGCTGGTCGCCGGCGCCGTCCTGTGGTGCGGTTCGATGCTCAACACCGTGCAGGCGCTGCTGGGCAACACCCACGTCGGCGTCCTCTACGCGCTCGTGGCGGTCTACAACGCCGGCTTCGCGGTGGTCAGCCCCGCGCGGTCGGCGATCTACCCGCGGCTGCTCGAGGACGCACTGCTCCCGGCGGCCAACGCGCTCAACGTGGCTGCGATGAACATCGCGATGACGGTGGGTCCGCTGCTCGCCGGCGTGCTGGTCGACTGGGGCGGCTACGCCGTCGCCTACGGGGTCGACACGGGGCTGTTCGCGTTCGCGATCTGGGGCCTGCTGCGGCTCGAACCGATTCCGCCCGAGGTGGATCCGCTGTCGGACGCCGGCGTCCCGCGCCGCCGGCCCGGCCTCACCAGCGTCCTGGACGGCCTGAAGTTCCTGGGCAGCCGACCCAACCTGCGGATGACCTTCCTCGCCGACTTCTGCGCGATGATCCTGGCGCAGCCGCGCGCCCTCTTCCCGGCCGTGGCGATGCTCGCGTTCGGGGGCGGCGCGAAGACGGTCGGGTTCATGTCGGCCGCGGTGGCCGTCGGCGCGATGGCGGCGATGTTCTTCTCCGGGCGGCTCGGGGGCATCCGCCGCCAGGGACTGGCCGTGGTCGTCTCGGTCGCCCTGTGGGGCGTCTCGATCGCGGGCTTCGGGGTGTCGGTGGCGCTTGCCGACGGACTGCTCACCCGGACCCAGGCGCTGTGGTGCGGTGCCGCCGCGCTCGCCTGCGCCGGCGCCGCCGACTCGGTGAGCTCCGTCTTCCGCACGACCATCCTGCAGGCTGCCACGCCCGACCACCTGCGCGGCCGCCTGCAGGGCGTTTTCATCGTCGTCGTGGCCGGTGGCCCCCGGCTCGGCGACCTCGTCGCGGGCACCGGCGCCGCGGCGTACAGCGAGGCCTTCGCGGCGGTGGCGGGTGGCGTCCTGTGTGTCGTGGCGGTGCTGGCGCTGGGTGCCTGGCAGCGAGGCTTCCTGCGGTATGACGCGCGCTCGCCGACGCCGTAACCGCTTGGTGGACGGCCCGGCCCGGCCGCGGTCGGTGCGCGATAGTGGCCCGGTGACCCCGAACGACCATGCCGTTGCCGTGTGGCGGATCCCCGCCATGCGGCAGCTCGTGGTGGTCACGTTCCTGGGTTTCGCCAGCTTCTGCCTCACCCTGTCCTCGTTGCCCTCGTATGCCGCGTCGCACGGGGCCTCGTCCGGCACCGCCGGGCTGGTCACCACCGTGATGCTGGTGTGCACCGTCGGGACGCAGATGCTGGTGCCCGCGGCGGTCGACCGGTTCGGGCTCGGCCCAGTGCTGGCGCTGGGCCTCGTGGCTCTCGGGCTTCCGGCTCCGCTCTACCTGCTCGCGCACGACCTGTGGTGGCTGCTGGTGGTCTCGGCGGTGCGCGGTCTCGGGTTCGCCGTCCTGACCGTGCTCGGCTCGACCATCACCGCGCGGATCGCCCCGCCGGGGCGGATGGGAGAGGCGGTCGGCCTCTACGGACTGGCCATCGCGCTGCCCAACCTGCTGGCCGTGCCCGGCGGGGTGGCGTTGCAGGCGGACGGGCGGTTCGCCCTCGTGGCCTTCCTCGCAGCCTCACCGGTGCTCGCCCTGCCGTTCGTGCCGGCCCTGACGCGCGGGGTGGTGGCGCACTCCCGGGACGGCGGCGGGACGGTCGGGTCGG
>NZ_VOHR01000719.1 GCF_009192725.1 Segeticoccus rhizosphaerae | reverse complement strand
TTGCGTATCAAGCATCAGAATGCCCAACCGCGCGCCTGACCTGTTTTGCAGCATGTCACCCATGCAAGATCAATGCGGTGCGACAAGGCAGCTGACAAGGTCGAATTCCAACGATGACAATTTGTAAACATTTTGTTGATGTTTTCGTTTTTCGTGCAATGATGCTTTTGGGGAGAATCGTTACGTGACGTCAAACAGCTTACAAGGGGCTCTGACATGACCCGGCACGTCGTTGTTATCGGTGCGGGAATCGTTGGCATTTCAACGGCCATCTGGCTGCGGCGCGCGGGCGTCGAGGTCACCGTGGTCGACCGTGGCGCGCCCGGAACAGGCACGTCCCACGGCAACGCCGGTGTGTTGGCTGCCTGCGCCATGGTGCCAGTTACAGGCCCCGGATTGATGAAAAAGGCGCCCGGCATGTTGCTCGACAGTGACTTCCCACTGTTCATGCGCTGGACGTATCTGCACAAGCTGCTGCCAAGGCTGCGCAGATATATGTCGCACGCCAATGATGCCGACACCAAGCGGATTGCACAGGGTTTGATCCCGATTGTCGCCGACACAGTTAAACAACA
>NZ_VOHR01000718.1 GCF_009192725.1 Segeticoccus rhizosphaerae | reverse complement strand
GCGGGACTGGCCGAGCTGCGCCAGGCGCTGGCCGAGCTGGCCGCCCTGATGCCGCCGCCCGACCCGGGAGCCCGGGTGCGGCTGTGGGTCGACCGCTCGTTCACCGTCCGCGGGAGCGGGACGGTGGTCACCGGGACGCTCGGCTCAGGCCGGCTGCGGGTCGGTGACACGCTGTCGCTCGGGGGCCGCCCGGTCACCGTGCGTGGCTTGGAGAGCCTCGGCCGCGCCCACCAACGGGTCGACGGGGTCGCCCGGGTCGCGGTGAACCTGCGCGGTGTCGGCCGCGAGGAGGTGAGCCGCGGTGACGCGTTGCTGACGCCCGGCGCGTGGCCGATCACGCAGCACCTCGACGTGCGCCTGACCGCTCCCCTGGCCGCGACCCCCGCTCTCGGTCGTCCCGTCGGCCAACGCGCCGCAGTGGATCTCGACTCGCTTCCGGCGGGGCTCGTGCTCCACCTCGGCTCGGGCGCGCAACCGGTGCACGTCCGCCCGCTCGGCGCCGACACCGCTCGGCTCACGCTCCCCCGGCCGCTTCCGCTGCAGGCCGGTGACCGCGCGATCCTGCGCGACCCGGGGCGG
>NZ_VOHR01000717.1 GCF_009192725.1 Segeticoccus rhizosphaerae | reverse complement strand
GGCTGGCGCGGGCCAGGTGAGCGGCGAAGGCGGCACCGGCGACGAACAGCACCGCGCCCGCGGCACCGCCGATCGCGCGCAGCGCCAGCAACATCGGGTACTCGCTGGTCACCCCCGAGGCCAGCAGGGTGAGGGTGACGACAGTGAACGCGACCAGGTACGCGCGGCGTTCCCCGGCGCGAGGCAGCACTGCGACCGCGGCCACGGTCCCGGCCAGGTAGCCGATTCCCAGGGCGGTGTTCATCACCCCCGCCTGGATGTAGGACCAGCCCAGGTCGGTGCGCATGCCGGGCAGCAACAGCCCGTAGCCGAACCGGGACAGGCTGAGCACACCGGCTCCGAGGCTGAGCATCACGGCACGGGTGACCAGCCGCGGCTGTGACCCTCGCCGCACCACCCCGGCCGGCGGGTCAGCCGGCATGCGGCCGGGCCGAGGAATGACCGACAGCCACAGCGCCGTCGAAGTCTGCCGCCGCGACCAGCGCCCCGGGCACCGCACCG
>NZ_VOHR01000716.1 GCF_009192725.1 Segeticoccus rhizosphaerae | reverse complement strand
ATTCGTATCTAAGATATATCTTAGAAATATCAAAGACAGCTCAAGGAATATCAAGATGCACAGGTCTCACAAGTGGCGTAAGATGGCGAAAATGGGCGGCTGGCCTTTTGCCGCCGCGATGATGTCGGGAGCGGATTTCAGTCGCGGTTTCGGCAGCGACGCCGATTTCTCGTTCGAATTCGGTCCGCGCGGCGGACGTCGGCGGCGCCGGATGTTCGGATCCGGCGAGTTGCGGCTGGTGCTGCTTCACCTTCTCGCAAAGGAAGCGCGCCACGGCTATGAACTGATCAAGGCGATCGAGGAAATGACCGGAGGCAGCTATGCGCCGAGTCCGGGCACGATCTATCCCACGCTCTCGCTGCTCGAGGACGAAAGCGCAATCGTACAGGCCGCCGGTGACGAGACACGCAAGGCTTATGAGGCGACCGAGGCGGGCCGCAAGGAACTGGACGACCGTTCCGACGAGGTCGCCGCGTTGCTCGACCGGCTCCAGGGCCACGGCGAGCGTCGACGCGCCTATGCGACCCCCGAGATGTTCTGTGCGGTCGGAAACCTTGCCACAGTCCTCAAGAACCGCGCAC
>NZ_VOHR01000715.1 GCF_009192725.1 Segeticoccus rhizosphaerae | reverse complement strand
CTTGCCGCCCAGCAGGTCCTTCTGGTCCTTGTTGCCCTCGCTGAAGTCCTTGACGTATCTGGCCACGCCGCCACCTCCGAGCTCGTCCGGGCGTCGTTGCCCGTCCCACCGCCAGTGTGCTCGGCCCACGGGCGCCGACCCCGGGGACGATGGGCCCAGCCGGGTGGTCGGACCCTGCCCTCAGCCTGCGCCCACCCCGGTCTGGGCGCGAGCGTGCCGGTAGACTGGCCACCAGTCGATCGGACGACCTTCGCAGGAGCGCACGGCGAACGCCGAGCACATGAGCGAGCATCGAGCCACCACCCGCCCGGCCGTGCCTCCTGCCCGGGTGGAGCACCGCATCGTCGTCCCGACGGTCGTGCCCATGGTCCAGCTGCTCGGTCCGGCGGACGAGGTGCTGCGGGCCGTCGAGCGCGGTTTCCCGGGGGTCGACATCCACGTGCGGGGCAACGAGGTGTCCTTCGCCGGCCCGGCCGGTGACGTGGCGCTGGCCGCCCGGCTCGTCGACGAGCTGGCCGAGACGGTCGCGGCCGGTGCCCCGATCGGTGCCGAGGTGGTCGAGCGGTCGATCGCGATGCTGTCG
>NZ_VOHR01000714.1 GCF_009192725.1 Segeticoccus rhizosphaerae | reverse complement strand
GTCATGAGGCGCGTACCGACAGCCTCGTTGGCGCGGATCTCGGCGTTCACCTCGGCCTCGATCGCAGCTATATCATCGTCGCCGAGCGGCTTGGGATGCGAGAAGTCGAACCGGAAGCGATCGTCCGCAACCAGCGAACCCTTCTGCGTGACATGTCCGCCAAGGCGATTGCGCAGGGCGGCATGGACGAGGTGTGTAGCCGAATGGTTGGCGCGAATTCGGTCGCGGCGCTCGGCATCGATGACCAGGTGAACCGCGTCACCGACCTTTACCGAGCCCTTTTTCACCTTACCGACATGAGCATGCAGTCGGCCCAGCGGCTTGTTGGTCGTCGACACGGCGATCTCGAGACCCTCAGGCGTCCAGATGCGTCCCGCGTCGCCGGTCTGGCCACCGCTCTCGCCATAGAACGGGGTCTGATTGGTGAGGATCACCACTTCGTCGCCCGCATTCGCGGTTTCGACCTCGGCACCGTCCTTGACGATTGCGACGACGGCGGCCTCGCCCGTGTCGGAGGTGTAGCCGGTGAATTCAGTCGAGCCTTCGCGCTCGGCGATGTCGAACCAGACTTCCTCATTGGCCG
>NZ_VOHR01000713.1 GCF_009192725.1 Segeticoccus rhizosphaerae | reverse complement strand
CGGGTGCAATTCTCCAGCCTGATCCTGACCGGCCAGATGCGCCGCGATAACGCGCTCGAAGCGCTCGAAAAACCGGCCTATGACCCGGAGACTATCGAGCGCGAATTCGACTACGTCGCTCGCAAGCTGGGCATCACGAGCGAGGAACTGCGCGGCTATTTCACCATGCCGCGCAAGACCTATGCCGACTACAAGAACCAGCGCTGGATGTTCGATCTCGGCGCAAGGGTGCTCCAGGCCATAGGTGCGGAAAAGGCGGTCAAACGGTGATCGCGATCCTCGGTTACGGGCTCGGCAATGTCAAGGCATTCGCCAATATTTATACGAGCCTCAACATCCCTTGCGGAGTGGCGCAGGACCGCGAGGCTTTGGCCGCTGCGGATCGCATCATCCTGCCCGGCGTCGGTCACTTTGACCACGCGATGCTCAGGCTGAGAGCGTCCGGCCTGCTTGAGCCGCTTGAAGAAGCGGTGTTGGGCCAAGGTAAGCCGGTTCTCGGAGTGTGCGTCGGCATGCAGATGCTGGCCCATTCGAGCGAGGAAGGCGACGAAGCAGGACTTGGCTGGATCGATGGAGAAGTTACCA
>NZ_VOHR01000712.1 GCF_009192725.1 Segeticoccus rhizosphaerae | reverse complement strand
TCTTCCTGCGGCACTACGCCACCGACCTGACGGCTGCTTCGGCACAGACCCCGACATGAGTCACCCCACGAAGTTCTCCGCTCCGCTCCGATACTTCGCCAGGACCCCGACATGAGTCAGGTGACGGCGCGGCGCCGGGCCTCTCGCCAGGAGGCCCGTTCACGGACCGGTGC
The DNA here is from genome assembly GCF_009192725.1 of Segeticoccus rhizosphaerae. Lineage (GTDB taxonomy): Bacteria > Actinomycetota > Actinomycetes > Actinomycetales > Dermatophilaceae > Segeticoccus > Segeticoccus rhizosphaerae. The sequence continues at coordinate 416 of NZ_VOHR01000712.1, read as the reverse complement.
CCGGGGGCGGGGCTCCGCACTGTCGGGCACCGGCACCATGCTGCGGCTGGTGCTCCGCCGCGACCGGATCATGCTGCCGGCCTGGATCCTGATCTTCGTGGCGAGCGCCTACGGCTCGGCATCGGCGACGGTCGGGCTCTACCCGTCGGTGGCGTCGCGTGTCTCGGCCGCGACGACGTCCAACGCGACGCCGGCCATCGTGGCCCTCTACGGCAAGGTCCTCGATCCCTCTAGCGTCGGTGGCCTGGCCACCATCAAGCTGACGGTCCTCGGCGCCGTCCTGGTCGCGGTGCTGATGATCCTCACCGTGGTCCGACACACCCGCGCCGAGGAGGAGGCCGGCCGGATCGAGCTGATGCGCGCCGGCGTGCTCGGCCGGGCCGCACCGCTCGCCGCCGCGCTGGTGGTCGCCGTGG
>NZ_VOHR01000711.1 GCF_009192725.1 Segeticoccus rhizosphaerae | reverse complement strand
GCCACGACTCAGGCGCACGACGACGACCCGGCCGACGGGGCCGGCCCCTCGGGTGCGGCCGGCGGTGCGGCGGGGTCTGCGAGGACCCCATCGGCGGACAGGAGGCGCAGCAACTGCGGACCGACCGCGGTGACGTCACCGGCACCCACGGTCAGGACCAGGTCGCCCGGGCGCACCAGCCCGTGCACCGCGGCCGCGACTTCCGCCCGGTCGGGGAGATAGTGCACCTCTGCTCCGGTGACCCGGTCGGCAACCAGCGCCCCCGTGACTCCGGGCACCGGGTCCTCCCTCGCCCGGTAGACGTCGAGGACCACCACCACGTCCGCGGGGGAGAGCGCCGCGGCCAGTTCCGCGGCGAAGTCGCGGGTGCGGGAGTAGAGATGCGGTTGGAAGACCACGACCAGTCGCCCTGGGCCGGTCAGACCGCGCCCGGTCCGGACGGCCGCGGCCACCTTGCCGGGGTTGTGCGCGTAGTCGTCGACGACGCGCACTCCCGCCGCCTCACCGCGCGGTTCGAAGCGACGGCTCGTGCCGGGGAACGCGGCCAGGCCCTGCAGCACGAGGTCGGGGTCGGCGCCCAGCCCCGTCGTG
>NZ_VOHR01000710.1 GCF_009192725.1 Segeticoccus rhizosphaerae | reverse complement strand
GCCTCCAACGCGCCGGCCAGCTCGTTGCTGCCGCCGGCCGGCCGCGGCCGGCCGGCCCCGTCCAGCAGCATCAGGCCCACCCCGTCCACGGTCAGCACGGTAGCCGCGGCGTCGATCACCTGGCCCAGTCGCTGCGCCAGCTCCTCCACCGCCGGGGTGGTGGTGGAGTCCAGCAGCTGCAGCAGCGGCCGCAGCGTGCCGGGCACCAGGTCCGGCTGGACGTGGACCGGCCGCGCCGCGTTCGACCCCCCAGAAGGCGACTGCTCAGCGTGCGGCTGCTCGGGCACCTCAGCGGCCCCCCCGAACGTGGTGAGCGGTCCACCCGCTGCCCGGCAGGTGGGCGTCCACCGCCTGCAGCACCTCGGCCCGTTGGCCGGTCACCGGCGCCCCGTCGAAGACCTGCTGCAGCACGGCCGCGACCAGCGCCACCTTCAGGTTGCACTGCTGGGAGATCCGCACCAGCAGCGACCACGCCTGGGTCGTGGTGCACCCGTACCGGGCCGCCAGCAGCCCGGTCGCCGCCCCGGTCGTGCGGTTGCTGGCCAGCGCCTCGTGCAGCTGGTCGACCTCCCGACGCGCCGCGGCCAGCTCGG
>NZ_VOHR01000071.1 GCF_009192725.1 Segeticoccus rhizosphaerae | reverse complement strand
CGGTGGTGGCCGGCGTGGGCACGGGCGCCGCCGCGCCGGAGGCGTCGTCGTAGTGCCCCGGCTCCTCGAGCGCGTCTCCGTGCGGCGAGAGGGCCATGACGACGTTGTCATGGGCCCATCGCGCCACGGTGTCGCCCGGTGGCGCGTTGAGCCGGCTCGCCTTGAGCGCCTGGGTGGCGGTGCCCCACTCGTCGTCGAGGTCGGCGTCCTCCGGCGAGAGCCGCCGGGTGTGCGCCGGTACCCGCAGCAGGCGCCCCTCGTGGTCCTTGCTGCGCAGCACCAGCACCACCTCGTCGGGCAGGTCGGGCAGCGGCTGCTCCCCGGGACCGCTGACGACGTATGCCGTGTTGTTGACCCAGACGTGCCACACCGGCCAGGCCCGGTCGCCCGGCACCTCCACCCAGAGCAGGCCGGACTTGCTGGCGGCTTCGGCGACGAGCCGGGACAGGTCGGTCACCTTCCTGACCCTACGGCTTCGCGGGCGACGGGTGGCCAAGGTCACGGGCGCGAGCCGGTGACGACCCGGCATACGCCTCGGTAGGGTCCCGGGATGAGCAGCCTGCCCGTGTCCCGTCCGCTCCGGTCCCGCCGATCCAACCTCGCCGTGCCCGGTTCCAGCCCCAAGATGCTGGACAAGGCCAAGGGGCTGGCCGCCGACCAGGTGTTCCTCGACCTCGAGGACGCGGTGGCGCCGCTGGCCAAGCCGGATGCCCGCAAGAACATCGTGGCGGCGTTGAACGAGGGCGGCTGGGAGGGCAAGGTCCGTGCCGTCCGGGTCAACGACTGGACCACGCAGTGGACCTACGCCGACGTCGTCGAGGTGGTCGAGGGCGCCGGGGCGAATCTCGACGCGATCATGCTGCCCAAGGTGCAGACCGCAGAGCAGGTCGTCGCGCTGGCCCTGCTGCTCAGCCAGATCGAGAGGGCCACCGGTCTGGAGGAGGGCCGCATCGGCATCGAGGCGCAGATCGAGAACGCGCTGGGACTCACCAACGTCAACGCGATCGCCGCCGCGTCGCCGCGGGTGGAGACGATCATCTTCGGGCCCGCGGACTTCATGGCGTCGATCAACATGAAGTCGCTCGTGGTCGGGGAGCAACCGGACGGGTACGACGTCGGCGACGCCTACCACCACATCCTGATGTCGATCCTGATGGCGGCGCGGGCGCATGAGAAGCAGGCCATCGACGGGCCCTACCTGCAGATCCGCGACGTCGATGGGTTCCGCCGGGTCGCAGGGCGATCGGCGGCCCTTGGCTTCGACGGCAAGTGGGTGCTGCACCCGGGCCAGCTCGACGCGGCCAACGAGGTGTTCAGTCCGCGCCAGGAGGACTACGACCACGCCGAGAACATCCTCGACGCCTACGAGTTCCACACCTCTGAGGCCGGCGGCAAGCGGGGTGCGGTGATGCTGGGCGACGAGATGATCGACGAGGCCTCGCGCAAGATGGCGCTGGTGATCTCGAGCAAGGGTCGCGCGGCCGGGATGACGCGTCAGGACCGCTGGCAGCGTCCGGACTCCTGACGGGCGCCGTCTCACGCCTCGGCCCGGCGTCCGACTCCGGGTCCCTGCTCGGCATGCTGGCTCCGGGGGCTCGCGCGGGTCCCGAGCGGTATCACGTGGCCGCGCGCCAGCACGTAGGTCACCGATTGGCAACGACTGGGCGGCTCACACAACCGACCACCGTCACGGGGCGTCTGCCGTGGTAGGAACCGATGAGGATGAGGCGGGCGGTCGTGCCCGGTAGGAGGGGCAGACGTGACGAGCTCGATGCTGCGGCGGGACTTCATCAAGCACGCCGCCTCGGTGGGGGCCTCGGTGGGGGTCGCGGTCATGCTCGGACGCCGGCCCGCATCCGACGCCGGCCAGCCACCGGAGGCCCCGAGCGGACCGCCAGCGCCCGATCCCGACGACGGAGCAGACTCGCCCCCCGACTCGGAGCAGGGGTCGGACTCCGGCGAGGCCGAGCCGCAGGACGAGACCCCGGCGGTGCCGTCGGTCCTGCGCCCGGGTGACTCCGGCGACGCGGTCCTCGGCGTGCAGCGACGGCTCGGCGAGCTCGGCTACTGGTGCGGAACGCCGGACGGCCACTACGGCGGCCTGACCACCTCTGCCGTGACGGCCCTGCAGAAGGTGGCCGGCCTGACCCGCGACGGCTTGTGTGGATCGGCCACCAACCGTGCCCTTGAGGCGGGCACGCGTCCCCGAGCCGGCACCCACAGCGGTCACGTCATCGAGATCCACCGTGACACGCAGGTGCTGCTCGTGGTCGACTCCGGCCGGGTGGGAACGATCCTCGCGACCTGCACCGGGTCCGAGGTGCCCTACGTCTCCGAGGGCCGCACCTGGAGCGCGCGCACCACGCCGGGCAGCTACCACGTCTACTACCGCAAGGAGGGGTGGGACCACGGCCCGCTCGGCGACCTCTACCGTCCGATGTTCTTCAACGGTGGCATCGCGGTGCACGGGTCGACGTCGGTGCCGCCCCATCCCGCCTCCCACGGCTGCTGCCGCCTCACCATCCCGGCGATGGACATGATCCTCGCCCGCGGACTCATCACGATGGGTACCGCCGTCGTCGTCTACTGACCGCGACGAGGGCCAGTCCTGAGGCTCTGCAACCAATTCCGTCATTCTCGAGACAGGCGCATCCCTGCACAACCAGACTGGGATGCCGCGCGTGTCAGTCAGTGAGAGCCGGAGCCGCCGGGGCGCCGGCCAAGGGTGACAGCGTCTCGGGGAGCAGGTCATGGAACTGGAACGACGGGCATTCGTGAAGGGGGCAGCGGCCACCGCTGCCGGTGGAGCACTCGGACTGCTGGGGGTGGTGTCAGGGGCCGAACCCGCGCTTGCGGCAACCTCGCCCACACTCCGACAGGGTTCCCACGGCACGGCGGTGCGGTCACTGCAGCGTCGGCTGTCCTACCTCGGTTACTGGTGCGGCGCGGTCGACGGCGTCTTCGGCGGGATGACACGCTCGGCAGTCATCGCGCTGCAGAAGGTCGCGAGGATCGCGAGGGACGGGATCTGCGGGCCGGTCACATGGTCGAAGGTCCGCGCAGGTGTGCGCCCGGCCGCGAGGACCCACAGCGGTCACGTCATCGAGGTGCACCGAGACCGGCAGGTCCTGCTGGTGGTCGACTCCGGCCGGGTGCGGACGATCCTCGCCGCGAGCACCGGTTCGGAGAACCCCTACTACAGCCAGGGCCGCTGGTGGAGTGCTCGCACGACACCCGGCCGCTACCGCGTCTACCTCCAGCGAAACCGTTGGGACAGTGGACCACTCGGCTCGCTCTATCGTCCGATGTACTTCAACGGCGGCATCGCGGTGCACGGTTACACGTCGGTCCCGACCTACCCCGCGTCGCACGGCTGCGTCCGGGTCAGCATCGCGGCCATGAACCTGCTCTGGCTGGGCGGCCGGATGGGCATCGGCACCAGGGTCAACGTCTACTGACCCCACCTCCGGTGCGGAATCATCGAGAGGTTAGGTGCCCGAATTGGGACCGAAACCTCACGATGATTCCTCACGAGCGCTGCGGCGAGGGGGTGCGGCACGAGGGGCAGGGTGGTCACCAGCGGGAGACGGCGACGGCCATCAGGTCGCTGAACAGCTCGTCACCGTCGACGGCCAGCCCGCGGCTGGAGAACCACGCGCACATGGTGCGGCAGTCGCGTTGCAGGAAGTCCTGGCCCGACGGGTTGCCGATGACGTCCACGATCTGCGGCCAGTCGATGAGCACCAGCCGTTCGTCGTCCAGCAGCACGTTGTATGCCGACAGGTCGCCGTGCGTCCAGCCGTGCAGTGCCAGTGTGGTCATCGTCTCGCGAAGCTGCTCGAACAGGTCGGCGAGCAGCTCCGGCTCGGGCCGGGTCTGGGCCAGCCGCGGCGCCGCCCCCTCCTCGCCTCCGATGAACTCCATCAGCAGCTCGGTGCCGTCCATCTGCACCGGGTAGGGGACCGGGAGGTCGAGCGCCCAGAGCTGCCCCAGGGCCTCGAACTCGGCAAAGGCCCACTGCGCGGAGATGAGCTGCTTGCCGTAGTCGGTGCGCCGGGCCATCGCACGGCTCTCACGGCTCTTGCGGACCCGGCGCCCCTCGAGGTAGCCGGCGTCGCGGTGGAAGAGACGGTGGTCGCCGGAGCGAAACCGCTTGGCGGCCATCAGGACGTCGCGGTCCGGCCGGCCGGGCACCCAACGGTGCACGACGTGGACGTCGGCCTCCTTGCCCGTCTTGAGCACGCCGAGGTCGAGGTCGACGGCGCCGAGCTCGGTGACGACCCAGTCGGGTCGGGGCTTCGGCCCGTGTTGCGCACCGTCCCAGGTGGACCAGCGCTCTCCCTCGGGCGGGCCGTCGGGGAGGCTGTCGAAGGCAAAGCCCTCGCGGTGCAGGTCAGTCGAGAGCCGGGTCAGCTCTCCGAACGAGTGAGACACGATGAGACTCCAGGTGTGAGGAGGAGGGGGCGCGGTGGGCACCCACGACAGTTGTGGACATGTCGGGCCTCCCTGGAGTCAGGACGCAGCCGGGTGCCGCGTCGTCACCAGCACAGGATGGGGTCTTCGCGCGGCCGTCCGCAACGGGTTTTCCAGCGGGTGCGGTGGTGGGCCTCACATGCCGTAACCCTGTCGCGGAGGGTGAGCGGTCGGCATACTCGCCCCAACGTCCTGACGCGAAGGCGGCACCCATGGCACGACTGCAGCACACCGAGGGCCTGACCGACGAGCAGTCCGAGCTGCTCGCGCTGGTGCGGGAGTTCGTCGACGAGCAGATCCTGCCGGTCGCGAACGAGCTCGAGCACGCCGACGAGTACCCGGCGAACATCGTCGAGGGCATGAAGCAAATGGGGATCTTCGGGTTGATGATCCCCGAGGAGTATGGCGGGCTGGGCGAGTCCCTGTTGACCTACGCACTGTGCGTCGAGGAGATCGCGCGCGGCTGGATGAGCGTGAGCGGCATCATCAACACCCACTTCATCGTGGCGTGGATGTTGTTGCAACACGGGACGATCGAGCAACAGGAAAGGTATCTGCCGCAGATGGCCACCGGCGAGGTGCGCGGCGCGTTCTCTATGTCGGAGCCCGGGTGCGGCTCGGACGTCAGCGCCATCCGCACGAAGGCGGTGGCGGACGGTGGGGGCGGCTGGACGATCGACGGGCAGAAGATGTGGCTGACCAACGGGGGGTCGTCCACGCTGGTCGCGGTGCTGACCAAGACGGACCGCGGCGAGGAGTCGGTCTACAAGAACATGACGACCTTCCTGGTGGAGAAGGAGCCGGGCTTCGGCGAGGTCGAACCCGGGCTGACCGTGCCGGGCAAGATCGAGAAGATGGGCTACAAGGGGGTCGACACGACCGAGCTGGTCTTCGACGGCTACCGGACCACCGACGCGCAGGTCCTCGGGGGCGCGCCGGGGCGCGGCTTCTACCAGATGATGGACGGCGTCGAGGTGGGCCGGGTCAACGTCGCGGCGCGGGCCTGCGGGGTGGCCGTGCGGGCGTTCGAGCTCGGCATCTCCTACGCCCAGCAGCGGGAGACCTTCGGCAAGCCCATCGCCCAGCACCAGGCCGTGATGTTCCGGCTGGCCGACATGGCGACCAAGGTCGAGGCGGCGCACCAGATGATGGTCCGCGCCGCTCGGGTCAAGGACGGTGGCGCGCGGAACGACCTCGAGGCGGGGATGGCGAAGTACCTCGCGTCGGAGTACTGCGCCGAGGTGGTCGAGGACTCGTTCCGGATCCACGGCGGCTACGGCTACTCCAAGGAGTACGAGATCGAGCGGCTCTACCGGGAGGCGCCGATGCTGCTCATCGGCGAGGGCACGGCCGACATCCAGCGGATGATCATCGGTCGCCGGCTGCTGGAGGACTACCGCCTCGGCTAGCGTCGACGACCGGTGGCACACCTCGCGGCGCGCGACCACGGGCGCTGACGCGTTTGGCGCTCTGACCCGGTGGGATGGGACAATGCAGGCATGAGCTCGCAACCTGGCATGCCACGCGGGATGGGACCGGGACGGATGACCGCCCTCACCCTGGACTACCCGATGTCCCTGGGCGTCTACGACAAGTACGACGACGCGCAGAAGGCCGTGGACTTCCTGTCCGACCATGAGTTCCCCGTGCAGAACTGCATGATCGTGGGCACCGAGCTCAAGCAGGTCGAGCGGGTCACCGGCCGGCTCACGCGGGGGCGGGTGGCCCTCGGCGGCGCGCTCTCCGGTGTGTGGCTGGGTCTGTTCGTCGGGCTCATCTTCGCGCTCTTCGGCAACAACAACGAGATGTTGGCCACGGTGCTCTCGACCGTGATCTTCGGTGCGATCTTCGGCCTGGTCTGGGCGCTGCTCGGCTATGCCGCGACGCAGGGCAAGCGCGACTTCACCTCGGTCAGCCAGGTGGTCGCCACCAAGTACGAGGTGCTGGTCGAGCACAAGCTCGCGCAGAAGGCCCGTGAGCTGCTGGCCCAGCTGCCCGGTTCGGGGCCCTCCCTCACCCACTGAGCGGGACGTGCCCTCACCACTGGGCGGCACGTGATGGCCCCTGGTCGAGGGTCAATTCTTGGTCGGAATCTCGTCATCCGAGGGTATGGCGAGGGGCCCAGTGCACCTCTTTGCCTCCGAATGCCCCCGATCGCCCCTCGTTGGTGGTGGAGGCCAGGCCGCGGTGAGTCTGGCGGGCGCGGTGCCCCTGTCATAGCGTCACGGCGGCCGCATCCTCGCGGCCCGGGCCCTGACCGGTCCCGACCTCCACCCGAAGAGGACCCCCATGAAGGTCACCACCGTCCGCATCGCCCTGACCGGGGCGGCGTTGCTGGTCTCGGCTGCGGTCGCCGCTCCCGCCCAGGCAGCCATCCCGACCGACCACGGGAACAGCTCCGGTGTCGCCAGTCACTCGGCCGCCCTGAGCAAGGCGGAGCAGCACCGGATCGCCGACTACTGGACCGCCGACCGGATGAGAAACGCGAAGCCCATCGAGGCGCGATACGGCATCTCCGCAAAGGGAAAGCCCGGCGCCACCTCGTCGGGCAAGGCCGTCGAGGTGCCCACGCAGCCCGAGCTGGGCAAGGTCTTCTTCACCATGGGTGGCTCCAACTACGTCTGTTCGGGCACCTCCACCGGCAGCAGCAACGGTGACGTGGTCACGACGGCGGGGCACTGCGTCAACGAGGGACCGGGGGCGTTCGTGACCAACTTCGCCTTCGTGCCGGCCTACCTCGACGGCCAGGCCCCCTACGGCAAGTGGACGGCGAACACGCTGCTCACCACGGACGGTTGGGCCCAGCAGGGGGACTTCGACGTGGACACCGGCTTCGCCGTGATGAACGAGCTCGGTGGCAAGAGCCTGAACGACGTGGTCGGCTCCTACCCCATCGCCTTCAACCTCGCGCGCGGCCTGACCTACGACGCCTACGGCTACCCGGCCGCCCAGCGCTACGACGGCCAGGAGCTGTGGAAGTGCACCGGCTCGGTCAGGGACGACACGTGGGGGACCAGCACCGACCAAGCTCTGCCCTGCACCATGACCGGCGGGTCGTCGGGCGGGGGCTGGATCACCGGCGGCAAGCTGAACTCGATCAACTCCTTCGGCTACCAGGGCCTCAAGGACACGATGTTCGGTCCCTACTTCGGTAGCGCGATCCAAGCCGTCTACAGCCAGGCGTCGACCCGCTGACGCATCGACCCTTCCGACTGTTGCGGCGAGGTGGGTCCGTCGACGGACCCACCCCGCCGCAACGACGATGAGGTCGAAGGGTTCAGCCCTGCTGGATCCGGCGGATCCACGCCTCGACGTCGTCCGCGGTGCGGGGGATGTCGGCGGAGAGGTTGTCGTGGCCGTCGGCCGTCACGAGCACGTCGTCCTCGATCCGCACGCCGATGCCGCGTAGCTCCTGCGGGACGAGCTCGTCGTCGGCCTTGAAGTAGAGGCCCGGCTCGACCGTGAGGATCATGCCGGGACGCAGCTCGGCGTCCATGTAGTCCTCCTTGCGAGCCAGTGCGCAGTCGTGCACGTCGATGCCGAGGTGGTGGCTGGTGCCGTGCACCATCCAGCGGCGGTGGTACTGCCCATGCTCCTTGTCGAGCGTGGCCTCGACGTCGACGCCCTCGGGCAACAGACCCCACTCGTGGAGGTGCTCGGCGATCACCCGGATGGCGGCGGCGTGCACGTCGGAGAACTTGTTGCCCGGCTTGACCGCGGCGATGCCGGCCTCCTGCGCGGCGAGTACGGCCTCGTAGACCTTGCGCTGGGCGTCGGTGTAGGTGCCGCTGACCGGCAGGGTGCGCGTGATGTCGGCGGTGAACAGCGAGTCCACCTCGACCCCAGCGTCGAGCAGGAGCAGGTCGCCCTCGTTGACGTCGCCGGTGTTCTTGATCCAGTGCAGCGTGTTGGCGTGGTCGCCCGAGGCGCAGATCGAGTCATAGCCGATGCCGTTGCCGGCGTGCCGCGCGTGCAGGCCGAAGACACCCTCGACCCAGCGCTCGCCGCGGCCCCGCCGCACCGCTTCGGGAAGGTCGGCGACCACGGCGTCGAAGCCGTCAGAGGTCGCCGCCACCGCGAGGCGCATCTGCTCGATCTCCCACTCGTCCTTGACGAGTCGCAGGGTGGACAGGAACGCCGCGAGCTCGTCGTCTGCGGCCTCGACCTGCTCGGTCTCGCTGGCTTCGTCGGTCTCCGACGCCGAGGCGCGCACGGTGTCAAGCTTCTCGGTCAGATCGCGGTCGGCATCGCGAACGACCCGGATGGTGAGCGAACCAGCATCCTTCGCGACGGCATCCGCGTACTCGTCGATGTGCCGCGCGGTGAGGCCCAGCTCCGCCTCGATGTCCTCGATGCTGGGCCGGGCGCCGACCCAGAACTCCCCGTAGCGGGAGTCGGCGAAGAACTCCTCGGTGTCGCGACCCGCCAACGGGCGGAAGTACAGGATGGCGTCGTGGCCGCCGTCGCGCGGTTCGAGCACCAGCACGGCGTCCGGCTCCCGGTCACCGCCCAGCCCGGTCAGGTGGGCGAAGGCGGAGTGGGGGCGGAAGACGTAGTCGCAGTCATTGCTGCGGACCTTGAGGCCGCCGGCGGGGACCACGATCCGCTCGCCCGCGAACCGGTCGGACAGCGCCTGGCGACGTGCCGCGGCATACGAAGCCACCTCTGCACGCTCCGGCGTCGTGGTCCGGCGCGGCGCCCAACCGGAGGACACGAAGGTGCGGAAGGCCGCGGAGGAGGGACGGCTACGGTGCTCGGGCTTCTTCTGTTCTTCGCTCACCGCTCCATCGTCGCACGTGCCCACGGCGGCCCAGCACCTGCCGTCGAGCGTGCCGAAGCCCCATCGACGGCGTGCTGACGCGCCCACCCCACCCCGAGGTTGAAGATCAAGTGCGCGGGCGTCAGGCTGTCGTCGTGTCGAGTCCCAAGCACCTGCCCCGCGCCGGACGTCCCTCACCCGCGGCGGCTCGAGCCCTCCGGGACCGGGCCCAGCGCGCAGTCCGCTCGAGCTCGCCGCCCACCACGATCATCGCGGTGAGCGCTGGTGGCGACGCGATCGACGAACGCAAGGGCCGCGCCGTCATCGACCTGGCGCTACGCATGGGCGAGTCGATGCTGTCGACCGGCGCGTCCGCGTCCGACGTGACCGCGACCGTGCTGCGGATGGTGGACGCCTACGGCCTGCGCTCGTGCCACGTCGACATCGCCTTCACCTCGATCACCGTCTCCTACCACCGCGGCGTCGAGCACGATCCGATGACCGTGATGCGCATCGTCAAGGTGCGCACGGCCGACTACACCCGCCTCGAGAAGCTGCACGACCTGGTCCGTGAGATCACGAGGGGCCTGCTGGGCGTCGACGAGGCCAGGTCCCGGCTGGACGAGGTCATCCGCGCGCCCCATCCCTACCGGCGCTGGCTGGTCACCGGCTCGTTGGCCGCCCTCGCCGCCGGCGTCGCCGCGTTGTTCGGCGCGGGCGTCATCATGATGCTCATCAGCGCGGTCGCGACGGCGCTGATCGACCGGTCGCAGCGTTGGCTCGCGCACCGGGGGATCTCGGCGTTCTTCAGCCAGGCCGTCGGGGCCGCCATCCCCACGGTCTTCGCGGTGCTGTTGTATGCCCTGCAGTCGCACGGCGTCTCGGTGCCGAGCGGGCTGTCGCCGTCGCTGGTCGTGGTCTCCGGCATCGTCGTGTTGTTGTCGGGCATGTCGGTCGTGGGCGCCGCCCAGGACGCGATCGACGGTTACTACCTCACCGCGGCTGCGCGCACCTTCGAGGTGGTCACGCTGACCGTCGGGATCGTGGTGGGCATCACCGTGACGCTCGCCGCGGCCCAGCACGCCGGCGTGACGATGCACCTGTCCACCTCGGCCCCGTTGAGCGGCAACCGGGTGGTGCTTCTCGTCGCGTCGATCGTCATCGCCGCCGCCTTCAGCCTGTCGGCCTACACCGGCCTGCGCGCCACTGGCGTCGCGGCGGGTGTCGGCGGGATGGCTTGGCTGCTCTACTCGTTCGCCGTCGACCTGCACCTTGGCATGCCGTCCGCGAGCGCGGTCGCGGCGCTCGCCATCGGTGTGCTCTCGCAGGTGTTGTCCCGGCAGCTGCGGATCCCCGCTCTGGCGCTCAGCTCGGCCGGCATCATCCCGCTGGTCCCCGGGTTCACCGTCTACCGAGGGTTGTTCGAGCTCGTGCAGCGCCCGGACAGCCTGGGGACGGGGCTGTCCACGCTGCTGTCGGCGGCCGGGATCGGTCTCGGCCTGGCGGCCGGGGTCTCGATGGGCACCTTCCTGGCGCGGCCGATCCTGCACGAGCTGGACCGGGGGCAGCAACGCGCCCTGCAACGGGCCCGGGCCGACGCCCGCGAGTAGGCAGGAATTGTCCCCGGTCCGTCGGTGCAAGCGAGGAGCCCGTCCCCTCCTGGTGACGGGACGGGCTCCTGTGCCCGGCAGTTGATGACGCTCGGTGTCAGCGCCAGGTCCAGGAGCTGATGACCTCGCCCAGGGCCTTGTCGGCGGTGCTCGCCGACTTCGGGTGGTTGGTCAGCGTGATGATGTAGACCGTGCCCTTGTGGGAGAGGAACCACTGGGTCTGCGACTGGGTGTTCTTCCTGTCGTGCTTGGTGTAGCCGTTGGCGCTCTCGCCGCCGATCTTGCGTTGGGGCTGCATCTTGACGACGTCGCCCTGCTCCTTGTACTTCTTCGCACTCTGCTCGGCGGGCAGCTTGGTGTCGCTCAGGCCGAGCTTGATGCTGGCCACGTTGATGTTGGTCAGTGTGCCGTTCGACGGCTTGCCGTCGGCGATGGCCAGCTCGATGATCTTCATGTCACCGATCTTCTTCCCGATGTCCTGCCATCCCTTCGGCATCGTCACCTGGAACTGCTTCTTCTTGGCCAGGATGACGTTCTTGCCGGTGGCCGGCTTCGAGGGCTTCTGCGTCGGCGTCCCCGGCGCGGCCGACGGGGTCTTCGGCGCGGAAGTCGTGGTGGGCGCTGCCGTCTCCGGGGCGGACGGCGTCTGCGCCGGGGTGCTGGGCGCCACGGAGGCCGTGTCGCTCGGGGCGCTGACGCTCGGGGCATCGTTGCTGCCGCATGCCGTGAGCATGAGGGCAGTGACGGCGGTCGCGGACAGCGCCAGCGCAGGCCGGCCGAGTCGGTTGAGCATGCGGGATCTTCCTAACGTCGTGATGGGCGTGGTTCGGACGTCGATGTCCATGCGTGCGTTCCCCAGTTCCCCCTGCGCCCAGCTGCGTGTTGCGAAGGTGACCAACCGCACACGGAGGTGCCCTGTCGGCATACCCGCGGGTCCGGCAGCATGACCGCCAGGATCACGCCAGCAGAACCACGTCAGGACCGAAGGAGCGCCCCCATGCAGTTCGGCCGAAGCTACGAGGAGTTCGAGGTGGGTGCAGTCTACCGACACTGGCCGGGCAAGACGGTCACGGAGTATGACGACCACCTCTTCTGCCTGCTCACGATGAACCACCACCCGCTGCACCTCGACGCCCACTACGCGGGGGAGAGCACCCAGTTCGGTCAGAACGTGGTCGTCGGCAACTACGTCTACTCCTTGCTGCTCGGTATGTCGGTCGCGGACGTGAGCGGCAAGGCGATCGCCAACCTGGAGGTCGAGTCGCTGCGACACGTCGCGCCGACCTTCCACGGTGACACGCTCTATGGCGAGACGACGGTGCTCGGCAAGTGGGAGTCGACCTCGAAGGACGACCGCGGCATCGTGCACGTCGAGACCACCGGCTACAAGCAGGACGGCACGGTGGTGTGCGTCTTCCGCCGGAAGGTCATGGTGCCCAAGCGGAGCTACCTCGCGGCACGCGGCGGTGAGCAGCCCGCGCGCCCGGACCCGGCGCGGTCGCCCGCGTCCGACTGACCGGGTGCGCGGGCGTCAGTACCGGGGAGCAGAGCGGGCCGCGTAGTAGTCGCTGGACTCCCTGCGCCACAACAGGAACAGGATCGCGAGCGCGAGCAGGACCATGGTGATGTTGACGACGGTGCCCACACCGGTCGAGGTGGACCGGGTCAGGCTGACAAGGGTCAGCAGGACGTTGAGGCCGCCGAGGACCGTCGCGACGATGCGGGCCCAGGACCGTCCGGCCTGGTTCTTGCGCGCCATCCAGATCCACAGCCCGATCCCGATGAGGGCAGTCACGACACCGATGATGATGCCGCCGGTCACGAGCGAATCCACCACCGACGGGTCCACCTTCTTGCCCTGTTTGCGGAGCGAGTCCTCGACCGCGGCACGCATGTCACCTGTGGACAGCAGGGACGTGATCAGGCCGATGAGGCTGATCAGGGCCCCGACGTACATCAGCTTCACCGCGGTGGTGATCGAGGAGGGCGGTGTCGCCGTGGGCGCCGGCTCCGTCGGTCCCCCTGACACGTCGGGCATGCTCTGGTAGCCGCCGTAGGGCTCACCCGGCGGGGGCGGCGGAGCCTGACCGTAGGGGGTGCCCTCTGGCGGCGGAGCCTGACCGTAGGGGTTGTCGGGCCGCTCGGGGTCGTCCGGGCCGTGCGGGCTGCCGTTGCTCATCAGGACATGGCCTTTCCTGGTTCGGGCGGAGGATCAGGACCTCTCCCCCTCAGGCTGTCACGGACGCAGGTGGCTTTCCACCGGCCACGCGGACCTTTGCCGGACCCGGGTCCTCGGCCCGGGGCGAGCGTGGGTGGCTGGACCTGCCCGTGATGGTCATGGCCTGGCCAGCGGGTTGCCGCGCCGATGTCCACAGGGGGACCCGCTTCTGTCAGGGCTGGCAGCTACGGTCGTGGGGTGAGTGGGAGCGGTCCGGTGGGGCAGGCGCCGGTGCAGGAGCAGTTCGGTGGCATGCCGAGGCCGCTCTTTCCCGCGAGCCCCAGCAAACTGCTCACCTGGCTGGACTGCCCGCGGCGCTACCGGATGTCCTACCTCGACCGGCCGAAGCCCGAGAGCCGCGCCCAACGTGCGCACACGTCCCTCGGCATCGCGACGCACAACGCGCTGCGCGACTGGTGGGACCTGCCGCTCGCGCGGCGCACCCCGGCCGGTGGCGCCGAGCTGGTGCGGCAGAGCTGGATCGACGTGGGCTTCCGCGACCCCGACCACTCGAGGCGCTGGCGCGAGCGCACCCAGCAGGACGTCGCGCGCTACCTGGAGGGTGTCGACCCGGCGGACGAACCGCGCGCGACCGAGCGCACCGTGGCCTTCAAGACCGGCACGTTGACCCTGCAGGGACGCATCGACCGACTGGATGAGCGCGACGGCGAGGTGGTGGTCGTGGACTACAAGACGAGCCGGCGGCCCTCGACCGAGGAGGATGCGCGCACCTCGCTGTCGCTCGCCCTGTATGCCGTCGCGGCGGCTCGAATGTTTCGTATGCCGTGCGCGCGGGTGGAGCTGCACCACATCCCCTCCGGTGAGGTCGTGTCCCACCGGCACACGCAGGAGTCGCTGGCCCGCAAGCTGCGCGAGGCCGAGTCGATCGCGCGGGACGCGCAGCGTGCCGACGGGGAGTTTCGCGAGATCGGGATCGAGTCAACGCTGTTCGCGCCTCGCACTTCGCCGTTGTGCGCCTGGTGCGACTACCGCCAGCACTGTCTCGAGGGGCAGCGAGTGGGACCCGAGAAGTCCTCCTGGGCAGCGCTGGAGGGCGACGAGTCGAGCTGACGGGCCGGACTGACAGACTGGCCCGTGCCGACCACGGCGGGCGAGCCGCCGTGGCGCGACGAGGCTGGAACGGGGTCGGGAGCGTGGTGGAGCAACAGGACGGCCGGGCTCGGGTGGTGGCCGTCGCCAACCAGAAGGGCGGCGTGGCCAAGACGACGTCGGTCGCCTCCCTCGGGGCCGCCTTCGCCGAGCTGGGACAACGCGTGCTGCTCGTCGACCTCGACGCCCAGGCCTGCCTGACCTTCAGCCTCGGCACGGACGCCGACGAGGTCGTCTCCAGCATCAACGAGGTGCTGGTGGGTCGCCTCGACGCCGCCGAGGCAGTGCTCGAGGTGAGCGAGGGCCTCGACCTGCTCCCGAGCACGATCGAGCTGGCCGGTGCCGAGGCGGCGCTGCTGACCCGGCCGGGCCGCGAATACGTGCTGCGCTCGGCGCTGGAGCCGCTCTTGCCACGCTACGACCAGGTGCTGCTCGACTGCTCGCCCTCGCTCGGGGTGCTCACGCTGGCTGCGCTCACCGCCGCCGACGGGCTGGTGATCCCGATGCCGTGCGAGATGCTCAGCCATCGAGGTGTGGGGCAGCTCCTGGACACCGTGGCCGACGTGCGCCACATCCTCAACCCCGGCCTGACCGTGCTGGGCATCCTGCCTACGCTGTTCGACGGGCGCAGCAACCACGCCCGGGCGGTGCTCGCCGACGTGGGCGAGCGCTACGACCTGCCGGTGCTGTCGCCGCCGATCCCACGGACCGTGCGGTTCGCCGAATCACCCGCGCTCGGCCGTTCGATCCTCAGCTCCGCTCCACGTTCCAAAGGGGCGCAGGCCTACCGCGAGGTCGCCAAGGCCCTGCTCGGCGCGACCTGAGCCGCGCCGAGCGGCGCCGAGCGCGGTGGTGGGTCAGGCCTGCTCGCGGGCCGCAGTGGCG
>NZ_VOHR01000709.1 GCF_009192725.1 Segeticoccus rhizosphaerae | reverse complement strand
ATAGGGGTCGGTCGGGTCGGCGGCCAGCAGCGCGTCGGCGGCTTCCAGCGCGCGGTCCACCCGGGCGTTCTTGTGATAGGCATAGGCGCGTGCATAGAGCGCGGGGATGGTTCGGTCGCTCTCGGGATAGTTGCGCAGGGTCACATTGGGCTTGGCGATATATCCGATAAGCTTGGCCTTGATTCGCTCGAAATTGCGCTGGTTGCGGGCATTGGCTGGCGTCTCCCAGGCGGGATCGCGTTCATAGACTTCGCGCAAGGCAGCGATGCGGTCGCCCGACAGCGGGTGAGTACGATAGAAACCGGCCTCGTCGCTTTGGCTGTAGCCATAGCGGAATTCCTGGTTGAGCAGCTTGCCGAAGAAAGCGAGCGAGCCGCGTCCGGAAATCCCTGCGCCAGAGAGATATTTTGCGCCCGCCGCATCCGCAGAGGATTCCTGAGTACGCGTGAAGGCGAGAAACTTGCCCAGCGCAGCTTGCTGGCCCATCGCCATGATACCCATCGCTGCCTCGCCCGCGCCGGCAAGGGCGGCCCCAAGGCCAGCGAGCATCGAAAGGATGGAGATCTTGTTCGCATTGCCCGCGCCTTCGCCGTAG
>NZ_VOHR01000708.1 GCF_009192725.1 Segeticoccus rhizosphaerae | reverse complement strand
GACGTCACCGATGCCGCGGGCCTGGCAGCCGCGGCGCGGCAGGTCGCCGCCGGGCTCGGCCCGATCGACCTGGTCGTCGTGACCGCCGGCACCTGGGAGCGCCCGAGTGTCGACCACTGGGACGCCGACGCCTTCCGGCGGCAGGTCGAGGTCAACCTCGTCGGCCTGTCCAACGCCGTCGCCGCGGTGCTGCCGGCCATGCTGGACCGCTCGAGCGGGACCTTCGCCGGGGTCGCCTCGCTGGCCGGCTACCGCGGTGTCGCCGGTGCTGAGGCCTACAGTGCGGCCACGGCCGGTCAGATCGCCCTGCTGGAGGCGCTGCGGGTGCAGGTCGCCGAACGTGGGGTGCGGGTCACGACGGTCAACCCCGGCTTCGTGCGGACGCCGCTGGCCGGGTCCGGCGGGTTCCCGATGCCCTTCGCCATCGATCCCGACGCTGCCGGACGGGCCATCTGCGACGGCCTGGAGCGTGACCGGGTGGAGATCGCCTTCCCGCTGCGGCTGGCAATCCCGATGAAGCTCGCCCGACTGCTGCCGGCTCGCTTGTGGCCCCGCCTGTTCGGGCGCCCGGCGACGCCGCCCGCTGCGCCGCGCCC
>NZ_VOHR01000707.1 GCF_009192725.1 Segeticoccus rhizosphaerae | reverse complement strand
ACTGCTGCGCGGTAGCCCCAGACAGCATCGCATCGCGGTTCGCCCAGGCATAGAAGGCGGTCCACGCAAGGATGGCGACGCCTGCCACGGTGGGGGCGATCCACCGGCGGGAGCGGGGCTGGAAGTCCTCTTCCCAGACCTCCTCCGCTTCGTAGATGTCTTCCGAAGTATCATCGACAAACTCCTCTGTCAGAAGGATTTCACCCTCTTCTTTGGGGGTTTCGTCGGACACGGCCTGGATCAACGAGCGCTTTCTCATGGCGCGAAACTATCACGAATCGGACATGCTTAAACCCACTTTAACCCTTTGCCGGGCATGCTTTGCGACCAATGGCATTTCATCAGGGACCTTTCCTTGCAGCACTGGGTGCAGCATCGGGCGACGATCCGGCGCTGCTGGCCGAATTGCGTTCGGCGTTTCTCGAAAGCGTCGAGCGGCAGCTCGACCTGCTGCAACGGGCTCGCTGCGACGGGAACTGGCGCGTTGCCGCAGAGCGCCTCCATACCATTGCGGGCAGCTTCCATGTCGAGGAATTGCGCATCCTCGCGCAAGAAGCGCTGGATTCGGCTCCGGGCGAACCGACGGTCATTGCTTCTCTCGG
>NZ_VOHR01000706.1 GCF_009192725.1 Segeticoccus rhizosphaerae | reverse complement strand
TCCGCCCGACCTGCACGGCGAGCTCGCGCTCGCACTGGGGGAGCGCGACCGGTGGCGCTCGCTGGCAGGCAGCGGCGCCCGTCCCGAGGCGCCCCCGGGCATCGAGGCGGCTCGGGAGAGGTTCGCTCCGGTCCTCGCCGACGTGGAGTGGCTCGGTGCGCGGCTCGAGACCACCGCAGCGGGCAACGACCTCGTGGCGCTGCCTCTGGACCGGTTGGTCGGGCGACTGCGGACACTCGCGGGCTCTGCACACCGGCTCGAGGTCGTGCCTCGCGTCCTCACCCTCGTCGACGAGGCCCGCGAGGCCGGGCTCGGTCCCGTGGTGGACGACCTCGCCCGACGGCGGGTCCGGGCTGCCAACGTGGCGGGCGAGCTCGAGTTCGTCTGGTGGGCTTCGGTGCTCACGCGCATCGCGGCTGATGACCCGGGCTACGGCGCTCACGACGGCGACCGGCTCCGGACCGTGGCAGACGAGTTCGTCGACGCCGACCACGCACACCTGCGCAGCACCGCCCGGCAGGTGCGCGCTCGTGTGGCGGCCCGGCTGGCGGAGGTCGTGGCGGCCCAGCCGGATCAGGTGCAGCTCCTGATCCGGCTGGGCC
>NZ_VOHR01000705.1 GCF_009192725.1 Segeticoccus rhizosphaerae | reverse complement strand
GGCGGACCTGCGGCTGCTGGCCCTGCTGGGCGTGCTCGTCTACCTCGGCGGCCTCGGCATGGCGGCCGTGCCGCTGGTCGCCGAGGCCCGGCAGCGGCCACCGCGGACGTTTGCCACCCTCTCGGTGCTGCTCGCCGCCCTCTGGTTGACGGGGTCCCTGGTCACCCTGGCCGTCCTCGTGGGTCGGGGCCCCACCTGGCGCGCGGTCGGCGAGGGCATCGACGTCGTGACCGCTCCCCTGGTGGCGGGGTTCGCCGCGCAGGTCGTGATCGGCGCACTGACCTACCTCGCCCCGGTGGTCCTCGGCGGCCGGCCGGCAGTGGTCCGTCGAACGGGCGTGGTGATCGAGCGGTTCGGGACGTTCCGGCTGGTCGTCGTCAACGGCGCGCTGCTCATCGCCTGCCTCCCGACGCCGAGCGTCGTCCGGGTGCTCATGTCGGTGCTCGTCCTCGCCGGCCTCGGCTCGTTCCTCGTGCTGCTCTGGCTGGCCAGGAGGTCGGCTCGGCGGGGAGACACGCAGGAGCCCGGCCCGGTCAAGGCCGAACGCGAGGCCGAGGCAGCCCGGATCGCCGCCGGCGGCCGCCGGGTCAGCAGCCCGCACACCGGG
>NZ_VOHR01000704.1 GCF_009192725.1 Segeticoccus rhizosphaerae | reverse complement strand
CCACCGGCGTCATGGCCGCACCCGGTTCATCTGGGCCTCGGCCTCGAAGGCGTGGACGTCGAAGCCGAACGCCTCCAGGTCCTTCAGCTGCTCCGGCAGCACGGTCGCCACGCCCGGGCCGCCGGGAACCGCCCGGAACACGTGCTGGGTCGCGTAGCCGGTCTCGCGCTCACCGGGCTCGATCGAGACGACCTCGCTGACCCACCGGTCGCGGCGGGCCTGGTCGCCCTCCAGGCTCGTGGTCTGCAGGTGGACCTGGACGATCAGGTCGATGTGCTCGGTGATCGCCCGGGTGGCGTAGGCCTCGGTCACGTGCGCACCGGCCTCCATCGCGCAGGTGATCAGCTTGCGGATCGCCCCTTGAGCGTTCGCGGAGTGCGTCGTGCTGATCGACCCGGCGCCGGACTGCATCGCCTTGATCATCGCCAGCACCTCCCGGCCGCGGACTTCGCCGACGATCTGGCGGGACAGGTTGAACCGGAACGAGTCGGTCAGCAGGTCATCTAGCGTGATCTCGCCGGCCTGCCGCCCGTTCGGGCCGACCTCCCCCGAGCCGGGGCGCGCCTCCCACGCGACCGCGCGTCGGTGTCGCCGCCCGCCGGTGTGCGG
>NZ_VOHR01000703.1 GCF_009192725.1 Segeticoccus rhizosphaerae | reverse complement strand
TCGTCCAGACGCGCGCGGCGGCGGAGACCACCCAGGCCCTGGCGGCGCTGTCCGCCGCCCACGAGACGGTGGGCCGCTACACCGCCGGGGTCGAGCGGGCCGCCGCCGCCCACGACAGCTTCACCAAGATCGTCCTGGCAGGAGGTGGGGTGGAGGACCTCACGGCCGCACTCGGCGACCTGCTGGACGCCTCGGTCACCTTCCTCGACGCCGAGAGCACCGACGACACGTGCCCGCCGTCCATGCTCGACGTGGTCAGCGCCACGCACGCCACCGGCCGGCTCGCCCGCGACGGTTCCCGTTGGGCCGTCACCGTGTCCGCGGGACCGGAGGTGCTGGGGACTCTCGTGCTCGAGCGAGGCGGCGACCTCGACGACGCGGACGAACGCACCATCGAGCGCGCCGCGCTCGTCACCGCTTTGATCCTGCTGTTCGCGCGGGCCGAGGCGGACGACGAGCAGCGTGCCTCGTCCGACCTCGTCTCCGACCTGATGACCGGAAGGGGCGATCTGGCGAGCCGGACCGCTCGGGCCCGGGGCCGCCGGCTGGACCCCGACGAGCCCCACGTCGTGCTGGTGGTGCGCGGCGCCGGCGACCAGCACGACGTGGGG
>NZ_VOHR01000702.1 GCF_009192725.1 Segeticoccus rhizosphaerae | reverse complement strand
GCGTAGTGCTCGGCCAGGGCGGGGCCGGTCAGGGCACCCGTGAACCGCACCCGCGGACCGAGCCCGGCGGTCGCCACCCGCCGCTCCAGCCGGCCGACGAAGGGCCGGTCGTGGTCCAGGTTGCCCACGAACGTGCAGCCCCAGGCGCTCGAGTCGGTCTGCTCGAGCGCGGCAAGCAGCACGTCCTGACCCTTGTGCGGGGCGACCACTCCGACGCACAGCAGCCGGCCGCCCGAGGCCGTGCCGGCTGCCAGCGGAGAACGGTCGCACCCGGGCTCAGCGACGTGCAGCCGAGCCGGGTCGAGCCCGTGACGGTGCAGGGCACGGTCCCGGGTCCAGCCACTGGTGACCACGACCGCTTCCGCCGCCCGGAGCACGGCGCCCTCCTTCTCGCCGACCGCGGTGGCCGCGGCAGAACGAGCCGGCAGGGCGTCGACCAGAAGCTGGTGCACCAACACCGCGAGCCGCAACCGTTCCGCTTGCGGGAGCAGCACTTCGGGGGTGCAGGAGGCGACCAAGCCGTCCACCAGCACGATGGCCCCGGCGGGCAGACCCGCGACGACCGCACGCAGCGCGGCCAGGTCACCGGGGCGGGGCCGCGCTGCGTGCGGTC
>NZ_VOHR01000701.1 GCF_009192725.1 Segeticoccus rhizosphaerae | reverse complement strand
GCCAGCCGATCGGAGCCGTCAGCGCCGCAGCAGGTCCGCCACGACAGCGGGTATGGCGTGTGCCACGCCCGTGGCGCGGACCGGTCCTCCCGGACGGGCCGCCGCCCCCGCCAGCCCGTGCACCAGGGCGGCAAGAGATCCCGTGTCCAGCAGGTCGAGGCCGGATGCGAGGAGGGTCCCGGCGAGCCCGGCCAGGACGTCACCGGCCCCCGCGGTCGCCAGCCAGGGCGGGGCGTCGCACTGCGACCGCACCGGGAGCCCTGAGGACGTCGGCGGCACCACCAGGGTGGTCGATCCCTTCAGCAGCACGGTCGCGCCGGTGCGGTCGGCCACCTGACGGGCATACCGCAGCGGCGCGGCGGCCACCTCCTCCCGGCTCACCTCGCCCTGGTCACCGAGGCGGCTGACGAGGCGAGCGAGCTCGCCCGCGTGCGGCGTGAGCAGTGCGGGGGACGGCAGCGGCAGGTCTGCCTCCTCGAACAGGTCGAGGCCCCCCGCGTCGACGAGGCAGGGACGGCCCGAGGCCAGCGCCCACCGGGCCGCCCGCACCTGCGCCTGGCCGTCGTCCGAGTCGTCTCCCGCCTCGAGACCGGGCCCGACGACCCACGCCTGCACCCG
>NZ_VOHR01000700.1 GCF_009192725.1 Segeticoccus rhizosphaerae | reverse complement strand
CACGCGCTGCGCGCCCACCTGCTGCTCGTCGCAGCCCAAGGCGTCGACCCGGTCGAGCACCTGGCCGCGGCCGCCGGCGCGCGCGAACTGGACACCGCAGCGGACACCGCCGCCGTGCTGGACTGGCGTCTGGACGACACCGGACTGCGCGGTACGAGCCCCGGCCCGCTGCCGTGGATCCCCGGCATTCCCGCTGCCCTGCGCGACCACCCGACGTGGGGGCCCTACCTGACCCAGCGCGCCGCCAAGGTCACCAGCCTGGCCAGCCAGGTCCACGACAGCACCACCGCCACCGCCGATCGGATGCCCGATTGGGCCGCATACATCGGCGCCCGACCCAGCGCCGAGACAATCGGGGACGTCGCCGTCTGGCGGGCCGCGATGCTCGTCGACCTCGCCGACCAGCGCACCACCGGCCCGGCACATCTGCAGAAGGCCGCCGCGCTGTGGCAGCGGTCGCTCGACCAGCGCCTCCATGGCGGGCGGCAGCCCGCCATGGACGAATGGGCCCAGCCGATCGCCGCCGCATCCCCATCGGCGGCGCGCGACCCCTTCGCGCCAGCCCTGGCCGAACGCCTGGCCGCGATGGCCCGGTCTGGCGTCGACGCTCCCGCCGTCCTACGCC
>NZ_VOHR01000070.1 GCF_009192725.1 Segeticoccus rhizosphaerae | reverse complement strand
GTCGGGCAGCTCGGCGACGACGGCGCCACGGCCGCGGGCGCCGGCACGACCAGCAGCGCGGTGAGCGCGCCGGTGATCCAGGCGACCGGGTCGTCCCCCGACTGGACCGCCACGGCCAAGGCGGTCTCGCCCAGTGTCGTGGCCATCAAGGTCACCAACGGTCAGTCCGGGGGTCAAGGCTCCGGTGTCATCATCGACACGAACGGCCACGTGGTGACGAACAACCACGTGGCCACCGCCGGCGGCTCGGACGCCAGGATCACGGTGACCCTCAACGACAACCGCACCTACCGGGCGACCGTGGTCGGCACCGATCCCTCGACCGACCTCGCGGTCCTGCGGATCACGGACCCCCCCAGTGGTCTCTCGCCCATCAGCCTGGGCAACTCGAGCAAGCTGTCGGTCGGTGAGCCCGTCATGGCGGTGGGCAACCCGCTGGGCCTGGCCGGCACCGTCACGACGGGTATCGTCAGCGCTCTCGACCGTCCCGTGACCACCCAGGGTGACTCCTCGCCCCTCGGCCAGAGCAGCCAGCCCGTGGTCACCAACGCCATCCAGACCAGCGCCGCCATCAACCCGGGCAACAGCGGTGGCGCGCTCGTCGACGAGTCAGGTCAGCTGATCGGGATCAACTCCTCGATCGCCACGCTCGGCTCCGGCATCGGCGGCGGCCAGAGCGGCAACATCGGCATCGGCTTCGCCATCCCGGTCAACGAGGTCCGTTCGATCGCCGACCAGCTGATCACCAACGGCAAGGCCGAGCACGCCTACCTCGGCGTGGCTGGTCAGGACACGACGGTGCAACTCGGCTCGGCCAGGCGGAGCGCTTCGGAGATCAGGGTCCTGGCCGACACCCCTGCCGCAAAGGCCGGACTGAAGACCGGCGACGCAGTGATCTCCATCGACGGTGACTCCGTCGACTCCTGGCTCTCCCTCGTCGCCCAGGTCCACGAGCGTGCCCCCGGCGACAAGGCAACGGTCACGGTCGTGCGGGACGGCGAACGCAAGGACGTCTCGGTCACCTTCGGCACCAGCAACAAGTAGGCCCACGAACTCCCCGGGCAACCGCGATCAGGACGCGGTCGCCCGGGGACACGCCTGTCCCCGCCCGTGTAGCATGACGCTCCCCCCACCCGACTCGTCGCCCGCCCGGTTCCCCGGGTGGGCTCGGCCTGCGTGGCGTGGGGCGACCCGCCACGACTCGAGGAAGGCTGGTGCCCGTGTCCGCCGAGCCCACCGAGCTTGCCGACGAACGCGTCTACCTGGCAGGCGCCCGTGCCGCGCTGGCAAGGATGCGCCAGCAGACCCTGGCGACCGAGGCGCGGGGCGGTGACGCCATCGCCGCGGAGTACCTGGCCGCGACCCTCCATCGACGCGCCGAGTCGCTGCGCGACGACCCGACCGGGACGCTCTTCTTCGGCCGGATCGACCAGAGCGACCCGCAGGCCGGGGCCGAGCGTTGGTACATCGGCCGTCGCCACGTCGCCGACCAGCACGGTGACCCCCTGGTCGTCGACTGGCGGGCTGACGTGTCGACCGCCTTCTACCGGGCCTCGCGTGCCGAGCCGATGGGGGTCACGCTGCGCCGCCGGTTCGGCGTCGACCGGGGCGAGCTCACGGCATACGAGGACGAGCACCTGAGTGACCCCGCAGAGGTGACCGGCGACAGCCGGATCGTGGCCAGCGAGATCGAGCGTCCCCGGGTCGGGCCGATGCGAGACATCGTCGCGACGATCCAACCGGAGCAGGACGAGATCGTCCGGGCCGACGTCGCGACCACCGTCTGCGTCCAGGGCGCACCCGGCACCGGCAAGACCGCCGTGGGCCTGCACCGCGCCGCGTGGCTGCTCTACGCCTTCCGCGACCGGCTCTCGCGCACCGGCGTGCTGGTCATCGGTCCCAACCGGGCCTTCCTCGACCACATCGGCGCGGTGCTCCCCGCTCTGGGCGAGGTCCGCGTCACCCACACCACGATCGAGGAGCTGCTCGAGTCGGTGCGGGTGCGAGCCGTCGACGACTCCGATGTCGCTGTGCTCAAAGGAGACCCGCGCCTCGCCGAAGTGCTGCGCCGAGCCGTCTGGTCCCGCGTGCGCGAGCCCACCGAGGCACTGGTCGTCCCCCGGGGGTCGCGCAAGTGGCGGGTGCCCGCCCACGAGGTCCGCGACATCGTCGCCGAGCTGCGGACGCGCGGCATCCGGTATGACGCGGCGCGCCAGATGCTCGCCCGCAGGCTCGCGCACGCCGTGCTGCTGCAGATGGAGCGGTCCGGCGACTCACCGGACGACCGGGTGCAGGACGCCGTGGCACGGTCCACTCCCGTCACGAGGTATGCCAAATCCCTGTGGCCCCAGCTCGATCCACGCCACGTGCTCTTCGACCTGCTGAGCGACCCGGTCGAGCTCGCCCGTCACGCCGACGGGCTGCTGGACCCGCGGGAGCGGGAGCTGCTGCTGTGGACCCAGCCGCCGCGGACGCGCGGCGCCGCCCGCTGGACGAGCGCCGACACGGTGCTGCTCGACGAGATCGCCGCGCTGCTCAACCGTCCGACCAGCCTCGGCCACGTGGTCCTGGACGAAGCCCAGGACCTCTCCCCCATGCAGCTGCGGGCCGTCGGCCGCCGGTGCGCGACGAGCTCCGCCACCGTCCTCGGAGACATCGGGCAGGGGACCACTCCGTGGGCCACCGACTCGTGGGCCGAGTCCATGACCCACCTGGGCAAGCCGGAAGGTCACCTGGAGGTGCTCGACCGCGGGTTCCGAGTGCCCGCAGCGGTGATCGAGTACGCCGCGCGCCTGCTGCCGCGGATGGCGCCCGGTCTCGGCGCCCCCGTCTCGGTGCGGGAGAACCCCGGCAGGCTCGAGGTGCGCGCCGTGGGCGAGGAGCGCCTCCTCGAGAGCCTCGTCGAGGTCGTCCGGAAGGCGTGTGGGGAACCCGGATCGGTCGGTGTCATCCTGGCCGACGACCAGGTGCCGAAGGCCTCGACCGCCTTGACCGCGGCCGGCCTGGCTCACCTGGTGCTCGGGCTCGACCACGGCGACACGTCAGAGCATCCCCACCAGGTGCTGGTCGTCCCCGCGCGCGTGGCCAAGGGTCTCGAGTTCGACCGGGTGGTGGTCCTGGAGCCGGCCGCGATCGCCGAGGCGGAGCCGGACGAGCGCACCGGCCTGCGCCGCCTCTACGTCATCCTCACCCGCGCCGTGACCGAGCTGACCGTCCTGCACACCCGCGAGCTGCCCGCCGAGCTCGCGGACTCTCCCGACGCCAGCACCGCCCCGACCCACGCGACTGCGTGAATCGGGGCGGTGGGCTGGTGCAACTGGTCAGCTCAGCTGCTCACCGGTCATGGCGCGTCGGGAGCGACGAACTCGGGAAGCATCTTCTCGAACTTCGCCGCCAGCGTGAGGGACGGCATGATCTGTCCCTGCTTCTGCTGTGACGCCGCCACGTCGGCGCCCCAGGTCGACGCCTTGAGGCGCTGGTTGGGCGTGCCGTGGTGCCCGGGGCTGGTGAAGGAGCAGTCGCCGACGGTGTAGAAGCTCCGCTCGGCATCGAGCAGTCGCTTGGCGTTGATCGCCTCCCCGCGCTTGTGGACCAGCGAGAAGGTGCCGAACGCGTCGGCCATGAGCTCGGTGCGGCGCGTCGCCTCGGGACCGGACAGCGGGCTGTCGAAGAGGTCGTCCTCGAACTGGACGTGGTGGCCGAACTCGTGGGCGAGGATCGCCTTGGGCGCCGTGCCGCCGATGCCCGCGTAGGCCATCGCCTCCAGGATGCCGTCGCCCATGACGATCTTGTCCGGCACCGCCGCGACCACCGGGTCCGGCTCTCCCTCTGCGGTGAACGCGAACGCGTTGGCGGTGAGCAGGGGGTTGCCGTCGAACCCGGCGTTGTAGACGAGAGCGGTGATCAACTGCGCCAGCTCAGCCGCTTGCTCGTCCGTGACGCCGTACAGCAGCTTGGTGATGCGGGTGACCTTGTCGGGGTGGGAGAAGAAGTCGTCGTGCATCGCGACGAGCTGGATGTCGTCGGTCTTGACGTCCCAGAAACCCTTGAGGACGCGCATCTCGTGCGTGAGCGGGATGGTCTGGCTGCCGTCCGCCCCGAAATACTGTGGCGTGGCGTCGGTCTCGAAGAACAGCGCATCAAGGGTCGGCATATCCAGGGCGCCCACCCGGCTCAGGACGGCAAGGGCGAGCGGGTCAACGCCCTCCAGCTGCTGATCCACCCAGGTGTCGAGGACCGTGGGGCCGCACTGGTAGTCGCCGGGGTTGATCGCCCGATCGCGCAACGCCCACTGGTCGGCGGGCAGCTGAGCGCGAGCCGCGGCGACCCCATCCTCCCAGCCCGCAGGCAGCGCGGCCAGGACCGCATCGATGTCGGTCTGGACCCGCGGATCCGACGACCGTTGTGCGACAGGGCTGCTCGCGGCGGTCTGGGTCTGCGATCCGAACGTCGTCGGCGCAGCAGCAAGCGCCGGAGCGCTCATCGCCACCGAGCACGCGAGTGCCGTGGCCATCCCGGCCGTCCAGACAAGTGACCTCTTCATCCGATCCAAACCTCTCAGCGAACAGGGTCGACCCAGGAATTCCGGCGCAGGAATGCCCGGAGAAGATCGACGATGTGTGCCTGAGTATGTCGCGCGACGCCGCGGCGCGGCCAGTGCACCGATGTCTCGTTATCATCACGAGTCGAGCGCATCCGCCAGCGCCTCGCGCTGCTCGACACCCGTCTTGGTGAAGGCGTTGTAGAGGTGGGAGCGGGCCGAGGCGGTCCGCTTCCCCGCTTCTGCGCGCAGCCGTGCCGCCCCTGCCGCGGACTCCGCTGCGTTGAGCCACAGCCCGAGCTCGTCGAACCGCCCGGTGACGTCCTCGAGACGAGCGCTGTCGGTCTCGGCCAGGGCGCGGACGTGGTCGGCCATGAGGCCCAGCAGGCCACTCTCCGCGCCACCGGCCATTGCCGTGAGGTCGTCAAGCACGCACCTGGGGATGCCCCGAGGCGCACGGCCAGATGAAGCAACCGGGCGCGTGCGGTCACGATGCCGTCGAGACGCGTCGCGCCCTCGAGCGCCGTGCGGGTCGCACCGGTCACCTTGCCCGCGGCCATCTGCAGCATGTTGCCGACCGGGCCGCGATGGCCATGACGGTCGGCACCCCGAGCTGCTCCGCCGACCGGCGGACCTCCCGCAACAGACGGGTCTTGCCGACGCCGGCCGGGGCGACGACCACTGCCCCTGCGGGTGCTTCGGGGGCGGCCATGCCTGCCTCGACGATCCGGACCAGCTCCGCCAGCTCCTCGGCGCGTCCCACCAGCGGCCAGTCCCCTTGCAGGTTGAACGACCCCATGCGCGTGGCACCCGAGTCAGCGGCGATACCCCTGAACTGCAGTATGTCAGCCGCGCAGCGAACCACTCGGTTGCTCGCGTCGCCCTGAGACACTGGCGGCATGCCCGCCCTCATCACCTGGTGGACGCTCGACGTGCGAGCGCTGCACCGGGAGGCCCACGACGACACGGTCGCTGCCGTGGGCGCGGGTCTGCTGCGACGGTGGTCTGAGTCGCACCGCCACTACCACACCACCACCCACCTGGTGGAGATGTTCTGGGCGCTCGATGAACTGCTGGAGGCCGGCGAGCTCACCGAGCGCGAGGGTGCGGTGGCCCGAGTTGCCGCATGGTTCCACGACGCTCGCTACGAGCCTCGCGCCAGGAGCGGGAGCAACGAGGCCGAGAGCGCCGACCTGGCCGTGCGAGGGCTCACCTCGCTCGGCGTCCCGGCCGAGGTCCGGGATGACGTGGAGCGGTTGGTTCGCCTCACCGACGGGCACGACCGGCCGTCGGACGACGGGCTCGCCGCGTGCTTCCACGACGCCGACCTGTGGATCCTGTCGGCGCCGTCGGACCGGTTCGACAGGTACTGCGAGCAGGTCCGGCAGGAGTACGACTTCGTCGACGACACGGCATACGCGAAGGGGCGCAGTGAGGTCCTGCTGCCCTTCGAGCGGCGCGATCGGCTCTACCGCACCGCCCACGCCCGGCAGCAATGGGAGGACGCCGCCCGCCTGAACCTCGGGCGCGAGCTGACCCGGCTGCGCGGCGACGGCAACCACACGGGGGGATGAGCCCGCTTCTCCCTTCGACCAGACCGATATCAACTCGTCACCTGCAAAACTCCTACCAATGGGTAACACTGGTGGGTAGGCGAGTGGAAGGTGATCGGCATGGCGATCGACACGACCGGAACCCAGACCCCGACCGGCGCTCCGGCACCGGGCGGCGCGCACGTCGACGAGCGCGAGGCGCGGCAGGTCGCCGAGGCGGCGCGTGAGTCACGGTGGACGCGACCCAGCTTTGCCAAGGAGCTCTACCTCGGGCGGTTCGACTTCGACCAGATCCACCCCTACCCGCGACCGGCGCCCGACGTCGCCGCCACGGGCGAGGAGTTCCTGGCGCGCCTCGGGGAGGCGTGCGAGCAGATGGACGGCAGCCGCATCGAGCGGGACGCCGAGATCCCGGCCGACTACGTCCGCACCCTGATCGCCCTGGGCGCCCTCGGCATGAAGATCCCGGTCGAGTATGGCGGGCTGGGCCTCTCCATGGCCGACTACGCCCGGGCGCTGATGCTCGCCGGGTCGATCCACCCCAGCATCGGCGCGCTGCTGTCGGCGCACCAGTCGATCGGTGTGCCCGAGCCGGTGAAGATGTTCGGCACCGAGGCGCAGAAGCACGAATACCTGCCGCGCTGCGCCGCGGGTGCGGTCAGCGCCTTCCTGCTCACCGAGCCCGACGTGGGCTCCGACCCGGCCCGGCTGGCCTCCAGCGCGGTGCCGACCGATGACGGCGACGCCTACCTGCTGGACGGCGTGAAGCTCTGGACCACCAACGGCGTGGTTGCCGAGCTGCTCGTGGTGATGGCTCGGGTGCCCGCGCGCGCCGACAGCAAGGGTGGCATCACCGCGTTCGTGGTCGAGGCCGACTCCGAGGGCATCACGGTCGAGCACCGCAACGCCTTCATGGGGCTGCGCGGCATCGAGAACGGCGTGACCCGGTTCCACCAGGTTCGGGTGCCGGCAGCCAACCGGCTCGGCCGGGAGGGCGAGGGCCTGAAGATCGCACTGACCACACTCAACACCGGTCGGTTGTCGATCCCGGCGATGAGTGCCGGCGCCGGGAAGTACGCGCTCAAGATCTCCCGCGAGTGGTCCAACGAACGGGTGCAGTGGGGCCGCCCGGTCGGCAAGCACGGGGCCGTCGCCGAGAAGATCTCCTTCATCGCGGCGACCACTTTTGCGCTCGAGGCCGTCGTCGACCTCTCCTCGCAGATGGCCGACGCCGGCGAGCACGACATCCGGCTCGAGGCGGCGCTTGCCAAGCTGTGGGCCAGCGAGATGGGGTGTCGGATCACCGACGAGCTGGTGCAGATTCGGGGCGGCCGTGGCTACGAGACCGCCGAATCACTGCGGGCCAGGGGTGAGCGTGCGGTCCCCGCCGAGCAGCTCCAGCGTGACCTGCGGATCAACCGGATCTTCGAGGGATCCACCGAGATCATGCGCTTGTTCATCGCCCGTGAGGCCGTCGACGCCCACCTCGCGGCAGCCGGCGACCTCGCCTCCCCCGACGCCGACCTGCAGGCCAAGGCCAAGGCGGCCGTCGGGGCCAGCGGCTTCTACGCCAAGTGGCTGCCCCAGCTCGTGGCCGGCAAGGGGCTCAACCCCCGCTCCTACCAGGAGCTCGGCGAGCTGGCGCACCACCTGCGGTTCGTCGAGCGGGCGTCACGCAAGCTGGCGCGGCAGACGTTCTACGGCATGGGCCGGTGGCAGGCCAAGCTGGAGCACCGGCAAGGGTTCCTCGGCCGGATCGTCGACATCGGGGCGGAGTTGTTTGCGATGGCCGCGACCTGCTCCCGGGCCGAGATGATCCGGCAGGAGCAACCGGACCGGGCCGACGCGGCGTACGCCCTGGCCAATGCCTTCTGCGAGCAGTCGAGGCTGCGCGTCGACACCCTCTTCGAGCGGCTGTGGCACAACACCGACGATGTCGACTACCGGCTGGCGCGCAGCGTGCTCGACGGCAACCTCACCTGGCTGGAGGAGGGTGTCATCGACCAGTCCGAGGGCACCGGGCCGTGGATCGCGCACTGGTCACCCGGGCCCTCCCAGCTGGAGAACCAGGCCCGCCGCTTCCGCTGAGAGGCGGCGTGCACGTGGAGCGCATGATCAGCGCACGCCGTCTCCCGAAGCGACTACCGAGGTCAGGCTGATCTGGGGAGACCTCAAGGCTCGTGGCCCTCAGAGCGAACGGCAGCGCGGCCGAGCAGTTCGGCGAGAGGGGTGCTTGGGAGGCCGGGCACCCGGGTGCGCGTGTCGTCGTGGACTGGCGACGGCTGGTCCATGGCCAACGCGGCCTCGGCCTGGCGGCCGGAACGACCTGGCAGGCGGGCGGTGACGTGGAGGGCCGCGACCGGCAGGTGGCGTGGGGAGCCGGGCCAGCCGCGAGATGCCATGAGACGCCGGGCGAGTTCGGTGACACTGATCCGCTCTGGCCCGGACAGGGTGTAGGTGGTCCCGCGTAGCGATGCCTGCTCGACGACCCGAGTCACCAGGGCCGCGACGTCGCCCACCGCGACCCAGCCCGTCGGGGTGTCTCCGCGCCCGAACACCAGTGGCCGGCGCGAGCGTCGCGCCGTCGTGGCGAGCAGGTCGATCCACAGGTCGGCGAACGCTTCGGGGCGGATGATCGTGCCCCGCACGCTGGATCGGCCGAGGGCCTGCTCGGCCTCGAACTTGGCGCGAAACAGTCCCATCGCGCTGTCGGGCGCGGCCCCTGCCACCGAGACCAGGACCACTTCGGCGCCGACTCCTTCCGCGGCCTGCACCAACAGCTCGTTGCCGGCGGCGTCGACTCGAGCCGGGTCCGTCCGCGGAAACCCGGTGACGGCGGAGACGACCAGATCGACGCCCTCCACCGCCTTCTCGAGAGCCGCCGGATCGGTCACCGACCCGGCCATGACCTCGCTGGGAGCAACCTCCTGCGGCACCGGCCCGGTTCCCCGGCTGAGCACCCGCACCCGGTTGCCCCGGGCCAGGAGGTCAGCGACCACCAGTGAGCCGAGTCGACCGGTGCCCCCCGCCACCAGGATCACGAAGCACCTCCGCCGGAGGCCAGCGAGGCCACGAACCGGTCGGCAGTCGTCTCGTCGGCCACCACCGGCTCCAGGTAGAACCGGCAGGACGTGGCCCGGTCGCCCTCGACGCGGAAGATCATCACTCCCCGCATCAGGTGGCGGCTCCCGTCGCGGCGGGTGCCGCTCATCTCCCACTCGCTCCAGACCTGGTCACCGACCCGGACCTGATCGACCACGGAGGTGACCAGGTCCGGCACTGCGGCCAGGATCCCCGTCCAGTTGCGGCCTACCTGTTCGGCGCCGACGAACCCACGCGCGGGGTGGCACGGTGTCTCGTTGACGTAGCCGGGGGAGAAGCAGCCGACGATCCGCTCCACATCATGCGCGTTGGCGGCCTCCATGACCCGGGTCAGGAACGGTGATCCATCCATGACGACTCCAGCCGTCGACCTTTGGATACAGTGAAGTGCATCCAATAGGAGTGTGAGGCTGTTGCCGCAACCCGTCAAGCCCCGGTCGTATGACGCGAGCGGGCGTCGAGCCGCCGCCCGACAGCGGCGCGAGGACATCCTGACCGCGGCCCGCGACCTGATGCTGCGGCGCGGGTACGCCGCCACCACGGTCGACGCGATCGCGACGGCCGCCGGAGTCTCGTCGGAGACCGTCTACAAGGCCTTCGGCGGAAAACCGGGGATCGCCCGGGCGCTCTACCGCCGGGGCCTCGAAGGGTCTGGCACAGTGCCCGCAGAAGAACGGTCCAACCGCCTGCGTGGTGTCTCCACGGGCCACGAGCTCGTTGCCGGCTGGGCGCAACTGGCGAGCGAGGTCGCGCCCCGAGTGGCACCCCTTGCGGTGCTCCTGCGAGACGCGGCAGCCAGTGACCCCAAGGCGCTTCCGGTCCTGGAGGAGATGGACCAGACCCGGATGGTCCGCATGCGCGACAACGCACGCGCCCTCAGAGCGACCGGAGACGTGCGCCACGGACTCACCTTGCGCGACGTCACCGACGTGCTCTTCACCATCTCCTCAGCCGAGATGTTCGAGCTGCTCGTCATGCGGCGTGGCTGGAACTCCAGCAGGTTCGCCCGTTTCCAACGCGAGACCATGGCGGGCGCGCTCCTCGTCCCTCCGCCGACATCCAGCCCGTCCCGCCACCGGTGAACGGGAAAACCTGATGGCGTCAGTGGCCGTGCCGGGGCACTCTTGAACATGCTCATCATCCGGGCAGGAGTCGTCTTCGACGGCGATGCCCTGCACTCGGACAGCGAGGTCCTGGTCGGCCAGGACGGTCGGGTCCTCGAGGTGCGCCGGGTGCAACCACCGCCGGAGCGGGCCCGGGTCATCGACCACGGTGGTGGCACCACGCTCCTGCCCGGCCTGGTCGACGGCCACCAGCACCTTTCGTGGGGCTGCACGGCCAACCCTGAGGAGGGCCTGCCACGCGAGCCGGGCGGGCAGCGGGAGCTGGCGGTCGCGAACGCGCGACGTGCCCTGGCCGCGGGAGTCACCACCATCCAGGACCTCGGGGACAGTGGTTACGCCGTTGTCGACCTCCGGAACAGCGTGCAGGACGCCTTGAGCCTTCCCCGCCTGCGGGCAAGCGGCCCGCCGATCACCACGCCCGGGGGGCACTGTCACTTCCTGGCCGGCGCACAGACCGAGCCCGGTGAGGTGGCGGCCGCGGTGCGCAGGCGTGCCGAGCGGGGCGTCGATGTGATCAAGGTGATGGTTTCCGGCGGGAACATCACCGCGGGGTCGCTGCCCTGGGAGTCACAGTTCGACGAGGACTCCCTGCGGGCTCTCGTCGACGAGGCGCACGCGGTCGGGCTCCCGGTCGCGGCACACGCCCACGCAGCGTCTGCGCTGCGCGACTGCATCCACGTGGGCGTGGACGCTGTGGAGCACTGCACCTTCATGACGGCCGACGGGGTCGACCACGATCCGGGCCTGGTGGGAGCCCTGGCGACGTCGAGGATCTTCGTGCGGACCACTCCGGGGGCGACCCCTGGCGCTCCAGCGCCGTCGCCGGCGTTGGCGGCCCGGATGCAGCAGATCGTGCAGGGGCTCGGCATGCTTCGTGACCGCGGCGCACGGGTTGTGGTGGCGACCGATGCCGGGGTCAGCCCGGGCAAACCCCACGACGTGATGGCGCACGCCCTGCTCGTGTTCGGTCATGTCACCGGAGACCCCGTCGACACACTCCGGGCTGCGACGTCACGAGCCGCCGATGCCCTGGGGCTGGCCGGTACCTGCGGCTTGTTGGTGCCGGGGCTCGCGGCGGACCTCCTCGTGGTCCGCGGTGAAGCCGCCGTGGACCTGCGCGCGCTGCTGGAGGTCGAAGCCGTCTACCGCGAGGGCAAACTCGTCGCCGGACCCTCCGTCGCGACGCCATGACGAGGAGACGCTGATGTCACGCACACGGATCCACAACCTGTCCATCTCGCTCGACGGTTTCGCCACCGGTGAGCCGCAGTCCGCCGATGCACCCTTCGGGCACGCCGGCCAGAAGCTCCACACCTGGATGTTCGCGACCCGGTTCTGGGACCCGGGCGGAACCGCCGGGGTCGATGACGCCTTCGCTGAGCGCCACGGACCCGGTATCGGCGCCGAGATCATGGGCGCGGGCAAGTTCGGCCCACCCGGCTGGTGGGACGACCCCGACTGGAAGGGCTGGTGGGGCCCCAACCCGCCGTTCCACACGCCGACCTTCGTGCTGACTCACCACGTGCGGTCCTCGATCGAGCTGGAGGGCGGCACGACCTTCCACTTCCTGGACGCCGCCCCAGCCGAGGCGCTCGAGACCGCCCGCGCGGCAGCCGACGGCCAGGACGTCCGGATCGGCGGTGGCCCGACCGTTGTCCGCCAGTTCCTCTCCGCCGGGCTCGTCGACCACATGCATCTCGTCCAGGTCCCGATCGTGCTCGGCCGTGGCGTCCGCCTCTGGGACGGCCTGGAAGCACTCGAGAACACGTACCACGTGGAGGCCGTCTCCGCGCCCAGTGGCGTCACCCACCTCACCTTCACCCGGAAGGCCGCGGCCTGAGTAGGGCCGCGTCATCTTCGCGGCTCCGGCCGCCGTGGCAGGGGGGCTGGCCCAGCGCCCCACCGCCTTCAGCATGGCGAGGTTACCGTCGCCCCGGGGCCCGGTGTCCTACTGTGCGAGGTATGGAGCAACGCGAACACGTGCAGCCGGAAACCTGGGCCGTGATGGCGGGTCGCGGGGTACCGACCGTGGGCGAACCGCTCAACGTCCCTCCGGTGCTGGCCTCCAACTTCACGCTCGGATCCGACCGGTCCTACAGCCGGGACGACGCCACTGCGACGTGGGAAGCCCTTGAGGAGGTGCTGGGCGGGCTGGAGGGCGGTCGCACCGTCGCCTTCGCCTCCGGCATGGCAGCGGCCGCGGCGGTCTTCGACCTCCTCCCCGTAGGAGCGACCGTCGCACTCGGCGACGACTGCTACCAGGGCGTGACCGGCCTGGCCGACGCGGGCGCCGCCCAAGGGCGGTGGCGGGTCGTCCGGGTCGGCGTCGAGGACACCGCGAGGTGGGTCGCGCTCGCCGGCGAGGCGGACCTGCTCTGGGTGGAGTCTCCGTCGAATCCCCTTCTGGCCGTGGCCGATCTGCCTGCGATCTGCGCCGCGGCTCGTTCGACGAAGACGCTCGTCGCGGTCGACAGCACCTTCGCCACTCCCCTACTCCAGCGGCCGCTCGAGCTGGGGGCGGACCTTGTCATGCACTCGGCCACGAAATACCTCGGCGGCCACTCCGACCTGCTGCTCGGGGCCGTGGTCGCGGCCACCGACGAGCACGCCGAGCAGCTGCGGACGCGACGGGAGCTGGCCGGAGCGACCCCCGGTGCCCTCGAGTCCTATCTCGCCGTCCGAGGGGTGCGCACCCTGCCGGTGCGACTTCGCCAGGCCTGCGCGACGGCCGCCGACCTGGCCGACCGCCTCGCCGGCCACCCCGGCGTGGAGGTCGTGCGTTACCCCGGGCGGCCGGATCATCCGACGCACGAGACGGCCCGCAGCTTCATGGACGGGTTCGGTGCAGTCGTGACCTTCGACGTGCGCGGAGGAGCCCAACGTGCCGACGACGTATGCCGATCGGTCCGGGTCATCCACCACGCCACCAGCCTGGGCGGGGTCGAGTCGACCATGGAACGCCGAGCCGCCATCCCCGGCCAGACCCATCTGCCGCCGGGGCTGCTGCGCCTGTCGGTCGGGTGCGAGCACCCGACCGATCTCTGGCGCGACCTCGACCGGGCTCTCACCACCTGACGAGGCTGTCGACGGGAGGGCGCGTCCCGGTCGCGCACTGCCACCAGTCGACCCGGCGTCAGCGCCTCAGCTCGGCACCACTCGCTGGGCTTGGCGCCAGCGCTCCGGAGTGGTGCCGTGGTGCTGGCGGAAGCGCCGCACCAGATAGGTGGCGTCTCGCAAGCCCGTCCGGGAGGCGATGACGCCGAGCGGCAGCTCGGTCTCGCGGAGCAACCGACGGGCCTCGGCCATCCGCCGCTCGGTGATCCACTCCAGCAGGGTGCGCCCGGTGCGCTGCCGGACGACGGTCGTGAGGTGTCCTGGTGTGTATCCGAGGGCGGCGGCGACATCGCGGGCCGAGACGGGCTGCGCATAGGTCGCCTCGATCTGGTCGAAGACCCGCTCCACCAACGGATCCGGCGTGGTCCGCGCCGACGGCACCAACCGCGCGGCCGCAACCAGCAGCCGGCTGAGCAGTGCGGCGACCGCCTCCCCTGCACCCAGACGTTGCGGGTCGGCGAGCTCGCCGGAGAGATCGGTCAGCCATCCCGACCAGGTCGGCCGGTCGGCTTCGGCGACCACGGCCCTCCCGGCGCCGGCCCCGAACAGCGCGAGCAGCGGATGGTGGGAGCGGGCGAGCGGGGACACCGAGGCCAGGGCGGGCACGGCCTCGGGCGCGAACGCGACCGACCAGGCGGTGCAGCCGACGGGCGGGGAGGCGTCGAGATGGCCGATCACCTGGCCCGGAGACAGCGCGTGCACCACCCCGGCACGCAGCTGCCGCGTGACGCCGTCGACCCTGACCTCGGCGCTGCCCTCCTCGACATACACCAGGACCAGGAAGTCGTGGGCGTGCGGCCGGCTGCGCAGCAGGGCGTCACGGTGCCGCCCCACATCGACGTGCACGACAGTCACCGGTGGCCGCCCATCGCCGTGCTCCTGGCCGTAGACCGGCGTCCCGTCCGGCCGCACCCTGCGCAACCGCGAGCGCGAGCCGATGCCCTCGGTGCCCGAAGAACGTGCCATGGCTTTCAACTTTCGTGCCGCCAAAGAACCGCAGGATGTCCAAGACTAGACGCAATCGACCATCGGTCCGAAGGACCGCCTCACCCCTCAGGGAGCACCCATGCCAGCAGAAAACGACGTCCGCATCCTCGACGAGCGCACCCCGAACGACCGGGACCGGTCGTTCCTG
The DNA here is from genome assembly GCF_009192725.1 of Segeticoccus rhizosphaerae. Lineage (GTDB taxonomy): Bacteria > Actinomycetota > Actinomycetes > Actinomycetales > Dermatophilaceae > Segeticoccus > Segeticoccus rhizosphaerae. The sequence continues at coordinate 518 of NZ_VOHR01000070.1, read as the reverse complement.
CCCGGTATGAGCAGGACCTGGCTGCTCCCGCTGTATGACGTCTTCACTCGCCTGGCCGGGGTGGGAGCACTGCACCGGCGGGTCAGTGACCTCGCCGCGATCGGGCCCGGTGAGGTGGTCGTCGACATCGGCTGCGGCACGGGCAACCTCTCGTTCGCCGTGCTGGCGGCGCAGCCCCGGGCACGGGTCACCGGTCTGGACCCCGACGATGCCGCTCTTCGCCGTGCCGCCCGCAAGGCCCGCCGTCGTCGGGTTGCGCTCACGCTCGTGCGGGGCTACGCCGATCGCGTGCCGGCCGAGGACGGCACGGTCGACCATGTCGTGTCCTCGCTCGCACTCCACCACGTCGACGCCGACGATCGAGCAGCGTTCGCGGGTGACGCCTTCCGCGCCCTGCGTCCCGGCGGCACGATCACCATCGCCGACTTCGGCGGTCCCGCCCCGGCCGCTGGGGGCACCCCTCACGGCGGCCACGGGCAGCACGAGCACGGGCCGGCCCACGCGTTGCGCCACCTGCC
>NZ_VOHR01000007.1 GCF_009192725.1 Segeticoccus rhizosphaerae | reverse complement strand
TCTGTGGTGCGCTGCCACGGCGGGTCGCCGAGGCGCGGGCCGGCCGCGGCGTGGGGGGCGGCTTCGACGATGCGGCCGCCTTCGGCGACGTACTCGGGGGGCGCGGAGTGGATCCAGTACCGGTCGGTCACCTGGTCTCCTCGATCTGGGCTCGCACGTTCGCCGCGGCGCGGTCGAGTGCGGCGAGGGCGGCAGCGTGGTCGTGCAGGTCGAAGGACAGTTCGACGGTGACGCCGGGGGTGGCGCGTCGGGGGCCGCAGAGTTGGGAGTCTTCGATGCGGGGCTCGTCGTAGCGGGCGGTGACGGTGGGCGGGGTGGTCATGAGGTTTCCTCCTGGGTGGGATTGCCGAGGGCCCGCAGTTCGCGGGGCACGACTTCCCCGACGAGCTGCTGTTGGGCGGGGGTGAGGTTGAGGGCGTCGAGGATGCGGCGGACGGCGAGGGCGACGAGGGTGCCTTGCTGTTCGGCGAGACGGAGCCGGCGTTCGTCGACGCCGGCCTTCAACGCGGCGGCGGCGTATTTGGCGAGCCGGTCGGAGGCGTCTTTCAGCATGCGGTAGGCGATGTGCTCGGCGGCCTCGGTCGTCTGCAGGTTGGTGGGTTGGCCTTTTTCTTGGCCGGATTCGACCTTGGTGATGAGGTTGCCGGCGATGTCTTCGGGGTCGAGGTCGCGGACTTGTTGGCGCCAGTAGTCGACTTCGCCGGCGGTCCAGTGGACGAGTTCGAGGAGGGCGTCGGCGGGGTGGATGTCGCGGCGTGCGGCGAACAGGGTGACGGCCTGCGCGGCGGCTTGCTGTTCGAGGCGACGTTTCGCGGCTGCTTTCGCCGCAGTGGTGGAGGAGCCGTGGACGTGGCAGGTGGTGGCGCCGAGTGAGGCGGGGCGTTTGCATTGCTGGCCGGAGCGTTTTGATCGGGCGGTGCATTGGGCCATCAGGGGGTCTCCTGGTCGAGGATGTTGGCGATGGCCAGCAGCACCTCAGGTGACAGAGCGAACGCAGCGAACGGGGCGGGCTGGAATCCGCCGTCGATGACGCGGCCCGCCTCGCACATGCGCATGTCGTCGGGCGCGGCGGGATTGTCGAGGACGACGATGCGGTCGCCCGTGGCCTCGCGGGTCGTGACCCAAACGTTGGTGCCGGCGCTGGTGGTGATCAGGTCGGTGGTGTTCACGCGTCACGCTCCTTCGCGTGCGCGCGGCGTTTCCGCACTTCGTCCGGGAGGTCGCTCCCGTCAAGAGCACGGCGGACGTCGTGCGCCCAGCAGCCGGAGCAGTCGTCCACGCCATCGCAGTCGTCACGGTGTGGCCATTCGGAGCCGTCGTCGCTCGCGTAGGTGAGCGCCCGCACCCGCTCGACCGCAGCCGCGGCCCTCTCGGCGCGGCGCTTCCAGTCGTCGGCGACCGCCTGCGCGTGCAGAAGTCGCACATTCATCGTCTCGACGTGCTCCGAGTGGACGGCCCAAGCGGTCCGTGCGGACTCCAGCGCCTCGTCCCGTTCGGCCTCCACGTCCGCGCACAACCGCCGAGACGGCACCGGAGGATCAAACCGGCGCGGATCCAACACGGGCGCCAACGACTGACTGTCCGGGTGCAGACACGCATGCCCCGAGTGATCCACGGCACCGTCGTGCTGGCCATCGTTGAACGTGGCGTGCAGCGCCGGGTGAGTCATCGGCCGCCTGCCGCTCACGACGCCACCACCGATCCAAGAGGCGCCGCAGCCGGCGAGGTGTCCATGAGGTCGGCGGCGTAGACGGCCAGGGCGTAGGCCTGCCACACGTCGGCGCGGAAGCCGTGGAACCAGCCGGGGGCGGCTTTGGTGCCCTTGCCGTGATTGGGCTGGCCGGGGGCGAAGCGGTCGACGAGGGCTTGGATGACGTTGGGGTCTTTGGCCTTGGTGGTGCCGCAGATGTGGGCCTTGATGGTGGGCCGCAGGACCGTGGTGGGCTGGGGCGGGGCGTAGGTGGCCACGCGGATGGCTTCGGTGAACCGGCCGATCCAGACGCAGGTGTCGAAGACGGTCTTGCCGGCCGGCATGCCGGTGCCGTAGTGGCCGATCATCTCGATATATGCGCCGTCGCAGTCCTGGAAGTTTCCGGCGAAGATTGCTCGGCGTAGTTCGTGGTTGTCGGCTTTGTCGTATGCGAGGGGCTTGCAGTTGGTGGTGTCGATTACGACGTATGCGGATTCTTCGTTGCCGGGGTCGATGGCGAGTAGTCGCATGGTGGTTCCTTTCTGGGGGGATGGGGAGGTGCCTGGGTGGCGGCCCTCGCGCGCGGGCGTGCGCGTGCGGGCGCGGGTACGCGCGCACGCCCCGTAGGGGTGGGCCATGGGCCACCCGTTCTGACCTGCGGTTTTGTCCTGTCGGCCCACGTTCTCGGGGTGATGGTTTGGGCCACCTGGCGTTTGTGCAGGTGAGGGGGTGGCCCATGGGGTTTGGGCCACCGTGGGCCGGGGGGTGTTTAGGGTTGGGCGTGGGCCACCCTGGGCCAGCCTCATGAGTCGTGCTCCAGGTCGCGCCAGAAGCCGAGTGCTGCGACCTCGGCGGAGTGTTCGGCGAGGATTCTTTGTACGGTCGAGCGGGATATCTTGGTGGTATCCGCGATTTGCCTTTCTGATAGTTTCTCGGGCGCATTCTGGATAGCGGTCTTGATGGATAGCCAGCGTTGTTCTGCGAGATTCATTACGGGCATCCACGGCCATTCGCCGCCTCTTTCGAGGTGGCCGGGGAATTGTCTTTCGTCGCGCATTCCTCGCCAGTGGGTGAGGTCGCCGTCCTCGGACAGGTGGATGCCGAACTCGGGCCAGCGCATCCACCCGGACCAGCCGTAGGGCTCTTTGGGCCGGTGCTTGGGGTTGCCGCCGGTGTTGCCTTTGGCGGAGTGGGCTTCGAGGACGATGGTGAGGTCGTCGTAGCGGGCGCGGATGGCGTCGATGGCCATGGCGACTGGTTTGGCGTCTTCTTCGCGTGTGGGGTCGCCGCTGCCGAGCTTGTAGATGGGGCCGGTGACCAGGAGGTCGGGCTGGTGGTGGGCGATGAGGGCGTCGAGCCAGGCGCGGTCGGCGGGGTCGGACAGGTTGAGGCCGTCGACCTTGCATTCGATGAGGAGGTTGGCGGGGTCGAGGTTCTTGGCCTGTAGTCGTAGGGGGCGGAGCTTGCGCCGGGACTGGCGTTTGCTGTTCTCGAGGTCGAGGAGGAAGACCTTGACGGGGTCGGTGGGTTCGAGGGTGAAGGGGTGTATGCCGGCGGCTGCTTGGGTGCACCACTGGCGTAGGAGGGTGCTCTTGCCGTGGCCTTCGCCGGCGGTGAGGATGAGCCGGTCGCCGCGCTCGAGGAAGCCGGGGATGAGCCAGGCGTAGGCGTCGTCGTCTTCGGCGAGGAAGTCGTCGATGTTAGTGCCGATGTGGGGGGTGGAGCCTGCGCCGCGCATGAGCTGTTCTTGCTCGAGGTGCTCGCGGAAGATGGTGGGGGCGTCTTCGGGGTGTGCGAGGGCGCGGGTGGCTGCGGTGATGTTGCGGCGGGTGGTTTGGAGTGTGACGAGTTCGTCGGCGTAGTAGATGGCGTTGGCGGGGAGGCGGGCGTCGCCGTAGAGGGCGGCGAGCCAGGCGCTGGTTTGTCCGCCGGAGGCTCTGCGTAGTTCGGGGCGGTGTTCTTTGCGGCGTTCGAGTTCGTCGCTGATGGTGATGGGGTCGGTGGGTTTGCCTTGGACGTGGAGGGTGAGGAGGGCGGCCCAGGTGATTTCGTGGGCGATGGTGTAGAAGCTGGCTGCGGTGAGGCCGGTGGCGCGGATGTCGTCGATGCAGTCGGGGCGGGCCATGGCGGTGCCGATGACCCAGCGTTCGTATTCGTCGTTGTGGGGCGGGATGAGCGCGCCGTCGGGGTCGACGGCGTGGAGGTGGGGCCGCTCCGACATCCGGGCTCCTGTTTGGGGTGGCTGTGCCGCCTGCTGGTCGTCGTTGCCGCAGGCGGGTGGTGCGGGTGTCGCGTTGCGGTCAGGTGGTGGCCCACACGTCGCGGCCGGTGGCCGCGGTGACGTCTGAGGTGACGTCGTCGAACGCGGCTTGGAGGACGTCGCCGGGGCGGGTGAGGCGGTAGCCGAGGCGCAGCTGGCCGTCGTGGATGCGGTACCGGAATCGGGCGGTGATCTTGTAGGGGTCGCCGATCTGGTCGTAGACGCGGACGCCGATGGTGAAGGTGTCGGGGATGGCGAGCTGACCCTTCTTCCCGGCCGAGGCGGTTTGTTGTTCGGCGTAGTTGAGCTGGGTTTCGCCGGACTTGACGCGCTGGGAGGAGGCGAAGTCGACCTTGGTGGTGGCTTGGAAGGTCTGGGCGAGCTCGAGCATGTCGGCGGCGGAGGGGAGCGCGAAGTTGGGCAGGTGGTCTTCGATGAATTCGGCGAACTCGAGCTGCCCGGTGAGTTTGCCGTCTGCTGCGATCCACTGTTTCCAGTCGTCGCTGTGGCGCAGCTGGAGGGTGAGGGTGTGGTCTTCGTGGTCGGGGACGGCTGAGCCGTGGCCGTTGATGACGGCGGTGATGGTGCCGCTGTCGCGAGAGCCCCACACCTCGGTCTGCTCGAGGCCGTGCTTGGCGAGGTAGCCGGCGAAGGCTTCGGGGATGGTGACGGTGTAGCGCCCGGTCTTGCGGTCGGGGAGGGCGGACTGCTCGTCGTGGAGCTGCTCGCGGATGTCGATGACCTTGGCGGTCTTGCCGGACCAGTAGATGCCGGGGTAGAGCTCTTGCGCGCCGACGGCTTCCTGCGCGGTCTCGATGAGGTCGTAGTTCTCGGTGTTCTCGGGCATGGGTCAGTCCTTCTTGGTGGCGGTCTTGATGGTGAGGACGGTGGTCCCGCCCTTCGGGTAGTGCTGGACGTTGGCGACGTAGCGGTTGCCGTCGGTGATAACGATGTAGTCGTCGGTGATGACCTTGGACTCGGTCTCGCCGGTGTCGATGTCCTGGCAGGTGACTCGGGTGCCGGGCATCAGGCTTCTGTCCCGGTGACTTCGCCGGTCTCGGGGTCGACTCCGGGCGGTGGCGGGACTTCGCGGAGGGAGTCGAAGGCCAGCTGGTCGGGGTCGTTGCGGGTGAGGTTGCCGTCCTTGCCGACGAACCAGACGCCGGCGGGCCGGTCGTGTTCGGGGAGGGAGATCTTGATCTTGTCGCCGACGATGACCATGCGGTCGTCTTTCTTCATGGGTTCGACGGTGACGGTGAGTTGGACGGTGCCTTTCTTTCCGGTGTCTTTGACGCGGGCGATGAGGGTGTGGAGGGCGTCGGAGAGCTCGTCGTGGGTTCGGCCGCGGCCGTGTTCGCGGAGGAAGTCGGCGAAGGGGCGGGCGTGTGGGGTGTCGGTCATGCTGGTGTCTCCTGGTTGTTGTTGGCGTTGGCGCGGTGGTGTTCGGCGTCGTGGTGGGCCATGTCCTTCCAGTGGTTGGGGAGCTGGGTGGGGCAGTGGTCGCATTTGGCTTGCCGGTCTCGGGGTTGGGTGCGGTCGATGGTGTAGGTCATTCGGTGGCCTCGGTTCCGTGTTGGATGGATTGGCGGGCGTGGTCGTAGAGGTGCACGGCGGCCACGGGGACGCCTTGGACTTGGGGCGTGGACCGGCAGACGGGGCAGGCGTGGTCGCGGTCGTGGCGGTTGACGCAGTGGGCGCAGTTGGCGACGTCGCTGCGGCCGGTGTGGGGGTCCGTGTGGAGGAGCGATGCGACGAGGCATTGGGTGGAGCACCACCAGCGGTCGGGTGGGGCGTGTCGGCCGGCGGTGTGGGTTTTGATCCAGCCGGATTTGGGGTGTCCGGACCCGTATTGGGGCTGCCCGCAGGTGGCAGGGTCGGCGCAGGTCATGCCGCCGACCCCCGGGAGAGGTCGTTGCGGTGGATGAGGTCGAGCAGGTCGCGGCGGCCGGCGCGGTCGAGGTTGGTGGTGACGGTGTCCCACGAGGTGTGCAGGTGGTGAAGCAGTTCCGCCTTGCCGTAGGAGTGGACGGTCACGAGGAATTCGACGTCGTCGGCGTGGACCTTGCGGTAGCTGGCGGTGGTGTCGTGTTCGCCGAGGTCGGGGGTCGCGTTGGGGTCGTCGATCGTGTCGTCGTCCCACGCGAGGGGTCCGACCCAGCCGTTGCGGCGGGCGGCGCGCAGGGCGTTGGCGCGGGCGATCTTGGCGAACTTCTCCCGCGGCTGGGGCGGCTTGTTCCACAGCTGGTCGTAGAGCATGGCGACCTTGCGGGCGGTGGCGACGGTGACGTGGGTTCGGCGGGTGCCGTGGATGAGGGCGTACATGTTTCCGCGCTCGATGCCGAGGCGGCGGCCGAGTTCGGACTGTGACCAGCCGATGGCGGTGAGTGCCTGCAGGCGGCGCCTGGTGCCGGTGCCGTCGATGAACGCGCCGTGGGCGAGGTCGAGTTCGACGGCGAGGATCTTGGCTTCGGTGGCGGGGCGGATCCTCTTGGAGGGCGGCATGTTGCGTGCCCGGTCGCCGTAGACGAGTTTCCAGACGATGGACTCGGAGAGTCCGGCGGCGCGGGCGACGCGTTTCCAGCCCATGCCTTGGGCGCCGAGGCGGAGGACGTGGGCGCGGGCGTGGCCGGCGGGCACGTAGGGCTGCCAGCGGCCGTAGGCGTCTTGCTTCAACCTCTCGCGCTCGTAGGCTGCTGCGGCGTCGCGGCATTCGCGGCAGCGGCACTTGTCGACGACGTAGGCGACGTGGGTGCCGTGTTGGTGGCGGGCGATGGGGCAGTGGCATTCGCGTTTGGTGCCGGACGAGGTCTTGCGGGCGGCGACCCGCGCGGCGCGTTCGGCGATCTTCCGCTGCCGGTCGCAGGAGTGGCGCCTGATGCCGTACGAGGCTTGTGCTTCGGACCGTGAGGGGCTGGTGGTGTAGCCGCAGGTGGGGCAGCTGGCGGTGTAGGTGGTGCTCATTTCCCCTCCCGGCGGTGTTGCTCGCGGTGCCAGCGGGCTTGCTCTTCGGCGGCGGCCTTGACGATGGCGGGCCCGTGGGTCCATCCGCACCAGGTGCAGGGGCCGGCGGTGTAGCGGGTCTCCCATTTGCCGGGAGCGACGCGGTCGTCCGTGTCTGTCTGGATGACGAGGTGACCGGTCGGGTCGCGGTGGGTCCAGACGCGGTCGGCGTCCCTGACCGGTACGGCCAGGCGGGGCTTCGTGGTGGTCATGCGGCTTCCTCGATGGCGGGTAGGGCGGCCGCGTCCCAGTCGACGGGCAGCGCGATGACGGGCCAGTTGCGGGACACGTCGTCGGGCTTGCCCTGCTTGATGAGCCACGCCCCGAACGACGCGGCCTGCTCGGCCTTCCAGCCGATCTGTTCGGCGTGCAGCTGCCGCAGCGGCATGTCGAGGCCGGGGTACTTGCGGGCGAGAGCCCACGCGAGGCGGCCGGCGGCGAGCGCGTCGGCTTCCGCGCCGTGCGCCTCCTCCTCGGTGAGGGTGATGCCGTGGACGCGGCAGGTGTCGATGAGGCGGCGGGAGCCGCACTCGGCCGGGTTGGGGCGCCGGCGGGTGGGTTCCTTGGGGCGGTAGGGGTCGGCCCAACGGTCGATGACCATGGTGTCGATGACGGGCTGTATGCCGACGACGGCGTTTCCGAGGGCGGTGTGGCCGTGGCGGTGGAGCTCGCGGTGCAGGATGGTCAGGTCGTAGACGATGTTGTGGCCGACGATGGGGATGCGGCGGGCGACTGCGTCGACGAGGGTCTGCGTGATGGTGGCGACGGCTTCGGCCGGGTCGGCGCCGTGTGCTTGGGCGTGGTCGTTGGTGACGCCGTGCACGTCGGTCGCGGCCTGGGGGATCGGGATGCCGGGGTTGATGAGCCAGGTGTGGGTTTGGGTGGCTTGGCCGCCGCCGACGAAGAGGATGGCGGCGGTGACGATGCGGTCGTGGTCGACGTCGACGCCGGTTGTTTCGGTGTCGAAGAGGGCCATTCGGTCGAGGTGCCAGCTCATGCCAGCCTCCTCGGCAGGGCGGCGCGACGGACGATCTGGCAGCCGGTGCACATGCAGCCTTCGCTGTCGCCGTCGCCGTAGGTGGGGTGTCCTAAGAGGACTGAGTCGACGACCTGGCGGACCATGGCGTCGTTCTGGCGACGCTCCTGCCGGTCTTCGGCGAACTCGGCTTCGCGGCAGTCGCACGCGACGTGATGGTCGGTGCATGCCTGGTAGCGCGGGTCGAGCGTGTTGGCCGGAGGCGTGTAGGCGACCTTGGGGCGGCGGGCCATGTTCTCCCCGAACGACAGGGCATGGTCGTAGCCGCCGCCGCCGAAGACGACGACATCCAAGGGGCCGACGAGTTCGGTGGTCATGAGATCTCTTCCAGCGGGACCCACGCCTCGGAGTGGCATGCCCTGCAGGTGAGCAGCGCCTTGGTGACGCCCCGGGCGACGTGCACGTCGGGGCCCGGGCAGTCGAGGGTGTGGGTGAGGAACGTGCCGTCGCTCAGGACTTGGTCGCCTGCCATCAGGTCCACGGCTCCTCGGGCGCGTCCTGCACGGGCACGTCCTCGGCGAACGCCTGCTCGGGCTCGTCGATCAGCTCGCCGCTGACCTCGCCGGTCTGGGTGTCGACGCCGGCGGGCGGTGCCTCGAGCTCGGCGTGCCGCTGCTGCTGCCGCAGCTCGGTGCCGGTGCGTTCGTCGGCGTCGATGGCCTGGGCGAACGTGGACGACTTGGGCAGCATCTTCACCAGCTGCCGCAGGACGGTCTTGCGTTCCATCCAGTGCTGCGGGTCGGGAATGTTCCCCGAGCTGCCGACCTTCCCGCCGCGCAGGGCCTTGACCTCGTTGGGGGAGAGGACGACGAACGCTGTGGCGCCGGAGTTGAGGGAAGCGACGGCGTAGTAGGCGATGATGTCGCCGCGGTCGCCGATCGCGGGCTTGTGCCGCAGGTAGGGGGCGGTGCCGTACTCGTAGTCGAACTTGTCGTTGGCGTGGACGGCTTGGGCGTCGAGGTGCTTGGCCATCGGGTGCTGGTAGAAGAGCTTGGCCATGCCCTGGTAGCCGACGATCAGGGTGCATTCGCCCTTGTAGGGGACGAGGTAGGCCTCGCCGCCGACGCCGGGTTCGAGGCCGAGGGATGAGGCGGTGAGCAGCGCGCCGGCGAACGACTCGACGGTGCAGTTGGCGAGTGACATGCCGGGCTTGCCGGCCTTCATCGCCTCCATGTGGGACTTGCGGACGAGGGTGAGGGCGAGCCGGGCGACCCGGTCGCCGTCGAGGCCCTTGGGCAGTGCCCGCTGGATCTCGGGGGTGAGGGCGTGGATGTAGGTGGCGAGGTTGGCGACCTGCTCGCGTCCTCGCTGGTCACGTTCTGCGACGGCGTTGCTGATGTTTCCCATGGCGACTATCGCCTTTCTTGTGTGAGGCCGCGGGATGCGACCAGGAATGGGGTGCCTTCTCCGCGGGCTTGGCGGGTGGCGTAGTGGTCGTCGCCGCACATGGCGCGGCGCGCGTTGCCCATCGCGTCGATGACGCGGGCGGAGGCGTGCTTCTTGGCTCGGGCCGCGGCGCCGTACTGGGTGACGGCGGCGGCGTAGTCGGCGGCCAGCTGCGGGTCGAGCTGGTGGTCGGTGCCGTCGATGTCGGGGTGCAGCTGGCGGACGGCCTCGTAGGTCTGGTCGTGGTCGTCGATGTCGGGCGCGTCGCCGGCCTCAAGGGACGCGAGGAACTCGAGGGCCTGCTTGCGCAGGTAGGCGGCGTCCTCGGCGTCGTAGTGGACGACGTACTCGCGGAACTCGAGGTAGGACGTGAGGACGGCGACGTGGCAGACGTCGAGGCCGAACACGTCGAGTGCCCACTGCGCCTGGCACTGGTAGTAGACGGGGATCTCGTCGGTGCCGGGGGTGCCCCATTCCCAGTCGTTGGCTGCGGTCTTGACCTCGAGGAGCGCGACGGGCTTGCGGGCGCGTGGGGTGCGGACGACGAGCCGGTCGGGGGTGACGACCTGCCAGGGCCGGTCCTTGTGGTGCCAGGAGCCGGTGGTGCGCAGCCCGAGCTCGGGGCGCTGGTCGTGCCACCACTTCGCGATGACGGGTTCGAGGTAGTGGCCGCGGCGTTTCTGGGCGTCGTCGGGCTGCGGGTCGATGCGGCCGGCCATGCGCTGCCAGAGGGAGTATCGGGATTCCCATGGGGAGAGGCCGAGCATCGCGGAGACCTTGCTGGCGGACATGACCTTGAGCCAGTCGGGGTCTCCGGGCAGGAGTTTGGGGATGGGGACGGCGGTGGTCATTGGATTTCGCCGCCGGTGAAGTCGCGGCAGTCCTCGCAGCCGGGGCAGGCCCAGATGTGGGCGCGTTGCGCTTCGGTGTGGTCGCGTTCTTCGGCGACCATTTCGCGGACGCCGAGGCAGCCGCGGTAGTCGGGGTAGTTCCCGGGCCATGAGGGGATGGGGCGGGTTTTGGGCAGGTGGCTGGTGTTCATGGCTGGTTCCCGGTGGTGTGTGCGTGTGCGTGGCAATAGCGGGCTCCGTTGATGCCGTAGGTGCCGGTCTCTTGGCAGCGGCTGCCGGTCGCGTTGGTGCCGACGCATTGGGTGGTGTTGGTGAAGGTGCTGGCTTCGACGGGTGGGGGCTGGTTGTTGCGGTTGGCCCAGGCGAGCGCGAGTTTCACGGCGGCGCAGGCGATGAGTATGAGCGCGAGGGTGAGGGCGAGGCCGGTGTTGGTGAGCCGGTCGACGTCGCCGGTCGTCATGACTGGCCGCCGATCACGCGGACGATGCGCCACGCCTGCTCGCGCGTGTAGGGGTCGCCACAATGTCCACAAAGGACTCCGTTCTTGCCCGCCGCGACCCAACACCCGGCACAGAGCATCGCCACGAGTCCTTCCCCGTGGCAGAACGAGGACTGTCGGATCACGAACACGGCTGGCCCGTCCCCGAACTTCGAGTGGTTGCCGATTTCGCAGGGTGTCTCGTGGTTGAAGTCGAGCGCCTCGAGGATCTGCTCGTCGGTGCGCGTGTCGGTGCTCATGACGCCGCCTCGCGGATGGGTTCGTCGGAGAGGTGGGCGTTCATGGCGGCCCGGAGCACGCCGGTGCAGGCCCGCTTCGCGTTGCTCTTGGTCGAGTAGCCCTCGGACTGCGCGACGATCAGCTGGTTGCTGGCAATGAGCCGCCACCGCCACCCGTCGGCGGAGGGGAAGATCTCGAACCGTGCCCGGCGCTTCATGCGACTCGCCTCCGGTCGCGGCATTGGGTGGAGCACCAGCGGTCCCAGTCGGCGGGGACACGGTTCTGCCAGTGGTACTCGGTGTCGTCGTAGGTGGCGGCGCCGGTGATGACGGTTTGGCAGGTCGAACAGCGGTGCAGGATGCCGGCGTCGGCGAGGCGTTCGTCGCGGGCAGCGACCCAGGCAGCGAGGCCGGATGCGATGAGGGTGGGGTGGATGTGTTCGCGCAGGAGGTGCTTGGCTTCGTCGAGGAGGTCGCGCTCTTCGGCCATGACCTGGTGCCAGACTCGGGCGCCTTCGAGGGTGGTCATGACTGGCTCGCCTTCGCTGCGTTCGTGATCCACGCCTTCCGGGTGGCCGTGGGGAAGTCGGCCCGGTCCCCGGACGGGTGCAGGTCGCCCGCGTTGAGCAGGCACCGCAGCTGGTTGGACAGGACCCGGGCCTGCTCGCGGGACAGGGCCGCGGTGAGGAGTTCCCGGACGTCGTCCTCGGCCTTGGCCGCCTTGTCGGCGGCGATCTCCCGGAGAGGTTCGGGGGAGAGGCGGTGCTCGTCGAGGGCGGTGGTGGCGAGGCGCCAGTCGATGAGCGCGTCGAGGAGCTCGTCGTACGAGACGGGCGGCAGGGTGGTGACGGTGATGCCACCGTCGGCGTGGGGGCGGGCGTAGTCGGTCATGCCGTCACGGCCTGGATGCTGTCGGTGAGGACAACCGCCGGGGCGAACGCGGGGCCCCACTTGCTGTTGGCAACGTCAAGGTCGGGGCGGCGCACAAAGATGCGGGTGCAGTTGTCGCCCCAGTCCTCGCGCCGCGAGTCGGCCTCGTAGTCGTGGCGGCCAGTGAGTGGGTTCCCGTCACGGTCTCGCCCGGCGGGAACGGCGGTGATGTGGGTGGTGCTGGTCTGAGCGTCCATGTGGGACACTTCCTTTCGAGTGGTGAGCGCCGTTGATTCCTTGGACCGGAGGCGGCGCTCGCTGCTATTTGGTGGTGCTGTAGGTGCGCAGCAGGAGCCGCGTCATCCAGGCGAGGGTGGCGACGGAGCCGACGGCGGCCCCGCCCCAGAACGCGTTCACGCGTCCGCCAGAGACTCAGCCCAGGCGGTGAGGGCGGTGTGAGTGATGAGGTACTTCTTGCCGGTGCGTTTGGCCTGCAGCGGCGGTGGGAACGCGTCAGGCTTGGTGGCCTTGATCGCGCGCCGGATGGTGTCCTCGGACTGCGAGACCGCCACGGCGGCGGTCTTGATGTCGTAGAGGATGCGGTCGTTCATGCGGCGCTTCCCGCCTTCTCGATGTGGCGGGCGATCGCGTCGGCTGCAGCGCGGTACAGCTGCGGGGTCATGACGCGTTCGCCGTTCTCCACTCGCGCGAGGTGGCCGTGCGAGATGCTGCTGCCAGCGGCAGTCATCTCTGCGGCGAGAGCACGAATGGAAAGGCCAGCACCCTCACGAAGGGCAGCAAGCATCACACCTGATGGGGCATCGTGTGACGTTCGTGTGGTGGACATGTGATGAACGTACGCTGTCGCGGCGACACTGTCAACGAAATATCGCAGGTTCGTCACAGGTTCGTGATCTTCGCATCTGGGACTAGTTGCGACGAACTAGTTACGGTGTCGCGGAAAGTGCTATAGCGTGGCGCCGTCACTCATCTGGGGGACACGAAAGGAACTACGCCATGAGCAATGACGACCGTCCGGCCGACCCGGACCAGCAGCGCCGCGAGACGTTCGCGACCCTGTATGAGGACGCTCGTCACCGGGCCGGCTTGTCTGCCGCGAAGGTGCACAAGCTGACTGGCCTGTCGCAGACCGTGCTCACGAAAGTGAGGCGGGCAGAGCCGGTGTCGGAGGAGACGTACGCGCGGCTCCGCGCGGCGTTGGACATCCCGGCGATGGCGCAGTCGGAGTACGGCCAGTCGATCGACAAGGACATTGCCCTGGCGCAGGAGATCGTCGGTCAGTTCCTGGCGGCCCGCCCGACGCTCGAGGAGCGTGCGGAGGCGGCCCGGTACCTGATCCGGTGTGCTGTGGCGTTCGTGGCGAAACGTCCCACGAACCCCCCACCCCCCATCACTTGAATGTCACGCTCGTGTCACATTCCGACGTCACACTTTGCTCCTGTCGGGGTTGATGGTTAACGTCCGCAGTACGTGCCTTGGGGGATTCCCACTGCGGTTGGGCGCGGCGGATTCCTGCGAGACCTATGGGGCTTTTTCATGCTCGGATGCACCCTGCTCTATTCGGACCCACGCAAGGCTGCGGCCGTCCACGCGATGGTGGTCGACGCGCTGGGCGGACCGTGCATGTGCGAGCAGGGACGACGGTGCCCGCTACTGCCCGGCCTCGAGCCCCAGCCGGTGAGCGACTCCCTCGAGGGCAAGACGGACCTGGTCGCGTGACGTGTGCATGTAGCCGCGGCTCGTGACGATCGAGGAGTGGCCGAGGATGTCGGTGATGACCTTGGCGTCGACTCCGAGCTCGAGCAGCAGCGTCGCGGCCGTGTGCCGGGCCTCGTGCAGCAGGTAGCGGCGGCCGCGGGTCCCGTCGACCCGGGCGACCTGAGCGGCGTCCTGCAGCTGGTGCCAGGCGGTGCGGTCGAGCTTGTCGGTCATGGGCCGGCCGTCGGCGCGTGGCCAGACCAGGTCGTGGGGGGAGGCGGGGCAGGCTCGGCGCCACTGGTCGAGGGCGGTGGCCATCCACGGCACGAGCGGGATGACGCGCCACGCGTTCCTGGTCTTAGGGCGCACCAGGTGGAGCGCGCCGGTCAGGCGGCGGGCCTCGTAGCCGTCGGGGATGAGGAACGTGCCGGCGGCCCGGTTGAGGTAGGGGAGCGCCTGCAGCTGCCAGGAGATGGTGAGCAGCTGCCGGCCCTGGTCGACGGCGGCCCACGTGAGGCCGAGGCATTCGCCTTGCCGCATGCCTTGGAGGAACGCGGCGGCCCAGCGGGACCCGTCGGGCCGGGTGGAGGCGACCTCGAGGAGGGCGAGGGCGTCGGAGAGGGGTATGGCGTCGCGGTCGCTGGTGGCTTTGCCGGGTGGCTTGGTGAGCATGACGCGTTGGGGGATGGTGTGGCCTTCGGCGATGGCGGCTCGCAGGAGGCGCAGGAGCACGCCGTGGGCGTATTTGGCGGTGGTGGTGGACCGTCCGGCTTTGCGGATCTCGTCGGAGAGGGCGCGCACGTCGCCGGGGGTGAGGTCTTCGAGGCGGCGGTGGCCGATGGTGGGGATGATCCAGCGGGCGACGATGCTGGCGTCGGTGGCGTAGGACTTGGGGCGTACGGAGCGGGAGTGTTGGACGAGCCATTGGCCGGCCCAGGACTTGACGGTGGCGCGGGCGGTGCCGGCGGCGGGGAGGCCTTCGGCGGCGATTTCGCGTTGTTTCTTCTTGAGCTTGACCTTGGCTTCGGCTTCCGTTTTGGCGGAGACGGTGATACGGCGGCGGGTGCCGTTGATGTTCCAGCCGGCTTCGAGTCGGCCGATCCAGCGTCCGTCGCTCTTGCGTTGGAAGACGGATCCGGTGCCGTACTGGCGGCGGCGGTCGGCTGGCGTCAAGGATTCTCAACTTTCTTGGTCGTGTACCCATCTCTGAACCCATGTGTAGCGTATGCTGTGCGTATGAACACAGACAAAAACTGCAGGTCAGAGGCTCTCGGCACCCTTCCTACGGTACCCGTTTCTTTGACTACGGATCAGAAGGTTAGGGGTTCGAATCCCTTCGGGCGCGCTCTGTGTTGAGACAGACGACCAGGCCCCTGACCAGCAGCGATGCGGTCGGGGGCCACGTCGTTGCCCTCGCGTGAGGCTCCCGGACGGGTCCGCTGACGCTGGCACAATGCGGGCATGTCCCCCGTGCCCGCCCTAAACACCTTGGAGACCGATCGGCTCGTCCTTCGGCCTCGCCGGGTGGACGAGGCTGCCATCTACCGGCAGTTGTGGACCGAGCGGGATCCCCGGGTGCCGCCGCACCGCAGGATTGATCCCGAGGGCCGACCGACCGTGGAGGACGTCGCCGCGCAGGTGCGCGCGGAGCGAGCGGCGCCGGGGCCAGGGATCTTGGCGGTCGAGCGGAAGGAGGCGGCTGACGTCATCGGATACTGCGGGGTGGTCTTTCATGGCAGCGGGTCGCCGGACGAACCTGAGCTTGCCTACGAGCTGCTGCGCGAAGCTCAAGGCCGCGGTTACGCGACCGAGGCAGGGCGGGCCGTTGTCACCTGGGTGGGAGAGGCGGGCTACCCGCGGTTGTGGGCGACGGTCTGGGCCTGGAACGTCGCGTCGAGGCGGGTCCTGGAGAAACTCGGATTCCGCGAGACGGGCTCGGTAGAAGAGACGGGCTCGGTAGAACCGGACGATTGCCATGGAAACAACCTGCTCACCGTACGGGAGTTCTGAAGATGTCCGAGAACCAGCAGCGGTGCGGCCTACCACCGCTACCACGTGCCGGTCTCCGGTGAGCGCACACGCCCGAGGTCGGTCGTAAGCCAATCCCTAGGCAAGCCGGGCCGGTCACCGGCAAACATGACCGTATGCCGCGGCGGGACGGTGTGTTGGCCTGGACGGTAAACGAGTAGAGCGAGGGCTCAGTCTTCGCTTGAATTGGGCCACGCCGACCCATGATGACGACAGGATCATCTCGTGAAGAACTACCCGCTGCTCGACCTCGCAGTGAGCTCTCCCGCTGTCGAGCTGCGTTTCGCGACCGACGACCTCCTCGACGAGCTGGCCGAGGTGGTTCGCGCAGGGAAGACCCACGCGCAGCCTGCCCCGTACGACGACCCGATGTCGTTCTACGAGGAGGATCCGGGTGTCCGCGTTGCCCGCTGGTTGCGAGCCATCTGGCGTCGCCGCGGCATGGTCGACGAGCACATGTGGCGGCTCTACTTCATCGCCGTCGTCGAGGGGAAGGCCGTCGGCTTGGGAGCCAGCGAGGCAGGCAGTGACGCGTTCGTCGACAACGAGCCCTCCAACGCCGTCTCGCGCACGCTGGGCTACGAACCCAACGGGACGGACTGGGCGACACGGCAAGGCGAGCGAGCCCAGCTCCAACGGTGGAAGCTCACCCGTCAGGTATGGCAGGCCAGTCGCCGCGACGACATCCTGATCCACGGGATCGAAGCAGCAAGAACGCTCCTTCCCCTGGGGTGAGGGCGCCCTCCTTCAGTCGGGCCGACGGAAGTCGGTGAGGTCCGGAAGCTTCACGAGACGGCGCGACGCGTACGCCGCGATGCCCCCGACATCCGTGCAGCAGATCCACCGTTGTTGCCCGTCTTCTCCGGGTCATACAGCGCGGTCATCAGGCGGTCGGGGTCCAGCCGGGTCAGCAATGCCTCGCCGATGCCACGCAACTGCTCGAGCTGCTCAGGTGTGAGCGGGTCGAGGATGTACCGGCGGACGGTGGTGACATGGCCGGGAGCAGCGGCGACGACGGCGTCCCACCCTTCGTCGGTGAGCCGCGCGTTGGTGGCACGGCGGTCCTCGGGACACGGCAGACGTTCCACCAGCCCTCGGTCCTCGAGGCGACGTACCACATGGGAGAGCCGCGGCAGCGTGGCGTTGGTGCGCTGAGCCAGCGAGGTCATCCGCAAGGTGTGCTCCGGCGCCTCCGAGAGCATCGCGAGCACGAAGTACTCGAAGTGCGTCAATCCCGCCTGAGCGCGCAGCTGCGCGTCCAGTAGGCCAGGCAGCAGCTCCACTACCGCCACCAGCCGCAACCACGCAGCGCGCTCGCGCTCGTCGAGCCATTGAGTCTCCATGGGCCAAGTCTAGCCCGTTAGTTGACGGAACAACCAAAGCGTGTAGAGTGTTAGTTGAAACAACAACTATTTCGCACTCCACACCTCACTCCCAGGAGCACTTCATGACGAACCTCTCCATTCTCGGCACCGGCAACATGGGCCAGGCGATCGCAGCCGTCGCCGCGAAGGGCGGCCACTCCGTCCAGCAGCTCGGCGAGAACGACACCAACACCCCTGTCACAGGCGACATCGTCGTCCTGGCCGTTCCCTACCCGGCCATCAGCGACGTTCTCGCCAAGCGGGGCGACCAGTTCGCTGGCAAGATCATCGTCGACATCACCAACCCGCTGAACTTCGAGACCTTCGACTCCCTCGTCGTCCCTGCCGACAGCTCTGCAGCGGCCGAGATCGCCGCGGCGCTGCCGCAGTCGCGAGTCCTGAAGGCGTTCAACACCACGTTCGCGGGGACGCTCGCGGCCGGCACGGTCGGCCCGCTCACCACCACGGTGCTGATTGCCGGCGACGACGCTGACGCGAAGGCCACCCTGGCCGACGTCGTGACCTCCGGCGGGCTCAACGCCATGGACGCCGGCGCGCTGAAGCGTGCCCGCGAGCTCGAGGCGGCTGGCTTCCTCCAGCTCACCCTCGCCGCGGCCGAGAAGGTCTCTTGGACCGGTGGGTTCGGCGTCATCGCCTGACGTTTCGCCAGCCCCAGCGCCGCGACCGCGTCGTCCACACGGCCGCCTGAGCACCGGCCACCGAAGCCACGCCACCGGCGACCTCATCCCGCACGCTGCTGAAGGAGTCACTCATCATGTCGTTCTCACCGGTCCGTCTCAACCACGCGGTGTTGTTCGTCGCCGACCTCGAACGTGCTGAGAGCTTCTACACCAGCGTGTTCGGGATGCAGGTCGTCGTCCGGGAGCCCCGCGCCAACGCGGCGTTCCTGCGGCTGCCCCGTTCAGGGAACCACCACGACCTCGGCCTGTTCGGGGTCGGTTCGTCCGCGCCGCCGAAGCGCCGCGGCGGGATCGGGCTGTACCACCTGGCCTGGCAGCTCGACACCGTCGAGGAGCTCGCCGCCGCCCGGCAGTCGCTGGTCGAGGCCGGCGCCTACACCGGGGAGTCCAGCCATGGCGCCACCAAGAGCGTCTACGGCGCCGACCCTGACGGCAACGAGTTCGAGATCATGTGGATGCTGCCGCGGCAAGCGTGGGGCGCGTACGAGAACGCCGCCCCCATCGACGCCCTCAACCTCGACGCCGAGCTCGCCCGCTGGTCGGGGGTCCGCACCGCCGGCCGCATCGGGCTCGAGGCCGAGACAACCGAGGGAGTCACGTCGTGACCGTCTTCGCCGAACCGGTGGTGGTGTGGGCCGCTCCCAATGACCCGGCTCAGCCGTTGGTCGTGCTGCTGCACGGACGGGGCTCTGACGAGGCCGGAATCATCGGCCTCGCCGCCCACCTGCCGACCGGGCCGTCATACGCCGCAGTCCGGGCGCCCATCGCGGAGGGCGGGGGCTACGCGTGGTTTGCCAACCGCGGCATCGGTCGCCCGGTCGCGGAGTCGCTGGCCGAGACGATGGCGTGGTTCCGGTCTTGGATCGACGAGGTCGCCCCGGCTGGTCGGCCGGTGGTCCTGGTCGGATTCAGTGGGGGCGCCGCGTTCGCCGGTGGGCTGGTGCTCGACGACCCTCGGCGGTTCGCCGCCGCGGCGATCCTGTACGGCACGCTGCCGTTCGACGTCGGCGTCCCGGTGACACCGGCCCGGTTGTGCGGCGTGCCGGTGTTTGTCGCCCAGGGCGAGGCCGACACCGTGATCTCCCGTGAGCTGTTGGGCCGCACCTGGTCCTACCTGCTGGGCGAGTCCGGCGCGCCGCCGTACGCCCGACGCGACCCGGGCGGCCACGGCATCACCGCCCGGACCGTCGCTGAGCTCGGCGGATGGATCGGCGAGCGCCTGGAGTTCCTCTCCCGCCGTAGCCCGCTGGACCCCGGTCCTACCGCATGGTCGCACCTGCCGCATGGAGCGCTCCCGAGCCGGGCTGGCGTCCGACCGGAGGTGTCGTGGACGATCCCGCAGGAGCAGCGCACCGACAACAGCCCACCCGCGCTCCAAGAGCGGTTGTGGGAGCGAATCACCGAGCTGCCCGGGGTCTCCACACGCCAGTCGGCGATCTCGGTGCCTGGCGCGCGGGGGTTCATGGTCGCCCGCGGGACCGGTGTGCCCCCGGATGCGTTCCTGGTGCCTCGAGCCGGGGAGTTTGCCCACCTCCACCCCGGCCACGACGGGTCGCTGCACCTGGCGCTTCCGCCGGTGCTCTCCGCCGACGCCATCGCACGAGGATGGGCCGTGGCGCACCCGCTGGCGGGCATCCGGCTGGCCCGCGGCATGGTGATGATCTACGGCCCCTGCGACGAGACAGAGCTCGACGTCGTCGCCGGCATCGTGGCCACCAGCCACGCCTACGCCACCGGCACGCTGACCTGACCCCACGCGCGGCGGCAGGCTCTCCAACACCAAGCTACTCAACTGACGCTGCTCTAGCGGCCCAGCCGAAGCATCGCCCCGTTGCGGATCGGCCCACGGGACTGGAGGGGCCAAAGGTTGTGCGCTCGGTGGCACGCAGCTGAGCGGGTGGGCCGTTGCGCCCGAGGAGTCGGAGAACTCATGGCCGCGGTGATCAATGTGCGCGGCTGGCGCGGTAGTAGGCCAGGGGTGCGATGGGCTTGGTGAGTTGAGCGATCTGTGCTGGCTCGCGCAGTCCTGCCTCGCGCATCAGCGTCGGGATGCGATCTTCCCAGTTGTCTTTCAGCTTGTGGCTGCGGCGTGCGATGCGGGCCAGCCCGTGCAGGTGTTGGCTGTTGCCACCGAAGTCGACGAGATGTAGCGACCCCCCGGAGCGCAGCACGCGGAGCATCTCGCGCAACGCCTTCACGCGAGTCGTGACGTCGAGGTGGTGGAACATCAGGGCGGACAGCACGCGGTCGAAGCTGGCTTCTGGATAGGGCAGTTGGTCGGCGAAGCCGCGATCGAGCTGGAGGTCCAGCCCGATGCGGCGCGCTTTGCGCGCGGCGCGCGCGAGGGGCGGGCTGAGCAGTGCGGCGCCCCAGCGCAAGCGACTTGGAAAAACCAAGTACTTATGGTTGGAAATACCAAGCAAACTTGGGAGGCCAAATGCCTGACATGCCCGGTACATCTGGGCGTCTGACCGGACGGACGACCTCACCACACCCGGGATGACCGAGCACACCACCGGCCCCGGTTGCCGTTCGACGACCGGCTCACCCCTCGCAGGCGGCGCAGTCGACGCCGTTCTCGATGGCGCAGATTGCTGCCGGGGTCCAGTCGTCCCAGGTCAGGCCGTCCAGTGCGTCCGTGTCGATGTCCGCGGTGGTGGTGTCCTCATTCATGATGCTGTTCCCTTCTGCTTGCTAGCTTGGATACCGGCGCGCGAGCGGAGGTAGTAGAGGCTCTTGATGTTGGGGTCGAGTAGAGCCTTCTTGTGGATCTTGCTGATGTACTGCGGGGAGGCATCGGCCTGGAAGAACAGGTTGAGTGACTGCGACTGGTCGATGAAGACCTGCCGGTCGGCGGCACGGTCGAGCAGGATCTCCTGGTCGATCTCATAGGCGGTCTTGAAGACGTCCTTCTCCTGGTCGTCGAGCCAGTCGACGTGCTGCACGGAGCCGCCGTGGTTGACGATGTCGTCGATGTGGCTCTGGCCGTAGAGACCGCGGTCCTTCATGAGCTCGACAAGGTTCTGGTTCGCCCGGGGCATCTCGCCCGCTGAGGTGGTCTGGTTCCACACGTTGGCCACGTAGGGCTCGATGCCCTGGCTGGTGCCGCCCACGATCACCGCCGTGCTCATCGTGGGAGCGATCGCCATCAGGTGGGAGTTGCGTCGGCCTACACACCACGGCGGCACGCCGGCCTTTTCGCCCATCCATCGCGATGCGGCGTCGGCACGGGCGTGGATGTGCTCGAAGATGTCCTTGTTGAGCGCGGCCGCCCTGTCGGACTCGAACCCGATCCGCTGCTTCTGCAGGTAGTCGTGGTAGCCCATGACCCCGAGACCGAGGCTGCGGGCCTTCTCGGTGTAGCGCACCGCGCGCTCCAGTCCGCGGATGGTACGGGCCTTGCGCAGGAACGCCTCGGCGACGGCGTCGAGGAAGACGCATGCGACGTACGCGGTGTCCCGTTCCTTCCATTCGTCGTATGTCGAGAGGTTCAGCGAGGAGAGTACGCAGGTGTAGGAGTGCTCCTCGTCACTGAACAGCGTGATCTCCGAGCAGAGGTTCGACGCCTTGTTCTTCAGGCCGTTGGTCTTGTAGGACTCGGTCTGCATCTCGTTGACCGTGTCGACCTTCCAGATGTAACCCTTGCCGAGCACGACGCGGATCTTCAGGACGCGCTGGTACCGCTCCAGGGCGTCCTTGTCGCCGGCGAGCATGCGGTCGATGAAGGCCTGGCTGAAGATCCAGCCGACGTTCCTGTTGGCCGGCTCGCGGAAGATCAGGTCGGCGAGCTCGAAGAAGTCGGGATGGTCCACCGGCAGGTAGCCCGCCCAGGAGCCTCGGCGGGTCGCGCCTTGGCTGATCTGGTTGGTCATCTCGACGAAGTTGCAGAAGACCGGGACGACGCCGTTGGCCCTGCCATTGTCGGAGAACTTCGCGCCGCGGGGGCGGATGTCGCCGAGGTAGGCCGAGGTGCCGAATCCGTTTTGGGACAGGATCGCAGCCTCCTTGAGGGTGTCGTAGAAGCCCCAGACGGAGTCCTCGACATAGGAGCCCTCGCACGAGACCGGCAGACCGCGGTTGGTGCCGAGGTTGGCCAGGACCGGGGTCGATGGGGAAAGCCAGCCGTTCCAGATGGCCTCGAAGAAGAGCTCGGTCCAGGACCTGCCGTTCTCCCGGGCATACAGCCCGTCGGCCAGCTTGCCTGCGGTCGCGGCGATCGTCTCGTAACGCTCGCGGACGCTCTGCCCGGCGACTGTGTACTTCGCCTTGAACATGGCATAGCCGGCGGTGGTCATGAAGCCCGGCACGGTGCCCTGCGCCTGCAGCGCCTTACGCTCCGAGGAGAGCGTCTCCCAGTTGTTGTCAGCCATCAGAACTCGAACTCCGTCTCTCCGATGGTGCGGTTGTACTCGTTGCCGGTGACCTGGAAGAAGTCGTGGAACTGCGTGCCGTTGATGCCGTTGTAGAACCATTCGGCGATGGGGTTCGACTCGATCTCGAACAACGGCTCCATCCGCATGTTTCCCAGCGTCATGTTGACCCGGGACTTCACGAAGGCCTCCAGGTCGGCCTGCTCGATGCCGGGGATCGGCCCGTGCGCGAAGAGCATCTCCACGATGCGGGCCTCGTGGGCGTAGAGGCACTCGGCGACCTTGCGGACCCGGGCGAACAGGTCGTCGCGCTCGGCCTCGAACTTGTCACGCGAGACTGTGGCCTCGTACTCGCCAAGGGTGGTGTTGAAGAGCCAGGCGCCGCCGGTGGCGTGCAGGTTCTCGTCACGAGCAGAGAAGTTGATGCCGCTGATGACGTTCTGAACCAGGTTCTTGCCACCGGACTGGAAGTGTTTGAGGAAGGCGAAGTTGGAGTAGAGGACACAGTTCTCCATCAGCGTGAACACGCTGAGTGCATACAGCAGGTCCTCCTCGCCGATGGCATCCCACACGAACTGGATACGGTCGGCCAGCACCGGGTCGTTCTTGTAGGAGTCGTAGAACTCCTCGGTGTCGATCATCAGCGTCTTGTTCAGCTTCGAGTAGAACGGCGCGTGCATGTTCAACTCTGCGAACGAGAAGGCGTTGGTCATCATCTGGATCTCGGGCCGTGGGAACGCATGGAAAATGCGGTCGCCCCACACCTCGCCACCGAGGATCAGCTCGTAGATGGTGAACAGCTTCAAGGTCGTCTTGACCGCCGCCTGCTCAGCGGGGGTCATGTTGACCAAGAAGTCCTGCTTGTCGTTCTCGACCGGTATCTCCTCAGCGGTCCAGAAGATGCTGCGCTGCTTCTTCGCCAGGTCTTCGGCCATGGTGTAGTCGAAGACGTAGGCGGACTTCTCGGTTCGGATCGGGAGATCCGTGGTGTCGATCATGCCCTCTGTCCTCTCGTCAGTGGGGCGATGAGCGCATCCACGACAGGAGGAAGGAGCGACGACTCCATCGATCCTCTGACCTTCCCTCGAGGTCGCGGACCTCACCGATGACGGTGAGCACTGGCAGGTGTCGGACTCAGCGCTCCTGGAGCACTTACCGTTGCGGGGCAGTCCCGGATTCTCACCGGGTTCCCTCTTACGACGACGACTCTGGCTGAGTCGCCGAACCAGCTGCGAGCACCACTATATGCGGAAATCAAACCCATGCAACTACCTAGATGTAGTGGTCGCGAAGAATTGTTCGCCGCCGTGTCGCGCCTCCGCTGACGCCCGGCCCACTCAGCGCTGAGGGGTCGTGACCGGTGCGGCTGGTGCTGTGCCGGTTGGTCAGCCCTGCGGGCCAGGTGACGCTCGCACCTGGTCTGGAAGGGCGGTGCTTCGGGGAGCCTGGCGACCGGGGACGAGGCGGGCGGAGTTGAGGATGAAGGCGGATTCGCTGCCGACGTGGACGATGGCGGCCAGGACGGGTCCGAGGATGCCCAGGGCGGCCAGGGCCATGCCGACCAGGTCGACGGCGATGGTGCCGATGAAGTTGGCCAACACGATCCGCCTGGCCCGGCGCGCGATCCGCAGGGCCTGGGTCAGGTCGGCCAGATCCGCGCTGATCAGGATGACGTCGGCCGTTTCCCGGGCGATGTCGGTGCCGGTTCCCATCGCGATGCCCACGTCCGCCTTCGCGAGGGAGGGGGCGTCGTTGACTCCGTCGCCGACCATGGCCAGCCGGCGCCCGGACTGGCGGAGTGCTTGGACGTGGCCGGCCTTGTCCGCTGGCAGGAGCTCGGCGTGGACCTCGTCGATGCCGACCTCGTGGGCGACAGCCTGAGCGGTCTGGGCGGTGTCGCCGGTGATCATCACCGTCTGCAGCCCGAGCCGGTGCAGGTCGGCCACGGCCTGCCGGGACGAGGCACGGACGGTGTCGGCCACCAGGATGGAGCCGGCATAGCGGTCACCGATGGCAACGTGGACCGCGCTGCCGCCGCCATTGTCCTGGGTGGGGGTGGTCGCCTCGGGGACGAGGCGCGTGTTGCCTGCCCGCACGCGGTGGCCGTCGACGGTGGCGATGACCCCGTGGCCGGGTTGGTAGTCGAAGTCGGCTGCTGCGCGAACGGGCAGTCCCCGGTCGGCGGCGTGTCCGGTGATCGCCCTTCCGATGGGGTGCTCGGAGTACCACTCGGCTCCGGCCGTCGCGGCGAGCAGGCCGTCGACGGTGATGCCGTCGGCAGGCCGCACGTCAGTGACTCGCAGCACACCGGTGGTCAGGGTGCCTGTCTTGTCGAACACGACGGTGTCGACCGTCGAGAGCCGCTCCAGGTGGGTGCCTGCCTTGATGAACGCCCCGGAGCGGGCCGCCCGGCCGATCGCGGCGAGCGAGGCCAGCGGTGTGCCCGCGGCGATCCCGCAGGCACCGGCGACCACGACGACAGAGATCGTGGCCTGCCAGTCCCGGGTGACCAGGTACGTCACGGTGGCGCCGGCCAGGGCGAGGTAGACCAGCCAGGCGGCGAACCTGTCGGCCCACCGCTGGGCCGGGGTCTGTGCGGACTGCGCGGCGCGGACCGTCTCCACGATCTGGCCGTAGGAGGAGTCCGCGCCCACCCGCTCGGCACGGACCTGCAGCCCGCCGGTCTGGTTGACCGACCCGGCATACACCGACGAGCCGACCCGCACGTCCACCGGCATCGACTCACCGGTGATCCGGGACTGGTCCAAGCTGGAGGCCCCGGCCACGACCGTCCCGTCCACCGGGACGCCACCCCCGGGCGAGACGACCACCATTTTCCCCGGCGCCAGCGCGGACAGTGGCACCGAGGTGACGACCTCACCGTCATCGACGTCCACCGTGGTCGGCAGGAAGGCCATCAGGTCGGTCAGCGCGTCCCGGCCACGGTCCAGCGACAGGTCCTCCAGGATCTCCGCGGCGAGCACGAACACGGTGATCACCAGCGCGGTCACCCAAACCCCGATCGCGGCCGCGGCCGCGATCGCGATCAGCATCGACAGCTCCATGCTCATCCGACGCGCGCGGACGTCGCCCCACGCCTCGGCCAGGATCGGCCAGCACCCGATCAGCAGTCCGACCACCGCGGCCGCGGCCACCACCGCCGGCGGTGCGCCAGTGCGATCGAGCACGGCGACACCCACGACGAAGCCCGCCACCACGGCGGTGCGGACCAGGTCGCCGCGGTCGATCCTGCCCCACCAGCCCTGTGGTCCGACCTGCGCCGGGCCGGCAGGCGCCGTCGTGGCGTGCTCGGTGGTTGCGCGTGACTCAGTCATCGACAGCCACGCCGGCACGAGGTGTAGTGACCCCGGGCGCGCACCGGTCCCGAGCAGCCATGACCACGCGGTCGGCGACTAGCGGCAGAGGGCTGTCTGGTCTCGTCAACACCCGGCCACGATAACAGGCATACATGAAGAAGTGTTCACTCAATCCGTGCTTGGTACACTGCGCGGTATGGGTCACGGGGTGCGCGGCAGGGTCGGTCCGGCGGTGCTCGACGCGGCCACCGCCAAGACCGTGGCCGCCACCTTGCAGGCGCTGACGACGCCGAGCCGGCTGCTGATCCTGGCCCGGTTGCGCCAGTCACCGGCCAGCGTCGGTGAGCTCGCCGAGCAGGTGGGGATGGAACAGTCCGCGGTCTCCCACCAGCTGCGGCTGCTGCGCCACCTGGGGCTGGTCGAGGGCGAGCGACACGGGCGCAGCATCACCTACAGCCTGTATGACGACCACGTCGCCGAGCTGCTCGACCAGGCCGTCTACCACACGGAGCACCTACGGCTCGGGGCCCGGGAACTGCCCCACCAGACCGGCTGACCGCACGGCCCTGTCCGGGACGGGGTCCCCGGGCCCACCACGGACCGCGGCAGGAAGGACCGGCCAGATGGACCAGACGTCGGCCGAACCGTCTCCTTCGGGGCCGTCGGCACATGACGGGCGCCGAAACCGGTTGAGCCCGATGCGCTTCGTGCTCGGCTTCGGGGTGGTCGCGGGCCTGGGCGACTTCGTCTATGAGGGCGCCCGGTCGGTCATCGGTCCCTACCTGGCAACGCTAGGGGCCAGTGCAGTCGTCGTCGGGGTACTCACCGGCGCCGGTGAGGCGGTCGCGCTGGTCTTCCGGCTGGCCACCGGGCCGCTGGCCGACCGCACCCGCCGCCCCTGGCCGATCACCATCGCCGGCTACGCGATCACCATCGTCGCCGTCCCGCTCCTGGCTGCGAGTCAGTTGCTCTGGCAGGCGGGCGTGCTGGTCATCGGGGAGCGCTTCGGCAAGGCGGTCCGCAGCCCGGCCAAGGGCACGATGATGGCCGCGGCCAGCCACAGCCTCGGACGGGGACGTGCGTTCGCGATCCAGGAGGCACTCGACCAGTTCGGTGCCGTCATCGGCCCCTTGGTAGTCGCCGGCATGGTCGCCGTGTCCGGGTACCGGCTCGGCTTCGCGGTGCTGGCCGTCCCGGGCGCGGCCGCCCTGGTGGTGCTGGCCGTGCTGCGCCGCGCGGCCCCACACCCCCACGACTACGAGGAGGACGCGGCACGATCCGCTGCGGCGCCGGCGCCGTCGCATGGTTCGCTGTGGCATTTCTCGGCCGGGTTCTGGGGCTACAGCATCTTCACCGCGCTGACCATGGCCGGGTTCGCCACCTTCGCCGTGCTGGCCTACCACCTGCAGGTGAAGCACGTGATCCCCAGCTACCAGATCCCGATCGTCTATGCCGTCGCCATGGGCGTCGATGCGATCGCCGCACTCGCCTCCGGATGGGTCTACGACCGCATCGGACTGCGTGGCCTGATCGTCCTGCCCCTCCTGGCGGCGCCGATCCCGGCCCTGTCCTTCTCCACCAACGCCGCCCTGATCTGGGCCGGCGCCATCGTCTGGGGCGCCGCGATGGGCATGCATGAGTCCACCATGAAGGCCGCCATCGCCGACCTTGTCCCCGCCGAGCGCCGCGGCACCGGCTACGGCGTATTCACCGCTGTCTACGGACTCGCCTGGCTCGCCGGCTCCGCCGCGGTCGGCGCCCTCTACGAGGTCTCGGTCAGCGCGACGGTCCTATTCACCGCCGTGGCCCAGGCGATGGCCCTGGCGGCCTTCCTCCCCCTCGTCCTGCGCCGAAGCCTTCCACGATGAGCAGACCCTCGTCCTATCTGGTGTGGTGGCGATCGCGGTGGTTGGTGACATGCAGGGGCGTGCCGGCCCGTCGGTGGATGGCCACTTGAACCACGGCCGCGCCGGCCAGAACGGCCAAACCGCCGAGGAGTTGGGGCGCCGTCAGTGACTGCCCCAGCAGCCACCATGCCAACACGGCTGCCACCCCCGGCTCCAGCAGGCCGAGCACGCTGGCCGCCGAGGGTGGGAGATGTCGCAGCGAGGCCAGCCCACACAGGTAGGGGACCACCGTCGAGACCACGGCAAGCATCGTGATCACGAACCAGACGGGCAGGACGACGCCGCCCAGCAGCGCCGACGCGTCAAGACCGCTGAAGGGGACGGTCCACGGAGGGATGGTGAAGCTGACCGCGAGAAGTCCGATCAGCAGGCTCACCGTGAGGACGCCGAGCGGGTCACAGGTGGTGACCACCCGCTGTCCGATCAGGAAATACCCGGCCGCGCACAGTGCTGAGCCGAGTCCCTCGAGCACACCGATCGCGTCCAGAGTGCTCACCTGCCACACCTGGGCCGCCGCTGCCAGACCGGCGATGGCCAATCCGATGCCCAACCACACCGCCACGGGCAAGCGGCGCCGACGCACGAACCGCACCCACAAGGCGACGAACACAGGAGCGGTTGCCTCCAGCAGCATTGCTACAGCGACCGGCAGCCGCGCTACGGCTGCGAAGAAGAACCACTGTGCACCCGCGACCCCAAAGAGCCCGAAGCCGAGCATCTCGACCCAGTCGCGACCGTGAAATCGTAGGGATCCCGGATGCAGCGCGAGGGCGCTGACAAGCGCCAGCACCGCGGCCAAGCCGATCCGCAGCCAGGTGAGCTGTCCCGACCCCACACCGGCGTCCATGACCGACTTCGCCAGCGGACCGGAACTCGCGAACGCGACTGCCGCGGCGACCGCCAAACTCGTTCCGACGGCACCAGATGCTCCGGCGCGTCTCTCCGCGGCTGCCCTGCGTGGCTGGCCGGAGCCGGTCACGACCTCCGCAAAACCGTTGTGTCCCGATGAAACCCGCCGCACTCAGCCGCCTCGATCCGATCACTTCGGGCGCTCGTGCGTGCTCGGTCTGCCGGGTGCGGCAACGGCCCTGGTCCGTGGCAACGCCTGGAGACCGGACCGAGACCATCTTATCGAGCGTCGGCGAGGCGGACCCCGGTGACCGGCCAACGTGCCCCGGGGGGAAAGAAGTTGCGGTAGGACGAGCGGATGTGTCCGGGAGGCGTCAGGGCACACCCGCCCCGCAGCACCATTTGCCCGGACATGAACTTGCCGTTGTATTCGCCGATCGCTCCGCTCGGTGGGTGGTAGCCGGGATAGCCGAGGTAGGCCGAGGTGGTCCACTCCCAGCAGTCGCCGAACACCTGCCGCAGGCCACCGGTCGCCGGCCCGGCCGGTCGCGGATGCCACGCCCCGCGATCGGCCAGGTTCGCCGATGCCATCACCGTCGACTGGTCTTCCAGCTGGGCGGCGTGCTCCCACTCGGCCTCCGTGGGCAGACGCTTGCCGGCCCACGCGGCATACGCGTCCGCCTCATAGTGGCTGACATGGCACACCGGAAGCTCCGGGTCGACAGGCCTGGTGCCGGTCAGGGTGTGCTCAAGCCACACCCCGTCGCGCTCCGTCCAGTAGAACGGCGCCCGCCATCCGTCGGTGCCCACACGCGACCACCCGTCGGAGAACCAGAACTCGGAGCGGGAGTAGCCACCGTCCGCCATGAATGCCAGCCACTCGCCGTTGGTCACCAGCCGATCCGCCAGACGATAGGGCGCCAGGAACTCCTGGTGCAGAGGAAGCTCATTGTCGAAGCAAAAGTCTCCCCCGGAGGTTTGATGACCGATCTCGACCAAACCGCCTTCGTACTCGCGCCACCCGAGCGGTCCGGTTGCGCCTCCCACCGGCCCGCCGGCATACGACGGCTGCAGTGGATTGAGCGAGAGCACGTGCTTGATGTCCATGAGCAGCAGCTCCTGGTGCTGTTGCTCATGATGAAAGCCGAGCTCGATCGTCGGGGCGAGCTCGGACAGGGCCCCGTCGTCGAGGCGGCCGAGCAGATCACGCATCCGGCCGTCGACGTTGTCCCGGTAGACCCCGACATCCTTCGCGCCGGGGCGGGAGATCACGCCTCGCATCGGGCGCGCATAGCGGGGCCCGACGGACTCGTAGTAGCTGTTGAACAAGAACCAGTACTCGTCGTGGAATTTCGCGAAGTCGGGTTCGTGCCCTGCCAGCACGAAAGTCTCGAAAAACCACGTCACGTGAGCGCGGTGCCACTTGGTTGGGGAAGTATCCGGCATCGACTGCACGGTCTGGTCCTCCGCGGAGAGCGGGGCTGCCAGATCCTCGGTGTAGGAGCGGACCTGGTCATACCTCGTGGTCAGTGTCTCGGCGTCGATGTTCATGTCTCCCATCCTTACGCTTTCACGGTCTCTTCGGCGCCCACGGGCCCGGTCGAGTTCGTCCGAACCGCCTTGCGAAGTCAGAGCAAGGAGCCGAGGTCTGAACCGACGGTGGGGTACAGGGCTGTCATCGACTTCAGCTGGCGGCTGGTGAGGTCTAGTTTCATCGCGAGGGCGAGGAGGTTGACAAGTTCGCCGTAGTCGGGGCCGAGCAGGTGGGCGCCGACGATCTGGTCGCTGGCGCGGTTGATGAGGATCTTGGCGGCGGCGGTGGTCTCGCCGACCCGGTAGCTCGAATACCAGCCGCTGGTGTCGCTGTAGCGGACGTCGACATCGATGCCGCGCTCTCTGGCTTCGTGTTCGAGCATGCCCACTCGGGTGAGCTCGGGAATGGTGAACACGCCGGTCGGGACACCGGCGTAGTCGGGCACCATGGTGGCGCCCTTGAGCATGTTCGATGCCGCGACCTTGCCTTCGAAGACCGCAACCGGGGTGAGTGGCATCCCGGGGCTGTTGGCAGCGTCGCCGGCGGCGTAGACCGCAGGGTTGGTGGTGCTTTGAAGGTGACCGGTGACCTGCACCCCGTGCTGGTTCCACGCCACGCCGGCCGCGTCGAGGTCCAGGCTCGACAGGTCGGGGATGCGGCCGGCGCCGTGGACGACCAGGTCGAACTCCCGGGTCTCCACCTGGCCGGCCCGTACGAGCCGAACCTGGTAACCGGTCGCGCTCTTGTCGATGAATTCGATGCTGGTTCCGCGCTCCAGTGCGATCCCTGCTGCCTCGCTGCGGGCGACCAAGAGCTCGACGAGGTCCGGGTCGAACGCCTTCAGTGGGCGCGATCCGCGGTCGATGATGACTGGCGTGCTGTTCGCCCGTGCACAGATGTGAGCGAACTCGAAAGAGACGAAGCCACCGCCGACGAATAGGATTCGCGGGGGCAGTACCCCCAGGTCCAAAAACTCCGTGCTGTCGATCAGGTGCGTGGCGCCGGGAAAGTCCAGCGGCCGTGGGCGGGCGCCGGTGGCGATCAGGAAATGCTCGCCTGTGTAGGCGCTGTCGCCGACCTGAATGCTGTTGCTGCCGGTGAACCGGACCAAGCCGTGGAGCGTGTCGACGCCCTTCCCGGCCAGCCGGTCCTCGATGTTGCGCGGCACCGGGTCGGTAAAGCCGTGCTTGTGCTTGATCAGGTCGGCCCAATTGATCGACAGGCCATCGTCGTCGATGCCCTTGCCCCGCATCAGGCGGGCGCCGTCGATGATCTCTGCACCGCGGCGCAGAATCTTCTTCGGGTCGCATCCGCGCAGCGCGCAGGTCCCGCCGTAGGGCAGGGCGTCGACGATCGCGACCTTCCAGCCCTGCGAGGCGCATTTGTCGGCCGCGGAGACACCGGCCATCCCGGCGCCGACCACCACAAGGTCATAGTTGCGACCCATCAGGCCCTCCCCGTCGCGGTGGTGAGTGCCGCTCGGAGCCGTGGCAGCGTGGGCGCCCCGACCAGGCCGGTTGGTGTGTGCATGCCAACGAACGTAAACCCTGAACTGTGGTGCAAGGTCAAGGGCTAGAGTGGACCGCATGCTGATCGGAGAACTCGCCGATGCGGCGGGCACGTCCAGCCCGACGATCAGGTTCTACGAGCGCCGCGGGCTGTTGCCCGAACCCGCACGCGGCCCCAACGGCTATCGCTTCTATGACGAAGCCACGCGCAACCGTTTGAGTTTCATCCGCGCCGCCCAGGCGGCCGGCCTGACCCTCGCCGAGATCGGCGGCATCCTCGATCTTCGCGACGACGGCAACGTCCCGTGCGCCCACGTCACGGCCCTGATCGAGGGCAAGCTCGCCGACCTGCGCGCCCGCATGCGCGATCTCGCCGCCTTGGCAGCAGAGCTTGAGCAGCTCATCGAACGCAGCCACCGCCTCAGCCCCGCCGACTGCACCGAGGCAGACGTCTGCCGCATACTCTCGGCAACCGAGTAGGGGACTGTTCAGGTCCGCTGGCGGGGTAGTGCCTCCGCGAAGGCGGTGAGCCGTTCGAGGGCCTCTGCGGGCGGTTCGGTGGCGTGCCGGCACACGGCGGTCTTGATCTGTTGGTAGATGTGGGCTTGGAGTCCGCAGGCGCGGCAGGCGTCGAGGTGCCGGGTGATGCGCTCGGCGAGGGCGGGGTCGGCCTCGCCGTCCAGGTAGCGCTGGAGGTGCCGCCGGGTCTGCAGGCAGCTGGTGACCAGGGAGTCGCCGAGCATGCGTCGGTGCATGGCCAGGTTGTTCATGGGTGTCTCCGAGGGGTGAGGCCGGCTTTGCTGATGCGACTGCGGATACGTTTGCGGGCTCGGTGCAGCCGGCTGGTGATCGTGCCCTCCGGGACGCCGAGGGCCGCGGCGGCTTCGGCGTAGCTGAGCTGGTCGACATCGATGAGGATCACCACGGCGCGCAGCTGGGTGGGCAGGTCGATCAGCGCAGCTTCGACGACGCTGTCGAAGGCTCTGTCCATGACCTGCTGCTCGGCCGAGGGGACGACGGGTGCCAGGTGCCGTTCGGTCGCGTCTGCGGGGTCGTCCAGCAGGCTTGGCCGCCGGCGCCGGTGTCGGTTGATCTCGGCGTGGCGCAGGATGGTGAGCAGCCAGGCGCGAGGGTGTTGACCGTCGAAGCGGTCCAGACCGCGCCAAGCGCGCAGGAGTGTCTCCTGGACCAGGTCCTCGGCGTCTGCGGGCTGGCTGGTGATGGTGGTCGCGACGCGCAGCATGACCGCGATCTGCGGCAGGACGACACTGTCGTAACGGGCCTGCCGGTCGGTGCTGCCGGCAGCGTCGGGTGTCGGCTCTGAGTCCGGGGACGGGGCAGGGGCCACACCGGCGGAACCCGCTGGCGGCGGCTTTCCTTCCCTGGGGTGCGAAATGGCGCTGAGGGGGAGCCGGATCGGCCGACCGGCCCTCACCGCTTCCGCGGCGGTAGTCCGTTCAGACCGCCGAGCGGGGAGCTGAGGCGGGCCCGGGCGTGGACCCAGTGGCGTCGTGCCGTGGACGCCGTGCGGACGATCGTGGACAGCGGGGGGCGGGTGAGGCTCGCGCGGACGTCAGCGATGGCGGCGTTCCAGCCGGCGTCGGCGTAGGTGGGGTAGGGATGGGTGGTGCCGGCCAGGTCCCGGATCCGCATCCGGTGACGCACCGCCAGGGTCAGCTCGGCCAGGGCCTCTCCGGCGCGGGGGCCGACCACGGTGGCTCCCAGCACCCGGCCCTTGGCGTCGGTGGCGATCGTGGTGAACCCGGCCGTGGTGGCGTCCGTGACGGCCCGGTCGACCTCGGTCAGCGACCAGGACCGCAAACGGACGCCGTCTGGGGGCCCTGCGGTGCTGACCCCGACCGCGGCCACCTCCGGTTGGGTGAAGGTCACGCGCGGCACGGTCGGGTCGATCCGACGGCGCAGCCCCAGCACGGCGTTGCTGGCGGCAAGGCTGGCGTGCGCACCTGCCAGGTGGGTGAACTGCGGGTGGCCGGTGATGTCTCCGGCCGCCCAGATCCGGGCGGTGGTCGTGCGCAGTTGCGCATCGACGCGGACGTGGCCACGCTGGTCGCACTCCACCCCCGCGGCGTCGAGCCCCAGGTGGGCGCTGCGCGGGGAACGGCCGACTGCGACCAGCAGGTGACTGAACCCCACCGTGGTGCCGTCCTGCAGGACCAGCCGGCCGCCGGCAGAGCCGGCAGCGTCGGTGGGGATGACGCCGGTGACTCCCGTGCCGGTGAGCACTCGGGCGCCGTCCCTCGCCAACGCATCCTCGACCAGTGCCGAGGCCGCCGGATCCTCCCGGGGGAGCAGCCTTCCGGTGGCCTCGATGATCGTGACCTGGCTGCCCAGCCGGGCGAACGCCTGGCCGAGCTCGCAACCGATGTTGCCGCCGCCGAGCACCGCCATCCGCGGTGGGAGTGCCCGCAGGTCCCACAGGGTGTCGCTGGTCAGGTAGTCAAGTCCCGACAGGCCGGGCAGCTTCGGCACCAGCGGCGCGGAGCCGGTGGCGATGATCGCCTGGTCGAAGCGGATCGGGCGGCCGGCGACCGTGCCGGACGCCGTTCCGGTGAAGCAGAACTCGCCGGTCTCCACCCGCACTCCGGCCCGACGCAAGGACGCGGGGGAGTCGGTCGGCTCGATGTGGTCGATGGCCGAGTGCACATGGTCCATGACGGCAGGGAAGTCGATCCGCACTCGCTCCGCGTGCACGCCGAGCCGGGTGGCGTCGCGGGCACCGGCGGCGGCCGCGGCGGCGGCCAGCAGCGACTTGGAGGGCACGCAGCCGGTCCACAGACAGTCACCGCCGGTGCGACCGCGTTCGACCAGCAGCACGCGCGCACCGAGCCCGGCCGCGGTCCTGGCGCTGACAAGGCCGGCGGTCCCACCGCCCACGACCAGCAGGTCGGCTGATGCCTTCATCCGTGCCCTTCCGCGAGTTGAGTCCCGGGGCCCCGTTCCACGCGGCCGCCGTGTCCCGAGGGTAGGCCTGCGGCGTGATCGTGGCCCGCGCCACCAGCTCGGTGCCGGCGTCGTGGTTGAAGTAGTTGGTGAACAGGTTCACGACCACGTGGGCGAAGGCCTCGGCGAGCTGTTCGTCGGACCAACCCTGGTCCAGGGCCGCCCTTTGCCCATCTTCTGCTCCAACCCTGACAGGGTGTCCTGGGCGGGCGCGGGCGCGGTGTCGACAGTGTGCACAGGAATGCGAGGCATGATTTCCTCTCCAGAGGTGGTCGCTGACCATCGGGTAACCCGGCGAGGGCGGCGATTCCTTCCGCCCGGGTGGATGGATTCGGGGCAGCGACCGGGTTTCCCTACCCGAGTGGAGAAGTTCACCGACCCGTGGAGGTGCGGCGATGAGGCTGGCAGCGGCGTTGCGGGCGTGGGAGCGGTCGACCCGGCCGGTCGATCCGGAGTTCGCGGAGGCGATGGAGCGCCGGTGGGCCGGGCTGCCGGAGGTGGTGCGCACCCCTGGGCAGGTGATGGGCCGTCACGGCGTGGGTTGCGAGGGGACTCACGGCGTGTTTCCGAAGTGCAACCTGGCGTGCACGCCGTGCTACCACTCGAGGGACGCCAACCGGGTGCGGGTGGACGGCGGTCACACGGTGACGCAGATCAGCGCACAGATGCAGCTGTTGCGACGCGAGCGCGGCCCACGGGCCCATGCGCAGCTGATCGGGGGAGAGGTGACCTTGCTGTCCCCGGATGACCACGCGGCCGCCCTGGCGGTGATGCGTGAGCAGGGGCGGGAGCCGATGAGCTTCACGCACGGGGATTTCGACGAGGACTACCTGCGGCGGCTGGCTCTGGGCCCGGACGGGCACCGCCGGTTCGACCGGCTGTCGTTCGCGGCACACTTCGACAAGCTGATGTTCGGCCGACGGGGCATCGAGCGACCGGGCAGCGAGGCCGCCCTGAATCCCTACCGGCAGCGGTTTGCGGACATGTTCGTGCGGTTGCGTCGCGAGCACGGGGTGCGCTTCTTCCTGGCGCACAACATGACGGTGACCCCGGCCAACCTTTCCGAGGTCGCCGGCGTGATCACCTCCAGCCACGGCATGGGTTTCGGGATGTTCTCGTTCCAGCCGGCGGCGTTCGTCGGCGATGACCGGCGCTGGCACGAGGACTACCGGGACGCGACACCGGATGCGGTCTGGGCGCAGATCGAGCGGGGAGCCGGAACGGCATTGGACTACCACGTGTTCGAGCACGGCGACGTGCGCTGCAACCGCACGGCCTACGGCTTCTACGTCGGCGACCGGTGGTATCCCTTCCTGGACGGTGCCGACCCGCGGGACCTGCGCACCCGCGACGCGTTCTTCACCTACCTGGGTCGCGTCAACTTCACTGGCACTCCACCAGTCACGTTGGCGATCAAGCTGGTTCGAGTGATGGCCCGGCACCCGGGGGTACCGGTGATCGGGGCGCGTTGGTTGCTCCGGACCGTGCGTCGGGTCGGGCTGCGTGAGTCGTTGCGCCAACGCCGGGTGCGGCCAGTGACGTTCGTGATGCACCAGTTCATGGATGCCGCGGATGTCGACCCTGCCTGGGCGCTGATGCAGCAGGGGCGGACCAGCAACGACCCGCACATCCGGGAAACGCAGGAGCGGCTGGCGGCGTGCCATTACGCGATGGCGCACCCGGAGACCGGGAAGCTGGTCCCGGCTTGCGTCCAACACAGCGTGCTCGACCCGGCCGAGAACGCCGAGCTGCGCCGGCAGCTGCCGATCGTGCAGGTCCGGCGGCGCGCCGCCGCCGCGGGCGTGGCTGCTGAGGCGCGTGGCGGTTCGGCGTGTGGGGGTGGCGTATGCGGATAGGGCTGCTCACCGGCTCCGGTGCCCATGATTGGCCGGGCCTGCATGACGCTGCGCGGCGCACCGTCGCCACCGAGCACGGACCGGTGGACGTGGTCGAGGGGACCGTCGCGGGTGCCGAAGTGGTGCAGGTCTCCCGCCACGGCCCGGCCCACGAGCGGTTGTCCCACCAGGTGACCCACAAAGCGAACCTGGCCGCCTTGCTGGGCGAGGGGGTCGACGCGGTCATCGCCGTGACCGTCTGCGGGGCGGTCGACCCGACCCTGGAGCCGGGCACGCTGGTGGTCTTCGACGACCTGTACTTCCCGACCAACCGGCTGCCCGACGGCAGCGCCTGCACCTGGTTCGATCAGCCGGGCGCGGCGGGGCGAGGCCACTGGATCTTCGACCGCCCGTTCAGCGAACCGCTGCGGCAGGCCTTGCTGCAAGGACACCCGGACGCCGGGATCCTCTCGACCGTCCACGACGGCGGCTGCTACGGGCACGTCGACGGTCCGCGGTTCAACACGCGCACGGAGATCGCGGCGCTGGCCCAGGTTGGCGTCACCGCGGTCAGCCAGACCGCCGGGCCCGAGGTGGTCCTCGCCGGCGAGGCCGGACTTCCCTTGGCGCTGGTGGGGTTCGTCACCGACTACGCCAACGGGGTGGCCAGCGAGCCGGAGCCGGTCCAGGCGCTGCTGGCCCGGCTGGCCGACAGCGCGACACACCTGGCGCGGCTGGTCGAACGTGCGCTGCCGCACGTCGGCGACCTCACGGGGGCCGGCGTCGTGCACCGGGTCGGGCCGTGACTGCCGTCGCCGTCATGGCCAAGGTGCCCGTCCCGGGACGGGTCAAGACCCGGTTGGGTCCTCTGCTCGGACCCGACGGGTGCGCCCGTCTGCAGCGTGCACTGATCACCCGCACCTGCACCGTGGTGGTCGACAGTGGCCTACCGCTGTTCGTCTTCCTCGACGACCCGGTGTGGTCCGAGGAAGCCGGTGGCGTCCTGCCTCCGCTGGCCCGGGTACGGCGGCAGGCGACCGGCGATCTCGGGCGGCGCATGCTCGCGGCGGTGCGGCAGGTGCACCGCGAGCAGCCGGGACCG
>NZ_VOHR01000699.1 GCF_009192725.1 Segeticoccus rhizosphaerae | reverse complement strand
CGCCGCCCGGCTCCGCGAGCGGTGCGCAGCGGTGGCGAAGGAGATCGGCGGCGAGGTGGTCCCGGCCGACGGGGCGGTCGGGGGCGGCGGAGCTCCGGGACTGGCGCTGCCCGGGTGGGCGGTCGCCATACCAGCGTCGTATGCCGTGCCGCTGCGCCTTGGTGAGCCGGGCGTCGTCTGCCGCGTCGAGCACGGGCGCGCCCTGCTCGACCTGCGCTGCGTGCCCGAGGAACAGGACGAGGCGTTGGTGGCAGCCGTGCTCGCGGCGGATGTCTCGCTCGCCGGACCTGAGTCCCCGGAGGCCTAGCCGTGCACGTCTTCGCCACCGCGGGCCACGTGGACCACGGCAAGTCCACCCTCGTGCGCGCCCTGACCGGGATGGAGCCGGACCGGTGGGAGCAGGAGCGTCGCCGCGGCCTGACCATCGACCTCGGCTATGCGTGGACCACCGCGGACCTCGACGCGGCCATCGCCTTCGTGGACGTGCCCGGGCACGAGCGCTTCATCGGCAACATGCTCGCCGGACTCGGCCCGGCACCGGCGGTGATGTTCGTCGTGGCCGCCGACGCCGGCTGGCAGGCCCAGTCGGCCGAGCACCTCGCCGCGGTCGACGCCCTCGGCCTGG
>NZ_VOHR01000698.1 GCF_009192725.1 Segeticoccus rhizosphaerae | reverse complement strand
CCGCCCGGTGGCCGAACCGGCCACCCCGGCCGAGCTGGAGGCCACCCGCCAGGCGGTGCAGGAGCTGCTGGAGCGGGCCCGGGCCGCCCGGCCCGAGGCCGAGCGGGTGGAAACCGAGGTCCGCATCGAGCACGGTGTCCCGGCGGAAGTGCTGCTGGGTTACGCCGACACCGCCGAGCACCTGGTGGTCGGTTCCCGCGGGATGGGCGGGTTCAAGCGCCTGCTGCTGGGGTCGGTGAGCACGGCGCTGACCCACCACGCCCGGTGCCCCACCACGGTGGTACCCGAACACGGCCCCGACCAGCCCACGCGGTGACCTCCACTCGGCGCGGATCAGTGCTGCTGGCCGCCGGCGGGCCCGGTGATTAACGAGCTGCGTGACTAGACCGTATGCCTGTTCCACCGAGACCGCGTGCGGGTCATACCGGCCGGCGCCGGCTGGATGAGGTCCCGGCCGCCGGTCCTCGCAGGCGATGACCCGGGTCAGCACCCGCCCCAGGGTCACCACCGCCGCCCGGGGGCGCAGGGTGAGCAGCTGCGTGCCGAGCTGCTGGTCGCGGGCAGGTCGATGATCACGGCACCGGGCTCGGACCGGTCCCCGGTGCCCGGCCCGGGGACCGGTCCGAGC
>NZ_VOHR01000697.1 GCF_009192725.1 Segeticoccus rhizosphaerae | reverse complement strand
GCACCCGCGGGCACGGCGGCGGCAACGGCCTCGGCCTGGCCATCGTCGCGGCGATCGTGGGCAGCCACCACGGCCGCGTCGGTCTGGCCCCCACGCCAGGCGCCGGAGCGACCTTCGTGGTCGAGCTGCCCACAGCCAGTTCACAGGATGCGCCCAGCCCGTCTGGAGATTGACCGGGTTCACTGGGTACAGAACGCATCGAGCGGACAGAGCGGATCCGGGCACCAGGGCGGATCCCGGAGAAGGAGAGCACCATGGGCACCACCAACCAGCCCCAGCAGCCGGGTGAGGGCACCGGCGGCGGTCACCGGCCGACCGAGCCGATCCCCGGGCCGCAGTGGTATGGCGCTCCCCGGCCCGGAGAGCCGCAAGACCCGCGTCGTGGCGCCTTCGGCGCACCGAACGCCGGAGCTGGGAGGCCTCGCCCCTATGACGGGGGGCCGCAAGGACCCTACGGCTTCCCGGGCCAGGGCCAGCCCGGCCCGCAGATCGGGCAGGGCGGGCAGGGCGGGCACGGAGCAGCTCCGGGCGGCACGGCCGGCACGACCACCGGGAAGAAGCCCCGCAGGCGCTACGAGCTCCCGGCAGTGGCGCTGCTCGCGGCCCTGCTGGCGAGCGGAGCGACCTACGG
>NZ_VOHR01000696.1 GCF_009192725.1 Segeticoccus rhizosphaerae | reverse complement strand
CGCGGCGACCGCCGCGGTCACGGCCGCACCGAGCGCACCGGCGGTGGTCGTGGCGTGCCAGCCGCGGGAGTAGTGCTCCCATCCCAGGGCAGTGCCGAGCCGGGCCATCACACCGGCTCCGGCCAGGTAGGCACGCGGGCCTCCACCGCTCGCCAGGGCTGCGGGCACGCAGACCGTGCTGATGTGGGTCGTCGACGGCAGGTGCAGGTCGTCGAAGTCGAGGATGTGGCAGGCGACCGCCCAGCGGGCGACCTCCGGCAGACTGGTGACGATCGACAGGATCGGCTGGTCCCGGGCGGCGAGGCCCACCGACACCGTGTCGAGCAGTGCCCGGTCGGCCAGGGCGAGGTCCTCGTCGTCGGCCTCGAAGCGCTCGGCCCAACCAGCCAGGGACTCGGCGACGCCGGTGGTGCGGCTCATCGGTCCTCCTCCGCACCGGGGTCAGTCGGCAGGCCGAGCTCGGCCAGGATGCGCTCCGTGTGCTGTCCCAGGGAGGGCACCGCGCCCATCGCTGGTTCCTGTCCCCGCACGGTGACCGGCGGGAGCAGCGCCCGCACCGGACCGACGGGCGTGTCCACCTCGCGCCAGCGGTCGCGGGCTCGCAGCTGGGGGTGGCCGACCAGGCCCGCGAGG
>NZ_VOHR01000695.1 GCF_009192725.1 Segeticoccus rhizosphaerae | reverse complement strand
GATCCTTGAGAGTTTTCGCCCCGAAGAACGTTTTCCAATGATGAGCACTTTTAAAGTTCTGCTATGTGGCGCGGTATTATCCCGTATTGACGCCGGGCAAGAGCAACTCGGTCGCCGCATACACTATTCTCAGAATGACTTGGTTGAGTACTCACCAGTCACAGAAAAGCATCTTACGGATGGCATGACAGTAAGAGAATTATGCAGTGCTGCCATAACCATGAGTGATAACACTGCGGCCAACTTACTTCTGACAACGATCGGAGGACCGAAGGAGCTAACCGCTTTTTTGCACAACATGGGGGATCATGTAACTCGCCTTGATCGTTGGGAACCGGAGCTGAATGAAGCCATACCAAACGACGAGCGTGACACCACGATGCCTGTAGCAATGGCAACAACGTTGCGCAAACTATTAACTGGCGAACTACTTACTCTAGCTTCCCGGCAACAATTAATAGACTGGATGGAGGCGGATAAAGTTGCAGGACCACTTCTGCGCTCGGCCCTTCCGGCTGGCTGGTTTATTGCTGATAAATCTGGAGCCGGTGAGCGTGGGTCTCGCGGTATCATTGCAGCACTGGGGCCAGATGGTAAGCCCTCCCGTATCGTAGTTATCTACACGACGGGAATT
>NZ_VOHR01000694.1 GCF_009192725.1 Segeticoccus rhizosphaerae | reverse complement strand
GGCCGCCGCACCCGCCGACACCGCCCAGGAGCGGAGGCCGGCTGCGCGACGGTGACGGTGCCCTGCAGATCAGGGCGGTCTCCGTCTCCGGCGACGTCATCGTGCTGCGCGCCGATGCGGACCCCGCCGCCCACGGCTCGGCGCCGGCCACGTCCGACCGGTCGGGGGGCTGAGCAATGGCCGTCTTCGCCCACGGACAGCTGCGCCTCTACCTGCTGGCGCTGCTGTCCGAGGGACCGCGCCACGGCTATGAGGTGATCCGGGCCCTGGAGGAGCGGTTCAACGGCCTCTACTCCCCCAGCGCGGGAACCGTCTACCCTCGGCTGGCCAAGCTGGAGGAGGAAGGTCTCGTCGAGCGCGCCGAGGGTGAGGGTCGCAAGCTGACCTACCGCATCACCGACGCGGGCCGGGCCGAGGTCGAGGCGCGCCAGTTCGACCTCGCCGACCTGCAACAGGACCTTGACCACACCGTGCGCGAGCTCGCCCAGCAGGTGCGCCAACGGGTGCACGTCAGCTCGTCCGACCTGCGCGCCGAGCTCAAGGAGGCGGCCAAGCAGGCCCGGCGCACCGCGACTCCGGCAGGTGGGGCACCTCCCACGAGGCCGCGGCCTCCGTCGGCGGACGCCGGCATGCG
>NZ_VOHR01000693.1 GCF_009192725.1 Segeticoccus rhizosphaerae | reverse complement strand
ATGGCGACATCCACGACTTGCCGGTGATCGACGGGCTCTTGGTGGACTGGCGAGGCGATGAGTCCACTGCTGTGGAGCAGGGCGGGGAACGGGCCCATATCCTTGCGTTGCTTTTCGAGAGCAGCGAGCGGTGCCAGGGATTCAGGCGCCTTCACGAAGCAATCGAGGGCCTCGCCCACGACGCGCATCCCTCGCCCCGCATGTTCAAATTTGCAGGACCAGCTGCGCTCGACGCTCAACACTGCGCCGTCCACCAGCTCACGTTCCAACAGCCGCGTCAGGCGGAACAGTCCTTGAGGCAGCGCCCTGGCCGTCCCTGTGGTCTGCGCATTCAGGGGCATCGAGAACCCGGCTGTCGTCAACAATGCGCCTGCCCCGAGAAAGCGCAGGGCACCCCTGCGACCGCTATCTCTCATGTCCCACGAACCCCTGTTATGCCGGGCCTAGATTGCCCAACCAAGCCTTGGTCGCATTCCCGGCTGCGTCGCAATGCCACCCCAATATTGCTGGCGCATCATAGGGATGCAAGTCCTCCAGGCGGGCGATCGCTTGTTTCAACAACGCACCGCCGGTCTTTAGCAGCGCGGCCACTTCGATGCCTTCACCGACCTCGCCCTGCCAAGCGAAGACCGAGCG
>NZ_VOHR01000692.1 GCF_009192725.1 Segeticoccus rhizosphaerae | reverse complement strand
CTGCGCGTCGCCGGCTGGCCGGAGGCCCTCGAGGTCGCGGCTCGCGGGCTCGACGCCGCGCGCGCCTCGGGTGGCACCGGCGTGCTCGTCGGCGGGCGGGTCAGCAACGAGGACGCCTACGCCTACAGCAAGTTCACCCGCAC
Organism: Segeticoccus rhizosphaerae; assembly: GCF_009192725.1. Taxonomy (GTDB): domain Bacteria; phylum Actinomycetota; class Actinomycetes; order Actinomycetales; family Dermatophilaceae; genus Segeticoccus; species Segeticoccus rhizosphaerae. Next base: position 497 of record NZ_VOHR01000692.1, on the reverse strand, counting down.
GGTGTTGCAGAGCAACGACATCGACTTCCGGGCCCGTCCACACTCCCAGGAGGAGGCGGAGTTCCTCGCGGGTCACGTCGCGGCCACCAGCCTCGCGGTCACCTATGCCGACCTCGAGTCCGCCAAGGCGGTCCTGCTGGTCGGGTTCGAGCCCGAGGAGGAGTCGCCGATCGTCTTCCTGCGGCTACGCAAGGCACACCGCGCCCACAAGACCCGGGTCTTCTCGGTCGCGCCGTTCGTCACGCCCGCGCTGGTCAAGACAGGCGGCACGCTGATCTCGGCCGCACCGGGCACCGAGACCGAGGTGCTCCGCGCCCTGGCCGGTGGCCACGAGGACGTCGCCGAGATCGTCGAGGCGAGCAACGCGCTGCGCAGCGACGCCGTCATCCTGGTCGGAGAGCGGCTCGCCACGGTGCCGGGTGCCCTCTCGGCCGCCTCGGCCCTCGCCGCCATCACCGGCGCCAAGCTGGCGTGGGTGCCGCGCCGTGCCGGTGAGC
>NZ_VOHR01000691.1 GCF_009192725.1 Segeticoccus rhizosphaerae | reverse complement strand
ACCGCGATCCGGCGTGCCTGGGCGCGGGTGAGCCGGCGCACCGGCCGCTCCCTCACGACGAGCGGGCGGCCTCGTCGAGGACGGCCGCGAGCTCGGCCGGCCGGGTGATCATGGGCCAGTGCCCCGAATCGAGGTCGACGTAGGAGAGGTGCTCCACGCGGCTCAGCTCGGGCAGGTCTCCGGCGGCGATCCACTCCTTGGCCTCGCCCGGGCCGAACTCGGGGCAGACCAGCTGCACCGGGACGGCATACCGGCCCTCATCAGCCAACCGGACCACTCCCTTCGACACGCCTTCGGGCACCGGGACCGCGCCGGACGCGAGCCGCGCCTTCGCCGCGTCGTCCAGGTCGGCTGAGTCGGGACCTTCGAACTTCTCCCAGCCCGGGAACGGCATGACCCCGTCGGTGGTCTCGAAGAAGTCGGCGTAGGCCTCCCCGTCGGCGTTGGGAAAGCCACCGATGAGGGACAGCCCGGAGACCGCGGCAACGCGTTGGTCGGCGGCGATCCACGCGAGGGTGCAGGCGGCCGAGTGGCCGACGACCAACGGGCGGTCGCTGGCGTCGACGGCCGCGACCACGGCGGCCACCTGGTCGTCCAGGGTCGCGCTCGTCGAGCCGTCGTCGGCCCCGGGGAGCGACAC
>NZ_VOHR01000690.1 GCF_009192725.1 Segeticoccus rhizosphaerae | reverse complement strand
GCCGCTGGCGCGCCGCGACCAACGCCTCACCTGCGGTGCCACCCGGCGCTGTCCGGGCCCGATGCCGACCCGGCCGGTCAGGGCTGGCAGCTGGCCGAGGAAGCCGCGCGCCGCATCACCCGCGCCGGCCGCAACTGGCTGACCGAGGACCTGGCGCCCCTGGTGGAGGACGTCTTCGGCATCGACGTGGCCGTGGTGGCCACCCCGGTGTGGTTCGACGGCGCCGCGTGGTCGGACCGCACCGCCAAGATCGCCGTGGTCGGTGCCACCGACCGGCCGGGCCGGCAGCGGTTCGCGCTGGCCCACCAGGTGTGCCACCTGCTCGCCGAAGAGGAGAACAGCCTGCACGTCGACGCCTCCATCGAGCAGGTCCCCCCCGAACGTGCCCGCTCTGAGACCCGGGCGAATGCCTTCGCCGAGGCCTTCCTGATGCCCGGCGACGTGCTGCGGGAGCTGACCCCGAAGCGGTGGACCGCGCCCGCTTTCGCCGCGCTGGCTCTGTGGCTGGACCTGCCCGCCCGGGCCCTGACCCGCCGGCTGCATCAGCTGGGGCTGATGCCGATGGCCGACCGGCGCCACTTCGAGGGGCTGGGCGGTGCCGACCTCGCCGCCCTGCTGGGCGCCAGCCAGGCCTACGCCCG
>NZ_VOHR01000069.1 GCF_009192725.1 Segeticoccus rhizosphaerae | reverse complement strand
GTCTGTGACGCGATGACCAGGCGGCGCCCCGCGCGGCGGGCACGGTGGTGCACGCCCACGATGACGCCCAGACCCGTCGCGTCACAGACCTCCGCGCCCGCGAGGTGGATGAGCAGGTCGCCCTCGCCGCGGTCGACGATGTCGTGCAACGCGATCCGGACGTCGGCCACGGTGCGCACGTCGAGCCGGCCCGTGACCGTCACGATCCTGCCGGGCGAGTCCTCCGCCACATCGGCCGGCTGCGGCACCCCTGCGGTGTGAGCCATCACGATCCCCTTCGTCCGCCGAACCGGGTCATGACTATTGACTCCCACGGACGGCAAAAGGTTGGGCAAGCCGAGGTAACAATCACGTCACATGCCCTCGTCCGCCCCTGCGACGAGGCGCTCGGGCAGGTCTGGGAGCATCAGGCATGGTCATCCTCAACCGCATCTACACCCGCACCGGCGACGACGGCACCACCGCGTTGGGCGACTTCAGCCGCACCAGCAAGACCGATCCGCGACTGGTGGCCTACGCCGACACCGACGAGGCCAACACCGCGATCGGCGTCGCCGTGACCTGCGGTGAACTGCGCGAGGACGTCCGCACGACGCTGCGGCGGGTCCAGAACGACCTGTTCGACGTCGGAGCCGACCTGTGCACGCCCCTCGCGGCCTCCTACGACCACCCACCCCTGCGGGTGCAGGCGGAGTGGGTCGACGAGCTCGAGGCCGACTGCGACCGCTACAACGAGGAGCTCGACAAGCTGCGCTCCTTCATCCTGCCCGGCGGCACCCCCGGCGCCGCTTATCTGCACGTGGCCCGCACCGTCACGCGGCGCGCCGAGCGCGCCACCTGGCAGGCACTGGAGGCGTATGGCGATCAGCCGGCTGCCGCTCCGCCCGAGGGTGAGAAGCAGCGCGGCGTGGGCGGGGTGAACCCCCTGACGGCGAAGTACCTCAACCGGCTGTCCGACCTGCTGTTCATCCTCGGCCGGGTGGCCAACGTGGACGCGGGCGGTGACGTGCTCTGGGTGCCGGGCGGCGGCCGCGAGCAGGCTCCCGACAAGAAGCGCTCCTGACCGAACGCAAGACACCCTCACCTCCGTGAGGAATCTTCGCGAGGTTCGGTGCCCTGTCAGTGGCCGGAACCTCGCAATGATTCCGGGTCCGCTGGGCGGGATGGTCAGGCGACGTTGACGTTGAGGCCGGGCGGTGACGACTCCACCCACGCCCGCAACGCGGTGTAGGCACCGGGAGCGAGCGCGACCTCGAAGGAACGGCCGCGGTACCGGCACGCGACCCCCACCGCGTCGGGGATCAGGCCGATCCGCTCACGCCCCTGGAGGCCGTGCGGTGTGTCGAGCTGCAGCTCGGCCCTGGCCCACTGGGCGCGGGCCCGGACCGTGAAGCCACCGAGGCGAAACCAGTCCAGCCGGGTCGTGCCGTAGCGCGCCATCCCGACCTTCCAACGGCTCTCACCGGGCAGGCGGACAGCGCACAGCACCAAGGGCTTGCCGCGGCCGATGGCGCGGCGGCGCAGGAAGGTCAGGACCAGGAAGAGCAGGAGCAGCACGACGAGCGCGCCGACGAGCACCTCAGCGGAGAGGAGCACGTCCGGCAGCATCGTGACCTCAACCGGAGAACGAGGAGGTGTCGACGGTCTCGGCAACGACGGTCACGCGGTCGTGGTCGACCGACAGGAACCCACTGTCGATGGTGACGCTCTGGCGCTGCCCGCCCGTGGTGTCGATCCGGATGTCGCCGGTGACGAGGACGCCCAGGAGCGGAGTGTGCCCCGGCAGGATTCCGAGGTCCCCGTCGACGCTGCGTGCGCTCACCTTGGCCGCGTCGCCCTCCCAGACCTTGCGGTCGGCGGCGACCAGCTCGACGTGCAACTCACTCACAGGAGATTCCTCCGCTCGAAACGTATTCAGCCAGTCTATCGGCAGTTGCCGCCCGCTCTGACCACGACCGGGTTGGCGGAAGGCCGGCCACCCGCTGGGTGACCGGCCTTCGGCACGGGATCAGTCCTTCTCGAGCTCCGCGGCCTGGCGCTCGACGTCCTCGAGGCCACCGCACATGAAGAACGCCTGCTCGGGCACGTGGTCGTAGTCGCCGTCCGCGATCTTGGTGAAGCCCTCGATCGTCTCCGACAGCGGGACCGTCGAGCCCTCGATGCCGGTGAACTGCTTGGCGACGTAGGTGTTCTGCGACAGGAACCGCTGGATCCGGCGGGCCCGGTTGACCAGGACCTTGTCCTCCTCGGGGAGCTCGTCGATACCGAGGATCGCGATGATGTCCTGCAGCTCCTTGTTGCGCTGCAGGATCGACTTGATCCGCACCGCGGTGTCGTAGTGCTCCTTGCTGATGTAGCGCGGGTCCAGGATGCGCGACGTGGAGGTCAGCGGGTCCACGGCCGGGTAGATGCCCATCGACGCGATGTCACGCGACAGCTCCGTGGTCGCGTCGAGGTGGGCGAACACGCTCGCCGGCGCCGGGTCGGTGTAGTCGTCCGCGGGCACGTAGATCGCCTGCATCGAGGTGATGGAGTGGCCACGCGTCGAGGTGATCCGCTCCTGCAGCACGCCCATCTCGTCGGCCAGGGTCGGCTGGTAGCCGACCGCGGACGGCATACGTCCGAGCAGCGTGGAGACCTCGGAGCCGGCCTGGGTGAACCGGAAGATGTTGTCGATGAACAGCAGCACGTCCTGGTTCTGGACGTCGCGGAAGTACTCGGCCATGGTCAGGGCCGACAGCGCGACACGAAGACGCGTGCCCGGAGGCTCGTCCATCTGGCCGAAGACGAGGGCGGTCTGGCCGAGGACGCCTGCCTCCTCCATCTCCTTGATGAGGTCGTTGCCCTCGCGGGTCCGCTCGCCGACGCCGGCGAACACCGACACACCACCGTGGTCCTTGGCGACGCGGGCGATCATCTCCTGGATGAGCACCGTCTTGCCCACGCCGGCACCGCCGAACAGGCCGATCTTGCCGCCGTTGACGTAGGGGGTCAGCAGGTCGATGACCTTGATGCCGGTCTCGAACATGCTCGTCTTGGACTCGAGCTGGTCGAAGGCCGGGGCCTTGCGGTGGATGCCCCAGCGCTCCTTGATGTCCAGCGGCTCGTCGGTGTCGAGGCAGTGGCCGGTCGCGTTGAACACATGGCCCAGGGTGCCGTCACCCACGGGCACGGAGATCGGCCCGCCGGTGTCCTGCACGGGTGCGCCGCGGACGACACCATCGGTCGGCTGCAGCGAGACGGCACGGACCATGTTGTCACCGATGTGCTGGGCGACCTCGAGGTTCAGGAGGTGCTTCTCGCCCCCGAGCTCGACCTCGGTGGTGAGCAGGTTGTACTGCTCCGGCATGGCGTCGACGGGGAACTCCACGTCGACGACCGGGCCGATGATGCGCGAGACCCGGCCGACGCCGCCCTCGCTCGGGGCTGCGCCCGGGGAGTTCTCGGTCACTGTGGCAGTCATGTTGTGTCCTTCTTACTTGGCGTCCGCGAGGGCGCTGGCGCCGCCCACGATTTCGCTGATCTCTTGGGTGATCTCGGCCTGACGGGCCTGGTTGGCCAGCCGGGTGTAGGTCTTGATGAGCTCCTCGGCGTTGTCCGTCGCCGACTTCATCGCGCGCTGGCGCGCGGCCAGCTCGGAGGCCGCCGACTGCAGCAACGCGTTGAACAACCGCGAGGTGACGTACTTCGGCAGCAGCGCGTCGAGCACCTCGGAGGCGTTCGGCTCGAACTCGTAGAGCGGCAGCACCTCGTCGGGCGCCGGCGCCTCCGTGCCCTCGACGACCTCCAGCGGCAGCAGCCGCACGACCGTCGGCTCCTGCGTGACCATGCTCTTGAACCGGGTGAAGACGACGTGGAGCTCGTCCACCCCACCCTCCTCGGAGCCGGCGATGAAGTCGCCTGTGACCCGCTCGCCGATCTCGCGGGCCGCGTCGAACGTCGGGCGGTCGGTGAAGCCGGTCCAATCCGCGGCATACTCCCGCTTGCGGAACTTGTAGTAGCTGACCGCCTTGCGACCGACGAGGTAGGGGACGACCTCCTTGCCCTCGCTCTTGAGCTTGGCGATCAGCTCGGCGCTCTCCTTGATCGCCGAGACCGAGTAGGCCCCGGCCAGACCGCGGTCGCTGGTCATGATGACCACGCCGGCCCGCTTGACGTCCGGCCGCTCGGTGGTGAGCGGGTGGTCGACGTCGGAGAAGGTGGCCACCGCGGACACCGCACGAGTGAGGGCCAGGGCGTATGGCGTGGACTCGGCGACGTACTGGCGCGCCTTGGTCACCCGGGATGCCGCGACCAACTCCATCGCGCGCGTGATCTTCTTGATCGACCCGACGGACTTGATGCGCTCCCGGTAGACGCGAATCTGCGCTCCCATGGGCTTCCGCCTCTCCTTGCTTCTAGCGTGTCAGAACTGGCTGTGGACCGGTGGATCAGCGCTGCTGCTTGACGATCTGGGCCTGGTCGATCTGGTCCTCGGTCATCTCGTCGTGCTGCTCCGAACCGGCCTGGACGCCGCCGTCCTCGGCCGCCACGAACTGCTCCTTGAAGGAGGCGATGGCCTCCTCGAGCGACTTCTCCGTGTCGTCCTCGAGCTTCTTCGTCTCGCGGATGGAGTCGTAGATGCCCGACTTCTCGCGACGGATGAAGTCGAGGAACTCTGCCTCGAACCGGCTGACGTCCTCCACGGCCAGGTCGTCGAGGTGACCGGTGGTGCCGGTCCAGATCACGACGACCTCCTCCTCGACCTTGAGCGGCGAGGCCTGCGGCTGCTTGAGCAGCTCGACCAGGCGGGCGCCCCGCTCGAGCTGGTTGCGGGACGCGGCATCGAGGTCGGACGCGAACATCGCGAACGCCTCCATCGCGCGGAACTGCGCCAGGTCGAGCTTGAGCCGGCCGGAGACCTGCTTCATCGCCTTGATCTGGGCGTCGCCACCGACTCGCGAGACGGACACACCCACGTCGATGGCGGGGCGCACGTTGGAGTTGAACAGGTCGGCCTGCAGGTAGATCTGGCCGTCGGTGATCGAGATGACGTTGGTCGGGATGTAGGCCGACACGTCGCCCGCCTTGGTCTCGATGATCGGCAGCCCGGTCATCGAGCCGGCTCCCAGCTCGTCAGAGAGCTTGGCGCAGCGCTCGAGCAGACGGGAGTGCAGGTAGAAGACGTCACCGGGGTAGGCCTCGCGGCCCGGCGGACGACGCAGCAGCAGGGAGACGGCGCGATAGGCCTCGGCCTGCTTGGACAGGTCGTCGAAGACGATGAGGACGTGCTTGCCCTGGTACATCCAGTGCTGGCCGATGGCCGAACCGGTGTAGGGTGCGAGGTACTTGAAGCCGGCCGAGTCGGACGCCGGGGCGGCGACGATCGTCGTGTACTCCAGGGCACCGGCGGCCTCGAGGTCACCGCGCACCGAGGCGATGGTCGAGTTCTTCTGGCCGATCGCGACGTAGATGCAGCGGACCTGCCTGTCCGGGTCGCCGGAGTTCCAGTTCTCCTTCTGGTTGATGATCGTGTCGACCGCGACGGTGGTCTTGCCGGTCTGGCGGTCGCCGATGATCAGCTGCCGCTGGCCCCGGCCGATCGGGATCATCGAGTCGATGGCCTTGATGCCGGTCTGCAGCGGCTCGTGCACTGACTTGCGTGCCATGACGCCGGGAGCCTGCAGCTCCAGGGCGCGGCGGGTCTCGGCCTCGATGTCGCCGAGGCCGTCGATCGGGTGGCCGAGCGGGTCCACCACGCGACCCATGAAGGCGTCACCGACGGGCGCGGAGAGGACCTCGCCGGTGCGCTTGACCTCCTGGCCCTCCTCGATGTCGTCGAAGGCACCGAGCACCACGACGCCGATCTCGTGGACGTCGAGGTTGAGCGCGAGACCCAGGGTCCCGTCCTCGAACTCGAGCAGCTCGTTGGTCATGCACGACGGCAGACCCTCGACGTGGGCGATGCCGTCACCGGCGTCGGTCACTCGGCCGACCTCTTCGCGGGAGGCCGCGCCGGGCTCGTAGGACTGAACGAAGTCGTTCAGTGCGTCCCGGATCTCCTCCGGACGGATCGTGAGCTCCGTCATCATCTTCTCCTCGTGTGCGGCCCGTTCTTGTCCGGACCGAAGCTGTGGGTGGTGTGCTGCTCTGCTGCTCTGCTGCCTGGGGTGGAAGTCGGTATGCCGTGTGGTCGGTCGTGGTGCGTTTTCCGTCAGCCGCGGTCAGCCGATGAGTTTGCGCTTGGCCTCGTCGAGCCGGCGGGCAATCGTGCCGTCGACGACCTCGTCGCCGATCTGGATCCGCAGCCCGCCGAGGACCTCGGGGTCCACGATGACGTTGGCCAGCACCTGCTTCTCGTACATCGACGACAGCGCCGCCGTCAGGCGGTCACGCTGTGCGTCGTCGAGCGGCGCGGCGGAGATGATCGTGGCGGTCAGCTGCTCGCGGCGACGGGCGGCGATGGCCAGGTAGGACTCGAGGACCCGGTCGAACCGGCGACCCCGCGGTGCGAGCACCGCCTGGCGCGCGAGTCGCACGGTCTCGTCACTGGCCTTCCCCTCCAGCAACGAGCTGACCAGCTGCGCCTTGGCGGTGCGGCCGGCGTGCCGGTCGGTCAGCGCGTCGCGCAGGCCGGGGTTGCCGGCCACCACCCGTCCGAAGCGGAAGAGCTCGTCCTCGACGGAGTCGAGGCGACCGCCTGCCTCGGCCATTGCCATGACCGTCTCGACCGCGAGCTCCTCGGTCGTGTCGGACAGGTCACGCTCGGACGACCAGCGACCGGAGACCGCGACCCCGACCAGGTTGCCGGTGGCCTCCCCGACCTTGCCGCCGAAGAGGCGGGCGGCAAGGTCGCGCTTGACCTGCGGCTCGCGCGACGGGTCCGCAAGCGCCCGACGCAGCGCGGCACTCGAGTCGAGGGCGCCGGTGACGGCGAACAGCTCCTCGGCCAGGACCGACCAGTCCACGCCCGGCTGCTGCAGGGTCTCGGCCAGCGCCTTGCGCGCTGCCGCCGCTGCCCCTCGCGATGAACCCTGCATCAGGACTCCTCGGCCGGCACGGCTCCGACGGCCTCGGGCTTGACGTCCCCCGACTCCAACTCGGCCAGGAACCGGTCGACGATCCCCTTCTGGCGGGCCTCGTCGTGCAGCGACTCACCCACGATGCGGCTGGCCAGGTCGGTCGAGATCCGGCCCACCTCTCCACGCAGCGACACGATCGCCTGCTGGCGCTCGGCCTCGATCTGCTTCTTCGCCGACTCGGTGATGCGGGTGGCCTCGGTCTGGGCCTGGGCCCGCATCTCGGTCAGGATGTTGGCGCCCTGCTCGCGCGCCTCCTCGCGGATGCGTGCGGCCTCCGACCTGGCCTCCGCCAGCTGTGCCTGGTACTGCTCGAGGGCAGCCTGGGCCTCCTGCTGGGCCTCCTCCGCCTTGTGCATGCCGCCCTCGATGGCGGCCGTGCGGTCGGCGTAGGCCTTCTCGAGATTGGGCACGACGTACTTCTTGACGGCCCAGTAGAAGATGCCGAAGAAGACGAACCCGACGATGAGCTCACCCCAGGCCGGCAGGATCGGCGAGGCGTTCGCCATGTCGCTGGCCGGCGCGAGCGCGGGAACGCTGGCGAGTGCGTGCACGAGATTCTCCTAGTGCTGTGGTGCCGTTGCTGTCGGAAGAGCGGTGGTCAGGAGATGAAGTAGAGCACCAGACCGAAGATGGCGAGGGCCTCGGCGAAGGCGAAGCCGAGGATGGCGATCGACTGCAGCATGCCGCGGGCCTCGGGCTGGCGCGCGACGCCGTTGATGAAGGCGGCGAAGATCAGGCCGATGCCGATGCCGGGACCGATGGCGGACAGGCCGTAACCGATGATGGCGATGTTGCCGGTCATGAGTGTCGTCCTCTTTCTGGGGGCGTTCCGCGCGACACGGCGTCGAACGGAGGTCTCTGGTTGGGGCTATGAAGTTGTGTGGCAGCCGACCGGGTGGCCGGGAGCGGTCTCAGTGCTCGTCGGCCAGCGAGGTGGCGATGTAGGACGCGGCGAGCAGGGTGAAGATGTAGGCCTGAACGACCTCGATCAGGGCCTCGAACACGGTCATGATGAAGGCGAGCAGGAAGGTCGGCACGGAGATGACCTTCAGGCCGATCCCCCCGTGCAGCAGCATGTACTCGCCACCGGTGATGAAGACCAGCAGCAGCATGTGGCCGGCCAGCATGTTGCCGAAGATTCGCATCGCCAGCGTGAGCGGGCGGGTCACGAAGAAGGAGAAGGTCTCCAGCACCAGGACCATCGGCACGATCCAGGCCGGCAGGCCGCTCGGCACGAAGGATCCGAAGTAGCCCCTGAGCCCGTGCTTCTTGATCCCGATGTAGTGGTAGATGACGTAGACGATCGCGGTCAGCGCGATCGGGAAGCCGATCCGGCTGATCGTGGGGAACTGGAACGGCGGGATGACCCCGAACAGGTTGTTGACCAGCAGGATCGCGAACAGGGAGAACAGGAACGGGACGTACTTGAGGAACTCCTTGCTGCCGATCATGTCCCGGGCGATGCCGTTGCGAGTCGTGTTGTAGAACATCTCGGTGAGGAACTGGCCCTTGCCGGGCACGATCGCCGCCTTGCGCGTGGTGGCGATGAACCACCACGACAGGGCGACGACCGAGATGATCCACAGCAGCATCGGCCGGGTGAACGCCCAGGTGCCGGAGCCGATCAGCGGCTGCCAGAAGTCCTGGGGGCCCGGCGGCTCAAATCCTTCTCCCCCGCCCGAGGCGAGCAGGACGCCGGTCGGGGCGAGCATGGTGATGCTCACGAAGTCTCCTCGATGTTCGTCGTTGGACACAGGGGGCGGGCGACCGGCAGGGGAAGGATCGGAACGCGGCCACCAACGTGGCACACGCGCGCGTGCTCCCGCAAAGTCAGTGCGTACTGTACCGGACCCAGATCAGGTAGAGCGCCAGCACCATCCCCCCGACCACCCCGACGGGCAGCAGGAACGCGGTGTGCAGGAAGTGGTCGAGCAGCCAGCCGATCCCGCCGAAGACGACGGGCCCGGAGATGACCAGCGCCAGCGCGTCGATCTCGCGGGTCGGCTCCATCCCGGGGTAGCCCGCGTCGGGGTCCGGCGGTCCCGGTCGCTCGGGCTCCTCCCCGGGCGGCTTCGGGGGTCCCTGGTCGCTCATGGTGTCCTCCTCGCACGAACCGCATCAGGCCTCCTCACGAGAGGGGCCGGCCGCGTCCGCTGCTGCGGGCTCGTCATACACCGTCTGTCGCATCCGCAGGTAGGCGCGCGCCTGGAAGACCTGCCAGACCAGCGTGACGACCAGGATCGTGATGCCGCACGCGAGGCCGTCCAGCCAGGTCACGTCGCGCATGGCGATGATGATGATCCCCATGAAGATGACCTGGCCGAGGTAGACCGCCATCGCGCCCGCGAACACCGAGATCGGGTTCGCGTTGACCATCATCGTCATGAGCTTGAGGCCGACCCCGAAGAAGACCAGGGCGATCGCCGCGCCGAAGAGCGCGCCCTCCGCGCCCCGCAGGTCCCGCAGCACCCAAAAGACCACGACGGTGACCACCGAGGCGATCACGCTGGGCACGAAGGCACCACGCAGCATGGCCGCGAAGGGGGCTGCCGGAGCGGCAGTGGTGGAGCCTGCGGATGTTCTGGTCACGGTCTGCACTCAATCAGTCGGAGTCGTCGGGCCGCTGGTCGGCGTCCGACCGAAGGGCTTTTTCGAACGCTTGTGAAAGTTATCACAAGCGCTCGCTCGGATGCCACTTCGGCAGTCCCAGGGTGAGTGCCAGGGCGGCCACGACCAGCACGCCGATGGCCACGAAGACCACCCAGCCGGTCACGAAGGCGAACGAGACGGCCCCCATGGCGACGATGCCCGACCACAGGTAGAGCAGCAGCACCGCGCGGCGGTGGGTGTGCCCGATCGCGAGCATCCGGTGGTGCAGGTGCAGCGCGTCCGGCTGCCAGGGCTTCTGCCCGGCCCGCAGCCGGCGGATCACCGCGAGCATCCCGTCCAGCAGCGGCAGCGCCAGGATCGCCAGCGGGAGCACGATCGGCAGCAGGTAGGCCGCGGTGGAGGAGGTGGCGCCCACGTTGGTCGACGGGTCGATCGTGCCCGTCATCGAGATCGTGGCGGCGGCGAGCAGGAGGCCGAGCAGGAGGGCCCCCGCGTCGCCCATGAACAGCCGAGCGGGATGGAAGTTGTGCGGCAGGAAGCCGATGCAGCACCCGATGATCGCGGCCGTGATGAAGGTCGCCGTCGAGAAGACGTTCGGCGGGTCGTAGGTGCGCGACAACAGGTAGGACCAGGCGAAGAACGCGAGGGCGGAGATGCCGACGATGCCGGCCGCCAGGCCGTCCAGCCCGTCGACGAGGTTCACCGCGTTCGTCGAGATCACGACGATGATGATGGTGAGGGTCACCAGGATCGGCGCCGGCAGGACGGTCACCCCGCCGAGCGGCAGCGACAGCAGCTGGACGCCGCCGAAGGCCATGATGCCCGCGGCGATCATCTGGCCCGCGATCTTGGTCAGCCAGTCGAGCTCCCACACGTCGTCGACCGCCCCCAGCAGGCAGATCACCGCACCACCGGCGAGCACGCCGAGGATCTCGTTCGTGACGAACAGCTGGGACAGGAACGGCAGCTGGCTGGCGACCAGGACGGCAGCCGCGAACCCGAAGAGCATGCCCAATCCCCCGAGCCGGGGGATGGGGGTCGCGTGCACGTCCCGCGCTCGCACCGCGGTGAAGGCACCGAGCCGGATGGCGACGCGACGGACCAGAGGGGTCGAGGCGTACGTCATGGCCGCCGCCACGACGAAGATCAGGAGGTACTCCCGCACGGATCAACCCCTCGCTGGTCAGGTCAGGTCACGCGAGCCCTGCGGGAGGGCTCCGCTCAGCTCCGAGGGTATGCCGGGTGGCTGGCCACGAGCTCGCTCACCTGTGCGCGGATCTCCTTGGCCGTGGCGTGGTCGGGGTCGCCGTCGGTCTCGGTCACGGCGCGGTGGATGAGGCCCGCGATCGTCACCATGTCGCCCTGGTCCATGCCCTGAGTCGTGACGCACGGGGTCCCGACGCGGATACCGGAGGCGATGTTGGGCTTTTGCGGGTCGAACGGGATGGCGTTCTTGTTGAGCACGATGCCTGCAGCGTCGGCACGCTTCTCGGCATCGGCGCCGGTCACGCCCACTCCCTGCAGGTCGTGCAGCGACAGGTGGGTGTCGGTGCCGCCGGTGATCGGCCGGATCCCGTTCTCCCCCAACGAGGTCGCGAGCTGCCGAGCGTTGACCACGACCTGCTTGGCGTAGGCCTGGTAGGCGGGGGTCGAGCACTCCTTGAGGTTGACTGCCTTGGCGGCAACGCAGTGCATCAGCGGGCCACCCTGCATCATCGGGAAGACCGCCTTGTCGAGCGCCTTGGCGTGTTGCTCCTTGCAGACGAGCATCCCGCCGCGGGGACCGCGCAGGACCTTGTGCGTCGTGAAGGTGACGACATCGGCATACGGGACGGGGCTGGGGATGGCCTTGCCGGCCACCAGACCGATGAAGTGGGCGGCGTCGACCCAGAAGATCGCGCCGATCTCGTCGGCGATGTCGCGGAAGGCCTGGAAGTCGATCAGCCGCGGGATCGCCGAGCCACCGGCGACGATCATCTTGGGACGGTGCTCGCGGGCGAGGTCACGGACCTGGTCGTAGTCGATGTCCTCGGTGTCCTTGTCCACCCCATAGTGGACGGCGTTGAACCACTTGCCGCTGAACGACACCTTGGCGCCGTGGGTGAGGTGACCACCGTGCGGCAGCGACATGGCCAGGTAGGTGTCACCCGGTTGCAGGAACGCACCGTAGACCGCCTGGTTGGCACTGGCGCCCGAGTGTGGCTGGACGTTGGCGTGTTCTGCCCCGAAGAGCGCCTTGGCGCGTTCGATCGCCAGGTTCTCGGCCTTGTCGACCTCCGCGCAGCCGCCGTAGTAACGACGCCCCGGGTAGCCCTCGGCATACTTGTTGGACAGCGTCGAGCCGAGCGCGGTGAGCACCGCGGGGCTGGTCTCGTTCTCGCTGGCGATCAGCTGCAGGCCACCGCGGAGGCGCTCGAGCTCGGAGAGCAGGACGCCCGCGATCTCGGGATCCTCCGACTGCAGCTGGCCGAAGTCGGAGCCGTAGAACGTCGTGTCGGTGATCTGGTCCGTGCTCATGCCATCGCTCCGTATCCGAGGGGGACGAGGTGATCTCCACTTCCGTGCGGGACCACTCTATTGCGCTCCGAGGCCACGGGAGCCGCTGGGCAGTCCGAGCCGGTCGGCCAGCGCGATCGCGTCGAAGGGCGCGTGGACCTTGGCATCGTTGTCGAAGTAGACGTGCACGTCGTGGCCGCTGTCGACCCAGCGCCGGACCTTGGCCGCCCAGTCGTCGAGCGCCGCGTCGGTGTAACCGCTGACGTAGAGCTCCTCGGCGCCGTGGAGCCGGATGTAGACCAGGTCGGACGTCGCCTGCTCGATCCTCGGCCAGCGCCCGGCGGTGTCGGCCACCACGATGCCGATCTGGTTGCGCTCCAACAGATTCATCGCTGCAGGCGTCGCGAGGCTGTCGTGCCGGACCTCGAGGACGTGCCGGATCGGGCGGTCTTCGTCGGTGGCCGCCAGGACGCGGTCGTCGGACAGCTTGTCGTCGTGGCGGCCGGCGAGGACGGCCGCGGCGGCCGTCGACCGCGGCAGCAGGTCGAAGAAGGCCTGGAATCGGGAGGCGTCGAAGCCCAGGTTGGGCGGCAGCTGCCAGAGGACCGGGCCGAGGGTAGGTCCCAGCGCGAGCACGCCGGACGCGAAGAAGTTGGCGAGTGCCGTCTCGACACCGCCCAGCTTCTTCATGTGCGTGATGAAGCGGCCGCCCTTGACCGCGAAGAGAAAACCGGGCGGCACCTGCTGCCGCCAGGTGGTGTAGCTGCTGGGGCGTTGCAGCGAGTAGAAGGAGCCGTTGATCTCGATCGCCCGTAGCCGCTCGGACGCGTAGGCGAGCTCGAGCCGTTGCACCAGCCCCGGCGGGTAAAAGGTGCCGCGCCAGCCCCGGTAGCGCCATCCTGAGATGCCGACCCGGACCTCACCCATGGCTAGGCGCTGGTGGCTCCGGGGGTCTCCCGGTCCTCGTCGGAAGCGGATACCGGCGCCTCGTTCGCGGCCTCGGGGACCTCCGTGTCCGCCCGCGCGCTCTCCGGCTCGTCCACGACCTCGTCGACGGCCTCGGGGGCGTCCTCTTCCACCTGCTCGCTCTCCGGCTCGTCGACGATCTCGAACGGGTCGTCCAGCAGCACGTCGCCGAGCACCTCTCGCAACCGCTCGGAGGAGATCGCGCCGACGCGCAGGACAACCGGGTTCTCCCTGGTGCAGTCCAGGATCGTGGAGGCGTCGGTGCCGCGCGCCGGGCCGCCGTCGAGGTAGACGCTGACCGACGAGCCGAGCATGGCAGCCGCCTCGGTCACCGTCTGCGCCGCAGCCTGCCCCGTGACGTTGGCGCTGCTGACCGCCATCGGCCCCACCTCGGCGAGGAGGGTCAGCGCCACGTCGTCCTGCGGCATCCGCACCGCCACGGTGCCGTTGGTCTCACCCAGGTCCCACATCAGCGACCGCTGCGCCTTGAGCACGAGGGTCAGGGCGCCCGGCCAGAAGGCCTTGATGAGGTCACGGGCATACGACGGCACTGCCGTCGCGAGGCCGTCGACCGTGCGCGGGTTGGGCACCAGGACCGGTGGCGGCATCTCACGGCCGCGTCCCTTGGCGGCGAGGAGCGCGGCCACGGCCTCGGCGTCGAAGGCGTCCGCACCGATGCCGTAGACGGTGTCAGTGGGCAGCACGACCAGCTCTCCCCGCTGGACGGCCTCGGTGGCCTGGGCGACACCGTCGTCCCGCCCCGCGTCGCTGGTGCAGTCGATGACCGGGCTCATCGGCGGTTCCTCGTGGTGGTCGGCACACCGGCAGTCTCCCACCACGCTGCTCGGCTCCGGCGCCCTCCCCCGAGGTGGCCGCGGCGTCGCAACGGCGTGGAACCATCACCTCATGCCGCAGACCCCTCCGCCGTCCTCGGCCGATCGCGCTCCCGGGACGACGCTGACCGGCCTGACGCTGCCGGGCACCGCACTGCGCGAGCGCCCCGAGCTCAGGACGACCGCGCCGGGCGACCTGCGGCTGGCGCGGTGCGACCTGACCGGCGCCGACCTGCGCGGGCTCGAGCTGGTCGGCACCCAGTTCCTCGACTGCACGCTCGACGGCGCACGCCTGAACGGCGCCGCGCTGGACGAGACGACCTGGCGCGGCGGGAGCGCACGCGGGACCCTCTTCCTGGACGCCGAGCTCACCGAGGCGGTGTTCGACGGGGTCGACGCCTCCGACGCCCGGTTCGGCGGCGCCCTGCTGACGGAGGCGTCCTTCACCGGGTGCCGCCTGATGGGCGCCCAGTTCGAGGGCAGCCAGGGTCTGGGCTTCGAGGTGCGCGAGTGCAACCTGTATGCCGCCAACCTCACCGGGGTCACGCTGACTGGCGAAGACCTCACCGGGTTGCGGCTCACCGAGGCCGTGCTGCGCGGAGCCGACGTGCGGCGCGCGGTGATGGACGGCTGCGTGCTGCTGAACGCCGACCTCTACGGCGCCAACCTCACCGGGACCGATCTGCGCGGAGCCGACCTCGGCCCGCTCGACCTGGACGGCCTGCGGGCCCTCAAGGGCGCGATCATCTCCTCCGGGCAGGCCGGCCGGCTGCTCGAGGCGCTCGTCGGTGTCTCGGTCAGCGACCCGGCCCCGGGCAGGCACCCCGGCTCCCCATGAGAACACCCCAGCAACGCCCAGCAGGGCCACCCGCCACACCGTCGCAGCACATGATCACCGGCCAATCGTTGACGTACGGTAAGTAACCAGGCGGCCTCACGACGAGCAAGGAGCGTGGCCCATGGGCGACACGATGACGGCAGCGACCACCCGCATCACCGGTCACGCGGGCCACGAGGTGGAGGCCTACCTGGCCCGTCCGGAGGATCCACCGGCCCGGGGCGGGGTCGTGGTCATCCACCACATGCCCGGCTACGACCGCGCCACCAAGGAGATCGTGCGACGGTTCGCCGAGCTGGGCCATGACGCGATCTGCCCCAACCTCTACTGGCGCGAGGCCCCCGGCGCCGCACCCGACGACGCGGCCGCGACCGCCCGCGCCCGCGGTGGTGTCCCGGA
>NZ_VOHR01000689.1 GCF_009192725.1 Segeticoccus rhizosphaerae | reverse complement strand
AGAGCAACTGGGTATTGACTCCCCATAGCGGCGAGGCCGCTAGATTATTGGGGATCAGTATTGCCGAGGTGGAGGCAGATCGCTTCGCCGCCGTCTATGCCTTACAGGCCAAATATGGTGGTGTGGTGGTGCTTAAGGGTGCTGGAACCCTGATTTATGATGGCAAGGTGTGCCATGTGGCGCCTGTGGGGAATCCTGGGCTCGCCAGTGGTGGCAGCGGCGACGTGTTAGGCGGCATCATTGCCGCTTTGATGGCTCAGGGCATGCCTAAGATGGATGCGGCCAGCGCCGGGGTGGTGGTTCACGGTGCAGCGGCGGATCTGGCTGCGAAAGATGGCGAGCGAGGCATGCTGGCCTGCGATTTATTTGGCCACATACGCGCCCTGGTCGATAAGATATAGTTTCAGCATTAAAATACAGTAATGTTTGTTTAGATAAACGCCGGTTTGGGTTAAAGTATCTGGCTCAAAAAAGGATTGTCCTTGATTAGCGATAGATACGATGACATCAGTAAAAGTTTATCTTGAAAATGAAGCAGAAACCGTTAGCTTAGGCCAAAGGCTAGCCAGTGCGATAAAGCCGCCATTGACCCTCTATCTGAGTGGAGAGCTGGGGGCGGGAAAAACGACCTTTAGTCGGGGCC
>NZ_VOHR01000688.1 GCF_009192725.1 Segeticoccus rhizosphaerae | reverse complement strand
CAACGCACCGTTGCGGCGTCTGCACGGCGATGCCGCGACCGACGTGCTCGAGCGCGAGGGCGCGCAGGTGCGCACCCGAGCGCGGGTCAGGGCGCTGCGCCGGCACGACGACCGGTGGAGCGTCGCGGTCGACGGTGGGTCCGTCGAGGCCGACGCGGTCGTGCTGGCGGTGCCGCCGGTCGTGGCCGAGGACCTGCTGCCGGAGGGCGCCATCGGGCCGGACCCGGGTTGGTCCTTCCGGCTGGGCGCCAGCCCCATCGTGAACCTGCACGTGGTCTATGACCGCACGGTGCTGTCCGAGCCCTTCCTGGCCGCCGTGGACAGCCCGCTGCAATGGGTGTTCGACCGCACGGGCCCTTCGGGACTGCAGCGGGGCCAGTACGTCGCGGTCTCCGTCTCGGCGGCGGACGACCTGGTCGACCTGCCGACCGCCCAGGTGCGCGACCGGCTGCTCCCAGCCCTGTCCGACCTGCTGCCCCGGGCCGACGCGGCCCGGGTGGAGGACGTCTTCGTCACCCGGGAACGGCAGGCGACCTTCCGCTGCCGGCCGGGGACGGCGAGCATGCGACCCGGGGCGGCGACGGGACTGCCCGGCCTCGCCCTGGCCGGAGCATGGACCGCCACCGGTTGGCCGGCGACGATGGAGGGGGCC
>NZ_VOHR01000687.1 GCF_009192725.1 Segeticoccus rhizosphaerae | reverse complement strand
GTGCGGCACCAGCACGCGGTGGTGGCCGAGCGGGCCGGTGACGAGCGGCTCGCGGCCCGCGCGCGGGCCGTGGCCGAGCGCACCCACGAGCTGTCCGAGCTGCTGGTCGACGTGCTCGGGGTGACCGACGTCGGCGCCGACTATCCCCACCGGGTCACCTACCACCCCACCTGCCACTCGCTGCGGATGCTCGGCGTGGGCGACAAGCCGCTGCAGCTGCTGCGGGCGGTCCGCGGCATCGACCTGGTCGAGCTGCCGGCCGCCGACCAGTGCTGCGGCTTCGGCGGGACCTTCGCGGTCAAGAACGCCGACACCTCCACGGCGATGCTCGCCGACAAGATGAGCAACGTGCTGGAGACCGACGCCGAGTTCGTCACCGCCGGTGACTCCTCCTGCCTGATGCACATCGGCGGCGGCCTCGGCCGCCTGCGCACCGGCGTCAAACCGGTGCACCTTGCCGAGATCCTGGCAACCACGGAGGCACGCATGGCGGGTGACGACGGGCGGCGAGAGCGGAGCGGAGCCACCCTGCCGCCGAGGAACGGCGAAGGGGGGCACGCATGAGTAGCCCTGTGTCAACCTCAGGCGGCGTTGCCGTTGCTGAGCAGTGTCCGAAGTGCGCCGTGTTGGGTGGGGTCGTAGGCGGTTTCGTCT
>NZ_VOHR01000686.1 GCF_009192725.1 Segeticoccus rhizosphaerae | reverse complement strand
GTTGATGCGCTGATAGTGGGCCAACAAGCCCGTCTGCACCCTATGCTGCATGTCTGCCTCGGCATGGGGCAGGGCGGCCCTGACCAGCGCCAGACTGCCGTGGGATGCGGCGTGACGCAGGGTCGCCAGCGGCTGGCTGTCGAAGCCCGCATCCGCCAAGGCCAGGTTCAACGCCTGCACCAGATCCGGGGCGGTATCGACCAGGGTGCCGTCGAGATCGAACAGCACCCCGGCAACGCCGGTCAATGTCAGGGGATCCTGGGTCGCTGGCATGTCAGTCGACCTTAACCGTGGCCAGCATATAATTGACGTCTACCTTGGGAGTGTATTTGAACACCCCGGTCAGCGGGTTGTAGCCTATGCCCAGGGCGTCTTTGCAGATGAGATCTGTGTTGTCTATCAGGGCCATGAGTTCGGACGGTTTGATGAACTTATTATGGTCATGGGTGCCGACCGGCAACATCTTCAGCAGGTATTCGGCGCCCAGTATGGTATGCACATAGGACTTGATGTTGCGGTTGATGGTCGAGAAGAACACGGTGCCGCCGGGTTTGACCATGTCGCAACAGGCCTGGATCACCGACTGGGGATCCGGTACATGCTCGAGCATCTCCATGCAGGTCACCACGTCATAATAGTCCCTGTGGTTTTCGCGATG
>NZ_VOHR01000685.1 GCF_009192725.1 Segeticoccus rhizosphaerae | reverse complement strand
GGCGACTGGTGCTTCCGGCTGTTCCTGGCCGGTTCTGGCGGCTCACGTCAGCGCGAATGTCGCGGGACGGAGCCCAACCGCTGGCGAACGCGGCACCATGTGGGTTGTGGAGCACCTCGTTGATCTGGATGTCCTTGCAGCGCGACTGCGGTCCGTCCTCGAGGAGTGGCGGCGTTGGGCGGCGGTGGGGCCGCTGACCTGGCGTGATGAAGCAGCGACGTGGCCTCAGCCGATCACCTCAGATCGCTCCGATGTCCGGGTGCCGGAGTCACTGGGGTTCACGTTGCGCAAGCACGCCACGGACGACGAGTTCGAGGCGGTGGTCTGGACGGGTGGCTGGGCGGACGTCGACTATCTGCTCGGCGGCGAGGTGTACAGCTTCTGCCCCGAGTTCCGAGACATCGACGGTGCATACGCCGCCGTGGTCAAAGACGTCGAGGACTTCCTGTCCTAGAAGACCGGGCTTCACCGCCGGTCGACAGTCGCTCGGCGACCGCGATGCCTTGCCTCGTTCGCCACCGCAACCCGATGACGACCGCGACTCTTCTTGCACGAAGTGTGCGCGGATACCCGGCCGTCGCCGATCGGGGCTGTGGGTAGCCCTCGTGCTTCAGTCAGCTGACGTCGGGTGGACTCCCGGACGACGCCGCGCGGCCCGA
>NZ_VOHR01000684.1 GCF_009192725.1 Segeticoccus rhizosphaerae | reverse complement strand
GCCGGCGCTGCGGGCCAGTCCCGCGACGACGCCGGGGCCGAGCTCGTGCTCGAGCCGGTCGAGCAGCCGCCGCGCCCGCACCCTGCGATAGGTCGGGTCCGCATTGTGCGGGTCCTCCCACGGGGTCAGCCCCTCGGCCGCGCACACCTCGCGCGTGGTGCTCCCGGGCAGCGCGAGGAAGGGCCGCAGGAAGCGGCCGCGACGACGCGGCATACCGGACAGCGAACGGGCGCCGGAGCCGCGGGCGAGGCCGAGCAGGACCTGCTCCGCCTGGTCCTTCTGGGTGTGGCCGAGCAGCACGTATGCCGAGCCGCTCGCCTCCGCGGCCTGCTCCAGAGCGGCGTAGCGCGCGTCCCTGGCTGCCGACTCCGGGCCGCCCTCGGAGCCCACCTGCACCCGCAGGACCTGAACGCTCGACAGGCCCAGCGCACGACACTGCTCGGCGGCCCGGGCAGCGACTTCTTCCGAACCGTCCTGCAGCCCATGGTCCACGACCAGCGCGCCGGTGGGGTGGCCAAGGCGAGGAGCCTCCCAGGCCGTGACAGCGGCGAGGGCGAGCGAGTCCGGCCCACCGCTGCAGGCCACCAGCACCGGCACGTCGGACGGCAGCCCCGCGAGGCACTCGCGCACGGCCACACGCGCCGCGGCGACGGTGGCGG
>NZ_VOHR01000683.1 GCF_009192725.1 Segeticoccus rhizosphaerae | reverse complement strand
CGCCGGCGGTGCGGCAGGTGCTGGTCGCACTGGTCGGCGAGCGCCGCGACCGTTTCGGCGAGGTCGGCGGCCAGTGCGACCAGCACCTGCCGCACCGCCGGCGCGTTGGCCGCGAGGATCTGCGTCCACAGCAGGGGGTCGCTCGCCGCGATGCGTGTGACGTCGCGAATCCCTTGCCCGGACAAGGCGACAGCGCTCGCCGGCAGGTCACGCAGGCGGCCCGCGACCAGGCTGGCCACGATCTGGGGCACGTGGGAGACGGCGGCCACGGCCTCGTCGTGCTCTCCGGGTGCAAGTCGCACCGGTGCGGCGCCGACCGAGGCCGCCACGCCGGTGACGAGCTCGACGGCGGCCGGGGTCGACTCCGGCCCCGGCACCACAACCCAGGTGCGTCCCTCGAAGAGGTCAGCCTCGGCGGCCACCGCACCGGAGCGCTCGCGACCGGCCATGGGATGGGACCCGACATACCTGTCCAGTGGCACGCCGGTGGCCCGGAGCGCCTCGAGGACGGACCCCTTGACCGAGGCGACGTCCGTGACCACGCAGTCGCGCCAGTGCCGCAGCTCGTCGGCGACCACCGCCGCCGTGACGTCGGGGGGTGCGGCCACCACGACCAGGTCCGGTGCCGCCGCGACCCTCTCTGCCAGCTCGCCGGCCCCGAGGTCC
>NZ_VOHR01000682.1 GCF_009192725.1 Segeticoccus rhizosphaerae | reverse complement strand
GGCGGCACTCCTGCGAGGCCGGCGAGGCTCATCGCCCGCGCCGCCGGCGACCAGGTCGGGGGCAGGTTGGCCCAGGCGGCCTGGTCGTCCATGCCCCACCGCAGGCCGGCGCTGACCACCCGTAGCTGACGACCGGCCTCACCGCCGACCTCTGCTGCCACCACCTCGATCGACTCGGTGACGCCGGCACCGCCCGTGAGGGCCAGCGCCAGCAGGTCCATCGCGGTGGCGACGTCCGCCGCGTCATCTGCCGTCGAACTCTCCGGACCCGCCGCCGGCGAGGAGCGTTCGCTGTCCGGTCCGGGCGCAGCCGCGTTGGCGGGCCGGGGCTGCGCGATGAAACCGCGGGACCGGTGCGCCCACCCGGCCGGCCACACCAGCACGGCGAGGAAGAGCAGGACCGCGACCGCCACGGTCATCCGGCTGCACCCGCACGAAGGCTCCGGCGCACCATGCGTCGGACCATCAACCGGCCGACCATGAGCAGGGCCAGTCCGAGGACGAGGCAGCCGAGGGCGAGTGGGGACTGGGTGTAGAGCGCGATCGGGGAGATGCCGAGCATCGCCGCCACCGCAGCGCCGCCGACCGGCAACACGGTCAGCAGGTTCATCGTCGCCCGCGCGCCCGCCGACGCGGCCTCCACCCGCCGCCCGGACCGCAGCCGCTC
>NZ_VOHR01000681.1 GCF_009192725.1 Segeticoccus rhizosphaerae | reverse complement strand
CGTCGTCGACCTGCACCAGCCGGGAGGCGCCGTCGTGCGCGGCACGGCGACCGGCGTCGACGACCAGGGGCGGCTGGTCGTCGACGAGCCCCGCGGCCGTCGCCCGTACGCCGCGGGAGACGTCGTGCACGTGCGTGCCGCCCAGCCGGGGCAGTGAGGCAATGAAGGGGTGAGGTGATGAGTGGCGGCGAGGAGCGTGAGGGACACGGCATGATCGATCCCGTGCCCGATCCCCACACCGAACCCGTGCCCGGCCCCGGCGCCGACCCTGTGCCCGGCCCCGAGGCCGAACCCGAGGACGCGTTCCGACCAGGGCTCGACGACCTCGAGGCCCAGCTGCTGGGAGAGCCGCGGAGCATGCGCCGGAGGCAGGTCAGCGCCGGCGCCGGCATCTCGCTGCTGTCGGCGCGCCGGTTCTGGCATGCGTTGGGCTTCCCCAACGTCCAGGACGAGGACATGGTCTTCACCGACGCCGACCTGGCCGCGCTGCGGGCCGTGGTCACACTCGTGCGTGACGGCACCTTCGACCAGGACACCGCGCTGGCGATGACGCGGGCGATGGGCCGGACGGCCGACCGGCTCGCGATCTGGCAGGCCCAGCTGATGGCCGAGGTGCTGGAGCACGAGCCGCCCGAGCCGGTCGAGCGCAGACCGGGCGAGCCCAGTCGCGGCG
>NZ_VOHR01000680.1 GCF_009192725.1 Segeticoccus rhizosphaerae | reverse complement strand
CTAGTCCTGACGATCGGCGCTTTCCTGGCGAGCGTCAAGCCGGGCTACCTGGTGAACGCGGACGCTTCCTCTGCGACGGCAGTCCTGCTGCTTGCACCTGGAGTCTTGGCGGCAGCTTTGGCACGCCGTAGTCCTCATATGATGACGACCAAGCTGCTCTTCGGACCTCGCTTCTCGGTAATTGCGATTTGCATCCTGCTCTTCGGGGCGGCGTGCTCCATTGCCGTCCATCTTGGCCAATCGGAGCCAATCGCTTTGCGTAATGTTTGGTGCGGGGCAGCCCTTGCAGCCGCCGCCGTGGTTGGCAGGCTCGTGGCGATGTTCCTTCGACTGTCCATACTGACCAGGCGCGAGCGCCGCGCCGGATCATCAGGACCGACGGGCGCTTCAACGACCGACGGTGCGATCAGCCTCCCTCGTTGGGAGGCCCCTGGCGTAGGTTCCAGCGACGGTCTCCCAGGCGGGGCACGCGAAGAGCCTGTAGTTTCTCAGGGCATGGAGGGAACATGAGTACCGCGTTTCGGATCGGCACCATCGACGCTCTGCCGCAAGACGGCGACCGCGACTCGGACAGCACTCGAGCCGCCCTGGATGCCCTGCTTCACGAGGCGATGGAGTCCTCTCGGATGCGTCGGGCCGACGCATCCGAGATGGACGCCAGACGAGCGCGTCGGGGC
>NZ_VOHR01000068.1 GCF_009192725.1 Segeticoccus rhizosphaerae | reverse complement strand
GAGGTCGTCGCCGCCGCCGACCTCGCGGCCGCCCGGGCGCGCCACGACGCCTCACTCGCCGAGCTGCCACCACGGGCGCTGCAGCTCTCCCGCGGCGAGCCGGCGATCCCCACGGTCTACGAGGACCACGGGCGCTGAGTGGCCACACCGCCGGGCTACGGTGAGGACATGAGTGGCGACGAACGCGGCGACCATGGGGCGGCAGACGACGGCATGGCCAAGGGTGCGCCCCGGGCCCTGATCCTCGTCGACGTCCAGAACGACTTCTGCGAGGGCGGGTCGATGGGCGTCACCGGCGGCGCCTCGGTCGCCACCGCGATCAGTGAGTATGTCGTGGCGCACGGCCCCGACTACGCCGCCGTCGTCGCCACGGCCGACTGGCACGAGGACCCGGGTGCCCACTGGTCGGACTCACCCGACTTCGTCGACTCGTGGCCGGTGCACTGCAGGATCGGCACCGACGGCGCCTTGTTCCATCCTCATGCCGAGACCGCCCTCGAGCACGTCGAGGCGATCTTCCGCAAGGGCGTCCACGAAGCGGCCTACAGCGGGTTCGAGGGCAGCACACCGGAGTCCGACAAACAGGTGGCGCTCGCCGACTGGCTACGTGACCGCGCGATCGAGGCGGTCGACGTGGTCGGCATCGCCACCGACCACTGCGTGAGGGCCACGGCGCTCGACGCGATCGACGAGGGTTTCCAGACCCGGGTGCTACTCGACCTGACCGCCGGTGTGGCGGCGGCGACGACCGAGAAGGCGCTGGCCCAGTTGCGTGATGCCGGTGCCGAGCTGGTCGGCTCCCCGGTGCTCGCACCCGCTGGGCCCCCCACCTAGGAGTCGAGGACTGCTGCTCGGACCATCCGCGTGTAGGCAGTCACACCCGTGGAGCTCAGGTGGATGCCGTCGCCCACGAAATATTCCGGGTGGTCGGTCGACACGTCGTACCAGTCCGCGAGCCGCACGTTGCGGAAGCCGGCCGCCGCGGCCCGGATGACGCCGAGGTTGTGCTGCTCCCAGGGACGAGGCACGCGCGGCACGACAAGCACCACCGTCCGCTTGCCCGCCAGGGCCGCGAGGGCGTCCTGCAACTGGTCGGGTGACACCACGCCGTTGTCCCCGGTGTGCAGCAGCACGACGTCGCCGGGCACCTGCCCGACCCGGGCCGCGGATGTCAGGGCCGGCAGGAGGTCCCAAGCCTGCTCGCCGACCGTCGCGTGGTTGATCACGGCGCCGAAGTCCTGCGCCATCCGGCCTTCGGCGCCAAGGGCGACCGAGTCCGCATAGACGGCAACGGTCAGATGGGCAGTGGACCCGGCCGATGGGGCGGCGCCCGCCGGCGAGATGGTGACCGGTGTGGAGGTCACCGCCGTGGGGGTCGTCGGCCGGCGGCGCATCGTCCGTCGCGGTTGGCTGATCGGCGCCGTGGTTGCCGGGCCGGACGACTCGGAGGACGTGCCCGCGGTGGTCGGGGGCACGGCCCGGTGGTCCACGACGGTGTCACCGGGCCGGACCATCGCGGCGGCGGTGATCGTCGGATCGATCGGCGGCGGGGTCACCGCCTCGAAGGCGACCAGCCCGACGACGACGGCGGTGACCGACGCGAGCACCGGGCTGAGGCGCGCCGAGGCCAGGCGCCGCCACCCCTCCCGCCAACCGAGCCGGCGCACCGGTTGCTCGACGAAACGGTAGCTGGTCTCGGTCAGCACCACCGTGAGGGCAAACCGCAGCAGCAGGAGACGCCAGCCGTCCAGGTTCACGTCCAGCCCGGGCCGGGTGAAGCAGACGACCGGCCAGTGCCACAGGTAGAGGCCGTAGGACCGCTGCCTGACCACTCGGAGTGGCGCCCAGCCGAGCACGGTCGCCGCCAGCCCTGGGCGCGTGGCCACTGCCACCACGACCGCAGTGATCAGCGCGACTGCAGCGAACCCGAATCGGTAAAGCGGCGTGGAGAACTCGTCCACAGACGCGAAGGCCCAGCCAATCGCGGCCAGCCCACCGGCCCCCACCAATGTGGTGGGCAGACGCGCAGGCGGCAGGTCAGGTAGCGCCGGCCCGAACCCGGCGCCGGACCGCAACAGCGCGAGGACCGCTCCGACGAGCAGGCCCATCGAGTGCGAGTCGGTGCCGAAGTACCAGCGCGACGGGTCGCCTGCCCCGGGCACGTGGTCCATCGTGCTGCCGCGCCACATCGCGCATGCCGAGGCCGCCGCCAGAAGGGCCGCGACCACCAACAGCGCCCGACGGCGGCCCGCGACCGACCGGCATACGAGCAGGGCCGCGATGATGACCAGTGGCCAGACGAGGTAGAACTGCTCCTCGACCGCCAGCGACCACAGGTGCTGCAGGACCGGCGGTCGACCGGTGGCCTCGAAGTAGGAGCGCTGGTGGACGATGTACCACCAGTTCGAGGTGTAGGTCCCCGCCGCCGCCAGATCTCCGAGGTAGACACGCAGCTGGTCGCGCCCGGCCGTGACCATGGCCGCCGTGGTGACGGCGAGCAGGAACAGCACTGCGGGGAAGAGCCGCCGGACCCTTGCCGCCCAGAACTTTCCCGGTTTGACGCAGCCGCCGGACCAGCGCGCCCACAGCTGGCCGGTGATGAGGTAGCCAGACAGGACGAAGAAGACGTCGACACCGAGGAAGCCGCCCGGGACCTGCAGCACTCCGAAGTGGTAGAGCATCACCCCGAGGACAGCAACGGCCCGCAGGCCGTCGAGGCCGGGGAAGTAGGTCTGCCTGCCCGGCCCCGCGAGCGCGGGATCGCACGACCGCCCCGAGTGGTCCACCGACCCGCCTCCTTCCTCCCTGCGTCTGGTCAGACGTCGGGTGGGGACGGTGCGTTGGGTCGGTGGACCTCGGGGGGAGTTTGCGATCAGGTCACGGCGTCAGTGGCGGCCGCCGTCACCGTCGTCCTGCACGACGACCTCGCCGCCGTCAGCGACCAGCTTCCAGTCCTGCACGAAGAAGTCGCTCGGGTCGATGACCTGGTTGGCGGCGACCCAGTCGATGAGCAGCTGGCGGATCTCCACCTGGGCGTTGTAGACCACCGGTGCGGTCGTGACGCCCGGGAACCCACCACCGCCGGACTGCCGGTAGTTGTTGATCGCCACGACGAACTTCTGGTCTGCTGCGACCGGTGTGCCGGCATACGCCAGGTTCTTGATCCGAGAACCGACGGCCTGGGCGATGTCGATGTCGTAGGACAGCGAGGTCGCTGCGGCGACGCCGCCCATGATGTCGTAGTTGTAGTCTGGGGTGCCGGTTGGCGCCTCGGGGGTGACGGCGTTGGTGATGCTGTCGGCCGCGTACGTGCCCGGGCCGGGGACCTGCTTGAAGTACCGCGCGGAGAACTCGAGGTAGGCCTTGACCTCGGCGCCGGTGAGCACGATGCCGAGCAGGGTGTTGTCGTAGATGTAGAGCCCGGCCACGTCGCGGACCGTGACGTCACCGGCAGGGATGCTCGCATCTCGGTTGAAGGGTGCGGCGATGGACAGCATCGGGTAGCCCGCCTCGGGCTGGCCCGCGATGGCCTGGGCCACCGCCTGCGCCTGCACGTGGTTGATGAAGTCCATCGCGGCGGTGTCCTCGTAGCGCGAGGTCCCCGCCGACATCGCCGCCAGGCAGGTGCCGATCACCGAGTTGACGTATCCCCGCACGTCCTTCTGGTCACCGCGCAGCATGTCGGCGATCGCCGGGTCCTCGGGCACGGTGTTGGCGTTGAGCAGGTGCGAGTGGGCGGAGGCGACCTGCCACTGCCCGCGGACCTTCTTCAGGTCGAGGTCCATCACGGTCAGGCGCATCCCCCACTTGAGCGGCTCGGACAACAGCACCTGCTTGCCCGTCTGCTCGTTGGTGACGAACCGCTCGGCGATCTCGACGTGCGCGTGGCCGACGAGGATCGCGTCGATGTCCGGGACCCCTTTCGCCAGAAGCGTGCTGGCGTTCTCGGGGTAGGGCAGCGCGTCGCCGTAGGAGCTCGACGTGTCGGCGCCGGAGTGGCAGGAGACGATCACGATGTCGGCGCCGGCCGCCTTCATCTGCGGCACGAAGCGGGCCGCCTGCTCGACGATCCCCTCGAAGCGGACCTTGCCCTCGACGTTGTGTTTGTCCCAGATCGCGACTCCAGGGGTGACCAGGCCGAGGATGCCGACCCGGATCGGTTTGTCGTTCCCGGGCCTGACGGTCCGGATGATGTAGGGCTCGAAGACCGGTTCGCCGGTGTTCCAGTCGACGGCGTTGGCGCCGAGCAGCGGGAAGTCGAGCTGGCCCTCGAAGGTGCGCAGCGTGTCCATGCCGTAGTTGAACTCATGGTTGCCCAGGGCCGCGGCGTCGTAACCGATCTGGTTCATGGCCAAGGCCATCGGGTGCTTCGCGCCACCGGTGATCGGGTCGATCTTGGCGTAGTAGTACGCGAGCGGAGTGCCCTGGATGGTGTCACCGGCGTCGAGCATCAGGCAGTTGCGCTCGCCGCGCTCCTTGCGCATCGCCGAGACGAGCGTGCTGATCTTGGCTAGGCCCACGTCGTTGTGGGTGCTGTCGTCGTATTCGGCGTCCTTGAAGTAGTCCCAGTTGTAGACGTTGCCATGGCTGTCCGTCGTTCCCAGCACGGTCAGCCGATAGGTGTGCCCGCCCGCCGGTGGAGCGGCGTCGCTGCGCGTTGCGGCGCCGACCGTCATACCGGCGGCGCCGACGACGGCCATCGCCAGCAGCTTCCGGCGAGACGTCTGGGTGTCGAGGAGACGGGTGTGCCATCGGGCGTCGACCATCGAGGAACTCCTGGGGTGTGGAGGAAGGCGGGGTTCGGCAGTATCGCAGTCCGCCGCCCGCACGGGAAGGGGTTACGCGGCAGTCAGCTGGTGGTGAAGACCTCGCCCTTGCCGCCGTCCGTGCCACCACCGCCCCGCTTGCCCCCGACCCACGACCAGGCGTACTTGCCGTCGTCCACCGCACGGCCGGCCTCACCGAGTTCGAGCGGCCGGAAGGTGTCGATCATGACGGCGAGCTCGTCGAAGTAGTGCACGCCGATCGAGTTCTCGTAGGCCCCGGGCTGCGGGCCGTGGGCGTGACCGCCCGGGTGGACCGAGATCGAGCCCTTGCCGATGCCGGAGCCCTTGCGCGCCTCGTAGTCGCCGTCGACGTAGAACATGATCTCGTCGCTGTCCACGTTGGAGTGGTAGTAGGGCACCGGGATCGACAGCTCGTGGTAGTCCACCTTGCGCGGCACGAAGTTGCAGATGACGAAGCCCGAGCCCTCGAAGACCTGGTGCACCGGCGGGGGCTGGTGCACCTTGCCGGTGATCGGCATGTAGTCGGCCACGTTGAACGCGTAGGGGTAGAGGCACCCGTCCCAGCCCACGACGTCGAGCGGGTGGAACGGGTAGGTGTAGACCGTGCCGACCAGGCCGCCGGTGGAGTCGGGTCCGCTCCCCCGGTGCTTGATGAAGACCTCGGTCGGCTCCTCCGGCTTCGCGCCGATGTCCTCTGCCAGCAGCGGACCCTGCGGCGGACGCAGGTCACGCTCGCAGTATGGCGCGTGCTCCAGCAGCTGCCCGTAGCGCGACAGGTAGCGCTTCGGCGGGGCGATGTGCGAGTTGCCCTCGATGCAGTAGGCGCGCAACGGCTCGGCATACCCCTGGTCGCCCTGGGTGACCGGGAGCCAGCGGTGCGTGGTGGCGCGTGGGATGACCAGGTAGTCACCCTCGGCGACGTCGAACGCGCCGAACACCGTCTCGACTCGTGCCGCGCCGCGCTCGACGTAGACGCACTCGTCGCCGATCCCGTTGCGGTACCACGGGCTCGGGGCGTCGGCGACGGCATACGAGATCCGCACGTCACCGTTGCCGAGCACGAGGCGGCGGCCGGTCACCACGTCCACACCGGCGCTGGACGCCTCGAACAGGTCGTGCAGCTTGAGGTGCCGCGGCATCAGCGGGTGGTTGGGGGTCGTGTCGAGGTCACCGAGGTCCCAAGCGCGGGCGTCGCTGATCTGCGACGGGATGCCGCGGTGGTAGAGCAGCGACGAGTCGGACGAGAACCCCTCCTCCCCCATCAGCTCCTCGTAGTAGAGGCCGCCGTCGGGGTTGCGGTGCTGGGTGTGCCGCTTGCCCGGCACGCTGCCGAGGCGCTGGTAGTAGGCCATGCTCGATCCTCCTGGAACCCATCAACGAAGTGTCCGCTGAGCGGACGAAAGTGTCTCTCTACCTTCACCATCCAGTAGCCTGCGCCACATGTCAACGCGCTTTGCCGTCCGCGCGGAGAGGCCCGCCGAGCGAGACCTGTTTGCCCGGCTCGTCGACGATGCGGCCGTCTTCCCACCGGGTCTCGCGCCCCTCGACCGCGCCGTCGCCGAGCACCTCGCGCGGCAGGACCACCCGCATGCCGACCTCGTCGGCCCGCTGCTGGTGCCCGCGTCCGCCGCCGGTGACCTTGTCGAGCTGGAGCGCCCTGGCCCACTGCGTGTGGGCCTCATCGCCCGTCCCGGCACGCCGCACCAAGTGGTCGTCGACGCCCTGGCCACGTTGCAGGACGTGCGGGACCTGGAAGTCACCGGCGTCGAGATCGGCTGGTCCCCGGACTGGGAGGAGGCTCTGGCCTGGGACCTGCCCCTGTCCGTGGAGGTGCCGCGCGAGACGACTGCTCGCACCCGCGCGCTGGCGCAGCTGCGTGAGGCCCAGGGCGAGAGCGTCCGGCTGCAGGCCAAGTTCCGCACCGGCTCCACACCGCACCAGCCGGTGCCGACGGCCGAGGAGCTCGCGAGCTTCATCCGCGACTGCCTCGACCTCGACCTGAGCTTCAAGCTCACCGGCGGACTGCACCACGTCCTCGCCCACACTACCGAGGACGGCGAGGAACAGCACGGCCTGCTCGGCGTGCTGGCCGCCACCCGGTTCGCGATCGACGGCGGCGATGTCGACGAGCTGGCCTCGTTGGTCTGCTCGAGGGATCCGGCTGCGCTCCTCGACATCATCACCCGCATGAGCGATGCCGAGGCGAGCGTCGTGCGAGGGTTCTTCACGGCATACGGATGCTGTGGTGTCCTCGACCCCATCGGTGAGCTCGACGAGCTCGGCCTGCTCACCGCGACCCGCTGACCCGACGACAACGACAAGGAACCCGGTATGACGACCAGCTGGCTCGACCTGCCCGCCGACCATCCCTTCGGCATCAACACCCTGCCGTATGGCGTGTTCTCGCCCACGGGGGGCGAGCGGCGCGTCGGCGTCCGCATCGGTGATCGGGTGCTGGACGCCGGGGCAGTCGCGGCGATCGGGCGGGAGAAGGTGGGCGTCGGTGAGGGGCCGGACCTTGCTGCGGTCTGGCAGACGCCGAGCCTCAACGCCTTTCTCTCCCTCGGGCACGAGGCTTGGAGGACGGCTCGTGCCTGGCTGACCGAGATCCTGACCGACGAGGTGCACCGGGAGGCGGTCGAGCCGCACCTGCACGACCTCGCGGAGGTCACGCTGCACCTGCCGATCCAGGTCGCCGACTACGTCGACTTCTACGCCAGCGAGCAGCACGCCACCAACCTGGGCAAGGTGATGCGGCCGGGCGAGGCGCCACTCAAGCCCAACTGGAAGCACCTGCCGGTCGGCTACCACGGTCGGGCCGGCACGGTGGTCGTCAGCGGCACCGACATCATCCGGCCGGCCGGACAACGGAAGGCTCCCGCGGACGAGGCGCCGACCTTCGGCCCGAGCTCGCGGCTGGACATCGAGACCGAGCTGGGTTTCGTCGTGGGTGGCGCGACTCCGATGGGCACGCGGGTCACCGTGGACGACGCACCCGACCACCTGTTCGGTGTCACACTGTTCAACGACTGGAGCGCACGGGACATCCAGGGGTGGGAGCAGGTGCCGCTTGGTCCCAACCTCGGCAAGTCGTTCGGTTCGTCCGCCGGCGCCTGGGTGGTGCCGATGGCGGCGCTGGAAGCCGCCCGCGTGGCCCTGCCGGTGCAGGACCCGGAGCCACTTCCCTACCTGCGTGGCACCGACGGGCCCGGTCGGGGCATCGACCTGCGGCTGGAGGTGCGCCTCAACAAGACGGTGATCTCGCGGCCGCCCTACAACCTCATCTACTGGTCGCCCGAGCAGATGGTCGCCCACATGACCGTGAACGGCGCCAGCCTGCGCGACGGCGACCTGTTCGCCTCCGGCACGATCAGCGGCGAGAACGCCGACGAGCGCGGCTCGCTGATCGAGATGACGGTGAACGCGACCGAGCCGATCACGCTGTCGGACGGCTCGACCCGTGGGTTCCTCGAGGACGGTGACACGGTCACCATCACCGGCTGGGCCCCCGGACCTGACGGCACCCGCATCGGGCTCGGCGAGGTCACCGGCACCATCAAGCCGGCCCGCTGACGCCCGAAGCGGGAGCCTCGCCACAACGTCCTGCGTCGTGGCTGCCGGGGCGACCACTTCGCAGGACGTCCCGCCGCCGTCGCATCACCACTTGCGAGGGAGAGTTGAGGACGTGCCATCGGCGCATGAGCAGCCGCTCGGTCCACACCTGTTCGTGTCTCGAGTGCACCCCGCTAACCTAGGCCCGCCGGGGACGCCTCGCTCGACAGTTTCGGGCGACCAGCGGTTGGACGCCGGCAGACAGCGCCATCGTGCCTCGGTACGGTCAGCACACGCAGCCCAGAAAGGCGAACCATGTCGATGAACACCGCCAGCTCGAGAGTGCTGGCAGACGTCGTCCCCGGAGGAGCCGTCCGCGACGCCGCCCTCGTGACCGCCGGCGCCGGCCTGGTCGGAGTCCTGGCCCAGATCGCCATCCCACTCCCCTTCACGCCGGTGCCGCTCACCATGCAGACTTTCGGCGTGCTGCTCGTGTGTGCCAGCCTCGGCTCAGCGCGCGGTCTGATCTCGATGATGCTGTATGCCGTGATGGGCATCGCCGGTGTGCCGTGGTTCGCCGAGGGCGGGTCCGGGTTCGGCGGCAAGTCGTTCGGCTACGTCCTCGGCTTCATCCTCGCGGCTGCGGTGGTCGGGCGGCTGGCCGAGCGCGGTGCGACTCAGAGCCCGGTCCACACCGCGGGCGTGATGGTCCTGGGCAACCTGGCGATCTATGCAGTGGGCGTGCCGTGGCTGATGGCCACCGCGCACCTCGGTCTGGCGACCGCTCTGACCCTCGGCGTGGTGCCCTTCCTGGTCGGCGACCTGATCAAGGTCCTGGCCTGCTCCGGCGTCTTTCCTGGCTCTTGGCACCTCGTCCGACGCCTCGGCGCTCAAGGGATGGGCCGCTGACCAGTCGGCGTTCTCGGGTCACCCCCCCCCGCAGCCTTCAGCCCGGGTCGCGCTAGTGGTGACCAGCGGCTGAGCCGTCTGGCCGCGATCCGCGCCTCGGCTGGGGGCCCAGCACGACATTCGTCTTGACCAGCTTCCCGTGCAGCGCCTGCTTGTGCGGGTCCCACAGTGGCCACAGGTAGTTCACCAGCATGAACAGTGACGCGAAGATCCCGATGGTCGGCAGCATGCCCACGATCACCGGCCCCTCCTTGACCAGGTAACGCTCGATCATCGCGCGGACCGGTGGCGGTCCCGGCTGGTCCCGCAGCCGCACGCTGATGCCCACCAGCCGGCGGCCGGGCGTCGAGCCCGTCCGCGACAGGAGCAAGACCTCGTAGATTCCGTAGAGCACGAAGGAGATCGCCGAGATGATGGCGACGTAGCGAAGCACATCGCCAGGAATCGGGGGCGTCTGCGTGGAGCCGGCGCGCGCGGCCTGCAGCACGTCGTCGACCCATCTCTGCGCCGAGTCCTCGACCGGTCCGTAGGCCCAGAACGTGAAGGGGATGGTGATGAGGGCGACGATGATGCCGTCGACGATCCTCGCCACGACCCGGCGCCACCAGCCCGAGAGCGGTTGTCCGTCCGGCGTCGTGGGACGTGCGGCGTAGAAGCCCTGCCGCCCGTACTGCGGAGCCGGCCGATAGGCGTCACCGCCCTGCCGGAAGGGTCCGCCCCCCTGCGGGTGAGATCCACCTGCCTGTTGGCCGGGAGCCGACCACGGAGACGGCCGGCCCGTTCCCCTGCTCTCCTGGGAAGCGTCCCCTGTCCCGGTCTCTGTCGGCGACGGGGAGCCGATCGACGAGCGCTCGACGTTGGGGTTGAGCTTCGGTGACGTCCGGTCGGTCCAGACGACCCCGTCCCAGTAGCGGACCTGTGTGGGGTCGTTCGGGTCGTCGTACCACCCGGAGGGTTGCGTCATGGGTTGATCCTCTCAAACGGGGTCGAATGACTGGTCGGCGACGCGACCCAGCGCCCGGGCCCTGACCGACCACGCGGGCCTCCGGCGACAGCTCCTCGGAGTAGCGTCGCACTATGCGCCTCGCGATCTCCATCCCGCAGGTCGACCAGGACCGCTTCGACGCCGATGGGCTGAAGTCCTACCTGGCTCGCTGCGAGGAGCTCGGCTTCGAGAGCGGCTGGGTGATGGAGCAGGCGATCGGGCCGACCCCGATGCTCGCGCCCCTGGAGCTGCTCGCGTATGCCGCCGCGTGCACCGAGCGTCTCAGGCTGGGCGTCGCGGTGCTGGTCACCACCCAGCACGACCCGCTCCAGCTGGCCGCGGCCATCACCACCGTGGACCGGATGAGCCACGGACGACTCGACGTCGGGGTTTCGCCCGGCGGCGGGTTCCGCAGGTTCGAGGCCTTCGGCGTCGACGGGACGTCCTTCATCTCCTGGTTCAGCGAGGGACTCGAGCTGATGAAGGCGGCGTGGTCGGACGAGCCCCGAGTCACACTTGCCGGACGCTTCCGTCAGGTGGACGACCTGCCCATCCAGCCGAAGCCGGTGCAGCGGCCGCATCCGCCGATCTGGTTCGGTGGCAGCGCTCCTCGGGCACTGGCCCGGGCCGTCAGGCTCGGCGACGCGTTCCTGGGAGCCGGATCCACGAGCACGGCCGCCTTCGCCGAGCAGGTCACCGTCCTGCGCCGCGAGCTGGCGGAGCAGGGCAAGCCCGCCGACGGATTCACGATCGGCAAGCGGGTCTACCTCGCCGTGCACGAGGACCCGGGCCGTGCCCGTGACCTGGTCATGACCGGACTGCGCCGCATCTATGGGCGCATGAAGGGCATCGAGGAGGTGCCGGTCTTCGGCACGCCGGAGGACGTGGTGCGCGGGCTCGATGAGGTGCGCGCCGCCGGAGCCGAGCTGATCCTGCTCAACCCGGTGGGCGGCACCGTGGCCGAGAACCGCGACCAGCTGGAACGCCTGGCCGCAGGCGTTCTCCCGCACCTGACCGACGAGCAGGCATCATCTCCGCCGACGTGAGCGGTCCCGGCGCCGCGTCGGCGCCGGGACCACCCGTCATACTCCCGCGAAAAGCCTTCTGGCTCAGAGGTTGCCGCGGCTGTCCTGCTCACGCTCGATCGCCTCGAAGAGCGCCTTGAAGTTGCCCTTGCCGAACCCGAGCGAGCCGTGCCGCTCGATCAGCTCGAAGAACACCGTCGGCCGGTCCTGCACGGGGCGGGTGAAGATCTGCAGCAGGTAGCCGTCCTCGTCACGGTCGACCAGGATGCCGCGCTTCTGCAGCTCCTCGATCGGCACACGGACCTCGCCGATGCGCGCGCGCAGCTCGGGGTCCTCGTAGTAGGAGTCCGGCGTGTTGAGGAACTCGACGCCCTCCGCGCGCATCAGGTCCACGGTCCGCAGGATGTCGTTCGTCGCGAGCGCGAGGTGCTGGGCACCGGCGCCGCGGTAGAACTCGAGGTATTCGTCGATCTGGCTCTTCTTCTTGGCCGGCGCCGGCTCGTTGAGCGGGAACTTCACCCGGTGGTTGCCGTTCGCGACCACCTTGGACATCAGCGCCGAGTAGTCGGTGGCGATGTCGTCGCCGATGAACTCCGCCATGTTCACGAAGCCCATCACCTTGTTGTAGAAGGCGACCCACTCGTCCATGTGGCCGAGCTCGACGTTGCCGACGACGTGGTCGAGCGCCTGGAAGTAGCGCGTCGGCTGCCCGTCGCGCTTGACGTAACCGGACGACCGCTCGACGTAGCCGGGCAGGTAGACCCCGTCATACCGGCTGCGGTCGACGAGGGTATGACGGGTGTCGCCGTAGGCGGCGATGGCACCGATGCGGACGGTCCCGTGCTCGTCGGTGATGTCCTCGGGCTCCTGCACGACGGTCGCGCCGACCGAGCGGGCGTGCGCGATGCACTTGTCGACGTCGGGCACCTCGAGCGCGATGTCGACGACACCGTCACCGTGCGCGCGGACGTGGTCGTGCAACTGGCTGTCCGGGTCGACGCCGCCCTTGATGACGAACTTGATCGAGCCGCTCTTCAGCACGAAGGACTTGTGGTCGCGGTTGCCGGTCTCGGGGCCGCTGTAGCCGACGAGCTCCATGCCGAAGGCGGACTGGTAGTAGTGCGCGGCCTGCGTGGCATTGCCCACGACGAAGACGATGGCGTCCCAGCCGGTGACGGGGAACACGTCCTTGGTCTCGTCGTACTCCACGAGGCCCACGAGCTGCTTGAGCTGGTTCAGGTCGAGGTCGGCCTGCCGCTCCTGGTCGGTGAGGGGGATGGTGTCGGTCATGACCGCACTGTGTGCCACCGTGCCGTCGCTGCACAACTGTGCCACTCTGCTCTGGTCACGATGCGCAACCTGTTGGCACGAGACTCCTTCCTGCTGGACAATCTGTCCATGCTTGACAACGACGGACTGGACCCCCTCGACACCCGGATCATCACCGTGTTCACCGAGCAGCCGGGCATCGGGGTGCTCGGGGCATCCCGCACCCTGGGGGTGGCACGCGGCACCGTGCAGGCCCGGCTCGACCGGCTCGAGCGGCGCGGGGTCCTGACCTCATTCGCACCCCACGTCGAGCCGTCGGCGATGGGCTATCCCGTGACGGCCTTCTGCACTTTGGAGATCCGGCAGAGCCGCGGCCACGACCCCGTCGTCGCGCACCTGCGGCGGATCCCGGAGGTCCTCGAGGCACACACCATCACCGGCCAGGGCGACCTGATGATCCGCGTCGTGGCGCAGGACAACGCCCACCTGCAGCACGTCATCGACCGCGTCGTCGCCGTCGACCAGGTGGAGCGCGCCGCGACGGTCATCGCCCTCGCCACCCAGATCCCCTACCGCACCCTCCCCCTGGTCCAGCTGGCCGCACCGGCGCAGGCGGGTCCAGGGGACGGCAAGGATCCAGCGCAGGAGGGCGGTTCGGCGCAGCCCCCCTGATCGCGGCTCGTCGCCGCCGTGGTCACCGCTCAGCGCAGGGCGCGGGCGATCCGGGCGGCCGCCGAGACCACCTGCGGCCCGAGCTTCTGCTCGTCCAGCGGCCCCATCGAGACGACCCCGACGGACGCCTCGAGCCCGGCCAGCCCGACGATGGGTGCAGCGACGCCGTGCGCCCCCGACTGCAGCTCACCGTCGGTGACCACGTATGACGTCCGCCCCACTCGGGCACCCAGGATCGCCTTCCCGGCGGCACCATGGTCGAGGGCGTGCCGGCTGCCGATGCGGTAGGCCACGTGGTAGTCGGTCCAGGTCGGCTCGACGACCGACAAGGCGAACGCGTCGCCGCCCTCGACGATGGTGAGGTGGGCGGTGGCGCCCACCGCGTCAGCAAGGGCGCGCAAAGTGGGCAACGACGCGTCCCGGAGCAGCGGCAGCACCGAGGCCGACATGCGAGTCAGCCCGAGTCCCAGACGGATCCGGCCGTCCTCGCGTCGCGTCACGAAGTCGCGCGCCTCGAGCGTGGCCACGAGCCGGTAGACGACCGGACGGCCCACACCCAGCGCCGAGGCCAGCTCGGTGACAGTCATCCCCGCACCGTGCTCGCGGTCGGCCAGCAGCTGCAGGATCGCCAGCCCGCGGTCGAGGGTCTGCGACGTCTCACCGCCGACCGGCCCAGCCCGTTTCGCGCTCACACCTCGCACCGTACCTCCCGCAGTCGGCCCTCTCCCCGCGTTGTTGCGGCACAGGGCCGTGCCGCACCTTCCCACCTGTGGTTGCCTTGGGGCCATGGGTCTCTCGGCGTCCGCGCACGGCTTGACGATCGGCACGTTGCCCACCGGGCCTCTCGGTTCGATCACCGACGTCCCCGGCATCCACGTCGGGCACACCACGCTCTCCGACGGCGACATCCGCAGCGGCGTCACCGCGATCGTGCCCACCCAGCTGGACGAGCGGCGGCACACGTTGCCCGCGGCAGTGGCGGTCGGCAACGGCCACGGCAAGCTGGTCGGCTCGACCCAGGTGGACGAGCTGGGCACCCTCGAGACCGCGATCCTGCTGACCAGCACCCTGTCGGTCCACCGGGTGGCCGACGCCCTGGTGACCCACGAGCTCACGAGGCCCGGGCGGGAGCAGGTCGTCACGGTCAACCCCTTGGTGGGCGAGACGAACGACGCCTACCTGTCCGACATCAGAACCCGGCCGGTGCGCGAGCGGCACGTCCTGGACGCGCTCGAGTCGGCCCGTCCAGGACCGGTCGACGAGGGCTGCGTGGGGGCCGGCACCGGCACCTGTGCGCTCGGCTTCAAGGGCGGCATCGGCACCGCCTCACGCGTCGCCCGGGAGGGTGCGGGCGGGTGGACCGTCGGAGCCCTCGTGCAGTCCAACTTCGGCGGCACGCTGCGGATCGACGGTGTTCGTATGCCGTCCGCCGAGCTCCTGGAGGGCATCGCCCCGTCACCGGCCGAGACCACGGGAGTCGCGGACGCGGGGGACTCAGCAGCGGCGGCCCAGGCGACGGAAGATCAATCTCGGCAAGGGAACTCGTGCATGATCGTCGTCGTCACAGACGCACCGGTGGATGCCCGGCAGCTCAGCCGGGTCGCCCGCCGAGCGATCGTCGCGATGGATCGGGTGGGCGCCGACTTCGCGCATGGCAGTGGTGACTACGCCATCGCCTTCAGCACCTCGGCCGACGCCCCTCCCATGCCGGACCCCGAGCTCAACCCGGTGTTTGCGGCAACCATGGAGGCGGTCGAGGAGGCGTTGGTCTCGTCACTTGTGCACGCGGTGACCACCACCGGCTACCGCGGCCACACGGCATACGCGCTGCCCCTCGACCGGGTCCTGGAGCGGCTGAGCGCGTCCGGGCGGTTGCCCACGGCCTGAAAAGGCCGAGCCGGCGAGCGGGAACGCTCGTACGCTGACAGGGTGATTGGGGACGGTGGTCGGGCGGCCGTCGAGCAGGTGTTCCGCACCGAACGGGTGCGGGTGCTCGCCGCGCTCGTGCGCAGCACCAACCAGCTCGACCTGGCCGAGGACGCGCTGCAGGACGCCTTCGCCACGGCGCTGCAGCGGTGGCCCCGCTCCGGCGTACCCGACGAGCC
>NZ_VOHR01000679.1 GCF_009192725.1 Segeticoccus rhizosphaerae | reverse complement strand
CGGCCCCCGACCAGCGGTCCGGGGCGTCCGCGCCCGTTGCGGACCCCGGACCAGGTGCGCCCACGGCGGACGACCGGCCCGCCGCCTCGGCGCCGGGAGGACTCGACACCGAGGCGATCCGTCGCTCGTGGCCCGACGTCCTCGACAAGATCTTCAGCATCAAGCGGGTGACCTGGACCCTGCTCAGCCAGCACGCGCAGGTGCTCGACTACAACGGCCAGCGACTGCTGCTGGGCATCGGCACGGTGGGCATCGCCGAGACGTTCCGCCGGGGCCAGCACGCCGAGATCGTGCGCCAGGCCCTGATCGAGGTCCTCGGCCTCGACACCACCGTCGAGGGGCAGCCGCCCACCCCCGGACAGGCTGCGCCGGGGGAGTCCGTCGCCGAGGCGACGGCACCCCCGTCCGGCAGCTCGCGGCCGGATCGGTCGACGACCGCTCCGGGTGACCCCCCGACGCAGAAGGGTCAGGGAGCTGCTGGGCGGAGAGGGACCACGTCGGCGCAGGCCTCCGGGCTGAGCCCGGGCTCCGGAGATTGGGCCGGGCAGGAACGCAGTGACTGGGGCGAGGTCGCCGCCAGCACACCGCCGCCAGCCTGGGCCCAGGGCGGCGACGGCCAGGACGCCGGTGCGGACCAGGCCAGTTCGGGCGCCCCGACCGCGAAGGAGTCCCGGCGCGAG
>NZ_VOHR01000678.1 GCF_009192725.1 Segeticoccus rhizosphaerae | reverse complement strand
CCGGGAGGTCACTCGGAACCCACCGGTGGGTCATGGTCAGCTCGGGCCCGGCGACCGCGACGTAGTCCACGGCCAGCACCCCGGCCGGCGCGGCCGAGGCGGCGGCCATCCGCCCGTCGCCGTCCGATCCGTCCACGGGGTACCACTCGGACGCCGAGCCCAGCCAGACGTGCGGTTGGTCGGAGGTGCGGACCTTCGAGAGGACGAACCGCCCACCCAGGTCGGACGCGCCGATGCCCATGTCCAGGGTCAGCCCGGTGACCGTGCAGCCGGTGCGGCAGGGGAGCAGTGCGTGCAGCACCGTCGCGCGTGACCCCCGGTACGGCAGGTTGCCGAGGATGACGGTCCTCATTTCGTTGTCCGCAGTCAGGAGCTGGAGCCGCAGCTCGACCGGGCTCCCGGGAGACGGCACCATCCCGCTCGTCGACACCTTCGCGGAGATGCTGGTGCCTCGGACCCGTCGCGGTGGCGCGGTCTTCGGGACCAGGCGCGGCAACGCCGCAGCGGCCTCGGGTGCGCCCGGGAACAGGGCGATCCGGCGGAACTGGTCGGGCACCACGGCCTCCACGGTGCTCGCCTCCGGCCCTGGCGGCTGGACCTGCACGACCGGCGTGAGCTCACGCCCGCTCGGGTCGAGCCGGTCCAGCACGCGGCGCACCTCCGACAGGGCGGGGCGGTCGACGGT
>NZ_VOHR01000677.1 GCF_009192725.1 Segeticoccus rhizosphaerae | reverse complement strand
AGAAGGCGGCCACGAAGAAGGCGACCTCGACCGCCAAGAAGACCACGGCGAAGAAGTCCACCGCCAAGGCCACCCCGGCGGCCAAGAAGTCGACCGCCAGGAAGACCACGAAGGCCACGCCGGCGCGTTCGACGGCCAAGAAGACCACGGCGAAGAAGTCCACTGCCAAGAAGTCGACGACCAAGCGGACTGCACGCGCCCGCTGACCCGAACTGCCACGACGAGGACCGGCACCGCCACGGTGCCGGTCCTCGTCGCGTCGGGTGGGCTGGCGGACTAGCGGATCGCCTCGCCGTCGCCGATCCCTCGGATCCACAAGCGGGTCAAGGCACCCTCGCCGAGGACGACCGAGACCCGCTGGCCGGTGCGGAGGTGGCGCAGCCCACTCCTGGCGAAGACATCGGTGTCGAAAGGCACCTCGCGACCGTCGTCGAGCAGCACGCTGCCGCTCCCGGTGGACGGGTCGAAGTGGTGCACGCTCGCCTGCATGTGCTCAGGCTAGCGCCGGCCGGCGAGGACGCCGCGGGTGTGCGGACCGAGGCCGAGAGTGGAGGCAGCGGTGAGGCCCTCGTCGTCGTCGACGTCGGTCCGCAGCCTCGGGAGGGCCAGCTCGAGCCGGTGGGCCCGCTCGGCGTGGGCCCGGGCCGATCCCGGGCCGAACCGGGGCTCGAGGTCGCCCCGGCGCT
>NZ_VOHR01000676.1 GCF_009192725.1 Segeticoccus rhizosphaerae | reverse complement strand
CGCTCGGGTCGAGCCGGTCCAGCACGCGGCGCACCTCCGACAGGGCGGGGCGGTCGACGGTCACCACGCGCGCGGCGCCGACGACCTGCTGGGCGCTGTCGCTGCGGTTGCGGGCCCCGATCACCAGGGCGTTGGCGGCGAAGACGAGCAGTGCGGTGGAGACGGTGAGGACAGCGACGGCCCGTCGGGTCGCGGGACGACGCGCGATCTGGAGTGCGGACAGGCCCGTGCCCAGGTGTCCGTGGGCCAGCATCGAACGGCCCAGGACGGTGGCCACCGGCACGACCAGGTGGGCCAGGACCAGTCCCACGGCGACGGCCAGAAGGGTGGGGGTCGCCAGGGCCAGCGGTCCCTGCGCGCTGCCCGAGGTGACGTTGACGACTGCGACGATCGCCACCGCGACGACCACCGCATCGGCCGCACCGACCCGCCATCCGACCCGTCGCGCCGGCACCCGCCGCAACAGCGAGGCGACCGGTTCGCGCGAAACGCGCAGTACGGCCATGAAGGCCGTGCCCAGCAGCACGACCGCCGCGAGGAGCAGGGCCACCCACGCGGGCAGGCGCCACTCGAAGGGCGCCGGGACAGGCAGCCAGTAGCGCCGGGCCAGCCACGACAGCACGAGGGTCAGCACGGCACCGGCCGGGACGCCGACGAGCACCATCGCCCCGACTTCGCGCAGCACCAG
>NZ_VOHR01000675.1 GCF_009192725.1 Segeticoccus rhizosphaerae | reverse complement strand
GCGCCGCACGGAGCGGGCGACGTCGGCGACGCCGGTCAACAAGCCACCGGCCACCGCCCGCCCGGGCACCGCGCTGGCCATCCTCGCCACCTTGCCGGTCAAGGGCAGGGCGCCCAAGACCGGCTACGACCGAGCCCGATTCGGCTCGGCCTGGACCGATGACGTGAGCGTGCAGGGCGGTCACAACGGCTGCGACACCCGCAACGACGTGCTGCGCCGCGACCTGCGTCGCGTCCACCTGAAACCCGGCACCTACGGCTGCGTCGTGCTCACGGGCACGCTCGCCGACCCCTACACCGGCACCACCATCGCCTTCGCCCGTGGCGTCGGCACCAGCAGCCAGGTGCAGATCGACCACGTCGTCGCGCTCAGCAACGCCTGGCAGACCGGTGGGCAGCAGCTGTCCGCCGACCGGCGGCAGGACCTCGCCGGCGATCCGCTCAACCTCTGGGCCGTCCAGGGCCGTGCGAACATGCAGAAGCAGGACGGCGACGCCGCCACTTGGCTCCCCTCCAACAAGGCGATCAGATGCCTGTATGTCGCGAGGCAGGTCGCGGTGAAACATCGCTATCACCTGTGGGTCACCCCGCCCGAGCGTGACGCCATCGCGCGCATCCTCGGCCGGTGCACCAGTGAGCCGCTGCCCACGACGGCGCGGTGGGCCACACCTGCGCCGGACCGCAGCGCGGCCCCCGCCC
>NZ_VOHR01000674.1 GCF_009192725.1 Segeticoccus rhizosphaerae | reverse complement strand
AGAGGTAGGGAGCCACTCCCAGACCCGTTCCTGACCGCGTCCACTGCCGTCAGCCGCCGACCACGCCGGGAATGGCATGTTGATCAGCGCTTCCCTAGACCTTCCGCCCGGATCCCCTGGCTTCGAGCGGCACCGTTGTCGATGAGCGGCACAGGGTAGAGCTGTGCTGCTCGCCGCGAGGTGTGCGACTCGATGGCGTCACGACCTCAGAGCGGCTGGACGAACTTGACCTGGTGACCCTCCGGGTCGCGCACCCAGCTGTAGTGCAGGCGTCCGTCCGGCGAGTCCGTCGGCGCGGTCACCTCGGTCGCCCCCGCCCCGAGCGCGCTCCCGTGCAGCGCCTCCACGTCCAGACACCAGAGGACCAGCTCGGTGCTCACCGGTGAACGCGGCACGACGCCGAGCCCGGCGAGCCGGTTGGCGGCCTCGGCGGACGTGAGACCGATCCGGGTGCCCGCCGCCTCGATCTCGACGTGCTCCACCGGACCCTCGGCGGGGGCCCGGAACCGCTCGAGCAGACCCAGACGCGTGTAGAACGCCCGGCACGACTCGACGTCATGACAGAACAGGTTGACCTGCATGCCGGTCAGGGCGGGCGCCGCCCCGGCCCCACTCACTGGTGCACCAGCGCACTGGCCGCCCGGGCCAGGTCGCGCAGATCCCGCGTCCACCCGCCGGTGACCCCACGCCGCACGGACGC
>NZ_VOHR01000673.1 GCF_009192725.1 Segeticoccus rhizosphaerae | reverse complement strand
GGGCGCGGGCGACGCCGGACTGGTTGGCGCTCCGCGAACCCGCCGACGCGGCCGCCCGCTCGACCGGCCTGGTCCACCAGCTCGCCCGGGGTCTGTCGCCCTCCGGGACGCTGACCGTCCACGACCTCGGCTGCGGCACCGGGGCGATGCTGCGCTGGCTCGCTCCCCGGCTGCCCGGACCGCAGCACTGGGTGCTGTGCGACCGTGACGCGGACCTGCTCGGGGTGGCGGCGACTCGCCCGCTGCCCCGCGCCACCGACGGTTCCGCGGTCACCATGGAGACCCGGCGGGTCGACGTCACCCGGATGTCGGCGCGGCAGCTTGCCACCGGCGGGCTGGTCACCGCCTCGGCCCTGCTGGACGTGCTGACCACGACCGAGCTCGAACGCCTGGTGGATTCCTGCGTGCACGCCGGGTGTCCGGTGCTGCTGAACCTCACCGTCACCGGCCGGGTCCGGCTCGACCCGCCCGACCGGTGGGACCAGCCGATCTCCGAGGCCTTCAACGCACACCAGCAACGGCCAGTCGGCGGCCACCGGTTGCTCGGCCCAGGGGCGGTCCGGAGGACGATCGAGGCGTTCACGGCCAGGGGCGCCGAGGTCACCGCCGCAGCCAGCCCGTGGCGGCTCGGCCACGAAAACGCCGCCCTCACGGCCGCCTGGTTCGACGGCTGGCTGGCGGCCGCCCTCGAGCAGCGCCCCGAGCT
>NZ_VOHR01000672.1 GCF_009192725.1 Segeticoccus rhizosphaerae | reverse complement strand
CTACGAGCCGGGAAGCCGCGACTGCGCCCACGCCGACGTCGTCCGCGCCACCGGCTCCCTCCTGCACGCCGAGCTCGCGCAGGCAGTCGCGGAGTGGCCCCTCGCGACGCAACCGCCGCGGCACCGATGGGACCGTGCGGAGCGGATCGCGTTCGGTGCCGGCTGCGTCGACCTTGCCGAATTCGCCGAAGCGCAAGCGGACCTGGCCCGCGAACTGCTCTCCGAGCGCACCGACGAGCCGCTCGGGGCCAACCAGCTCGTCCACGGTGATCTGGCCGGCAACGTCCTGCTGGACGCGGCCGACGTCCCGCTGGTGATCGACTTCGCGCCCTACTGGCGACCCGTGCTGTGGGCCGATGCCGTGTGCGTCCTCGACCTGGTCATGTGGGCGGGTGCGGACCCTCGGCTGATGCACGACTGGACGGGTGGAGCCCGCCTGCAGGCGATGCTGCGGGCGGCGCTCTTCCGGTTGCTGGCCGACGACGGGCCGGACGCGGCCCACGTGGACGCCTACCGCCGCCTGCTCCGTCCGCTGCTGTGAGGGGACGACCGCCGCGGATGCCCGGCGACCGCGGCGCTCACCGAAGCTCGCGCAGCAACGGCATGACGTCCTGGGTGAACTGGGTCAGGAACCGCTCCTGGTCGCCCCCGGGACCGTGGAAGACCAGGTGGTTCAACCCCGCGTCGACATACGGCTTGATCT
This sequence comes from Segeticoccus rhizosphaerae, assembly GCF_009192725.1. Classification (GTDB taxonomy): domain Bacteria; phylum Actinomycetota; class Actinomycetes; order Actinomycetales; family Dermatophilaceae; genus Segeticoccus; species Segeticoccus rhizosphaerae. The sequence continues at coordinate 4 of NZ_VOHR01000672.1, read as the reverse complement.
GCGC
>NZ_VOHR01000671.1 GCF_009192725.1 Segeticoccus rhizosphaerae | reverse complement strand
GCCAGACTCTAATCGCTCGTGGAGGAAAATCAGGGGGTCACGTCACGGAATATCAAAAAAGGATGCGTCCGAGATTCTGAATGTGACCCCATCACAGTTCAAAGCCATTGAGGCCGAGCATGGCTTAAAATCCGTTCGATTGGGTAAGGCTGATGTTATCTTAAAAGGGCACATACTAAAGATCGCAGCAGCCTGGGTTGCAGGGGCAGAGATACAAGAACGGCTCAGAGGCGAAGGCCGAAAGATGAATTGGCAACGCCAAATCTCATCTCTAGGGAAGCGTTCCGCAGGCTGGCCAAGGGCCGAGGTGCATCAGCTTTTTGGTTGGTAGGCTTCGGGGCTGGCGCGCATAGAATGCAAAACTAAGCTTGCGCCAACGGGCATCCGGAATGACGGGTGCGAAAACCTCTCCCATCGGCGCGTCTTACTGCCCCTCGCGAAGGGGGGCGGTCCGCTTGTTTTCCATTTCACAAGCATCGTCGAAAGCGGGGCGTAGCCTGCGGGTGCAGGGCGATGCCGCAGACCTCCTCTTGGTAAACAGGTGAGGTCGTAAAACGATGTAACCCAAATCTCTATTAACCAATTAAACGATAGAAAAATAATGAAAATGAGGATCTTTTCTGCTGATCGCATTAACCAATCTCGTTAGGTAGTCCTAAGCCTGTCGAGGTGGATCGTTGTGCTGAAATTCGAAAGGATACAGATCCCATGAAAC
>NZ_VOHR01000670.1 GCF_009192725.1 Segeticoccus rhizosphaerae | reverse complement strand
GTCCGCGCGCGACTCGGAGCGCCGTCGCAGCCGCCCGGGCCGCGCGAGCCACTGCGGGCCTCGATCCGCGCGGGCCTCGCCTTCATCTGGCGGCACGAGGCGCTGCAGCCGATCTTCGTCACCTCTGCCGCATTGAACTTCGGTGCCAACGGGCTTCTGCTGACGTTGATCATCGCCTTGCAACAGCGCGCGGTCGCACCGTCGGTGATCGGGCTCCTCGAGACGGGCCTGGCCGCCGGGATGCTGGTAGGCGCGGCGGTGCTGCCCACGGTCAGCCGGCCGATCCGCCGGATCCCGCTGCTGTCCAAGGTGGATCCGGTCGAGGACCTCGGGGCGGCGGTGGGCGAGGCGAGCGAGCCGGGGCAGTCGACGCCGTCTTAGGTCACCCCAGGGCCAGCGCCAGGGTGGCGGCACTGACCGCTGCCACGGCACACACGGCCCCCTCGATCCCCATGCGTCGCAATGACACCCGGACCCCCGCACGATGGCAGCGGTCCCGCCACAGGAGCGTGGCCAGCGAGGCCCAGACCGTGATGAGCGGGCCACAGTTGACGCCGACCAGCAGCGCCGCGAGGCGGTTGGGGTCGGTGTCGGCGACCGGCTCCAGCGCCAGGTAGGCAGGCAGGTTGTTGACCAGGTTGGCGCTGCCCGCCCCCACGCCCGCGACGCGGAGCAGGTCGGCCCCACCGGCGCCGGTCCCGGCCCAGTCGCGCAGCAGGTCGGT